>NZ_BAZG01000013.1 GCF_000964525.1 Anaeromyxobacter sp. PSR-1
ATCGAGCTGACGCTCCGCCCCGCCGCCGCGCTCGCGCACGCCGCCCGGGCCGAGCTCCCCGGCCTCGCCGCCGCGCTCCGCGCCCGCGGCCTGCGGGTCGCCCGCGCCGAGGTCCGCGCCCGCCCGGACGCCCGGGCGCCTGCCCAGGCCGACGCGGCCGGATACCGCTCGCCCGCCCGCGTTGACGGCGCAGCGGGGCTCCTATAAAAGGCTGACCCGGCACGGCACCGTCGCCAAGTGGTAAGGCCCGGGTCTGCAAAACCCGTATTCGGCGGTTCGAATCCGCCCGGTGCCTTCAATCAAAACAAGGACTTATGTGGCCCCATCCCTTCGCGGGGGTGGGGCCGTTACATGTAATGGGGTGGGCGCTCCCGGCCTCTGAGGCCTCCTCCACCGATGCCCCCGTGACCAGACACCTGATCGTCGCCGCCAGGAGCCGGACGTCATCTCGGAAGTGCCTCGGCTGATGACCCAGTGATGGCAGGGCAGGCCACGCTCCTTGCCCGAGGTGTGGTCGTGGTCCTCGTTCAACCTCCTTCACCATGCGTCGCATCAGTGGCGCAGATGGCACACCTACCCTGCTGCCGCGTGAGCCGTGACGCATAGTCCGTGCCGAGACTAGGACTAATGGTTACATCATGATCTCACGTTGAGTAAAATGGGCGGCAAGGAGGCGCCACATGGCGTGGGAGAGATGGGGCGGAGGCAGGATCTGGGTATCGGAGAAGACCGGCAGGAGGACCTTCTACGGGGAGGTCAACGGCCGGATGGTCTCCACGCACCGTGACAACGAGCAGGATGCGCTGATCGCCCTGCTCCGGATGAACACGGGCGGCGGCAGCGGACCGCAGCCCCCGCTGAACGACATCTGGGTCGAGGAGTACCTCGCCGACTGCGGCCGACGGGGCATCGACCCTCAGTCGATCAACACGAAGCGTCGCCACCTGGCCGAGTGGAACCGGCTCATCGGCCCACAGCGGATCACATTGCCGGTCCTGAACAGGGTCGTGAAGCGGCTCGGCGGCGCCCGGAACAAGGTCGCCACGATCAAGGCGTACTTCACCTGGCTCCGGCAGCAGGGACGGGTGCGCCGGCAGGACGACCCGACGCTCGACCTGGCCAAGCCCTCGGCGCCGCCGTGCGAGTGGGACCGCCTCGTCCCCATCGACCACCATCGGAAGGTCGTGGCCGCGCTCGAGCCGCGCTGGGGGGACCTGCTCGTCGTGCTCTCGGGCACGGGCTGGCACCTGTCGGAGCTGCTCCGCTTCGCGCGGTCCGGCTCCATCGACGGCAACGTGCTGGTCTGCCCGCGGCACAAGAGCGGGGAGCCCCACCGCACGATGGTCTCGGACACCGTGCTCGGCGCCGCCCGGCGGTCACGGGAGCGGGGCGGCTTCAGCCCGTCGCTGCTCTACCGGACGGTGGCGGGCGCCTGCGACAGGCTCCACATCCCGAGGTTCGGGGTCGGCGGGTACCGGCACACCGTGGCCACGAACGCGGTCAGGAGCGGGGCGTCGCCTGAGGAGGTGGCGCACTTCCTCGGCCACAAGGGCAGCTACATGGTGAAGGCGATCTACGCCAAGGTCGCGGTGCCGAAGAAGATCCCGACGCTCCAGTGACCGATGCGCTCCTGGGCCGACTAGGAAGGAGGACCGGGACCGGTCGACCTGGTCATCAATGCCAGGCGTTCACTTATGTGAACGCCACGGCGTTTTTTTTGAAGACCTTGATGACGAGTGGCATCAAGGCGCCGTTTTTTTGGGAGGGCCCACGGGCCGAACGCCGCGGCCGGCGTGTTGGCACGGAACTTTCGCCCGCGATCGCGGCGCGCATATTTTTTTTCGAGAGCTGCCGCCAGATGGCGACCACGCCCGCCACCATGAGTGCGAACTCGCCGAGCTCCCGGACGTTGGTGATCCCGAGCAGATCGCGGGCGTGTCTGGCCGCCTCGATGATCTGTTGGGCTGCAATGGTCACGGGCCCGCAGCCTAGCAGCAACCCCTGACACCGCGGCTCCCCGGCTCCGATGGCACACCGCACCGCAATGGGCCGGGCGCGGTGTGGCGCCACAGTCATGCGGGCATGTGACTTGGCGCGTACATCACCCGGAGCGAAGGTCCGGTACTGGCAGCCTACCGTGAGCGACGCCGGCGGTGTGTCCGCCCTGAGCGCAAGCTTGGGCACGACGCGTGACGGAAGTCTGGGGAGGGAGTGCTCATGTCGGTGCTGGACGCGGTCCTTGTGGCCGGCCTTGCGATCGTCGCGGGGCTCGCCGTGTACGCCCTCCTGAGGCTCAGGGAGATCCGGGCGAGGTACGCCCCCATCCTCGATGTCGAGGGTGAGGTCGAGCGGGCGAAGAGCGAGCTGACCAGGCTGGCCAACGACAGGGAGGCATTCGCGGCCGCCGAGGCGAAGCGGCGGACGGACCTGGCCACCCAGTACGCCGAGGCAAAGGCGGTCTACGATCACCTCCGGTCCGAGGTGGCGCTCCTCGAGGAGAACATCGAGGACATGTCCTTCGGCCTCTATCGGCCGCACTACTCCTTCACGACGTCGGACCAGTTCAAGGGGAAGTTGAACGACGTCTACGACCAGAAGAAGGAGATGATCCGGGCGGGGACGGCAGCGCGCTGTCCCGTGGAGTGGACGGTCAACAACAGCAAGCGCGAGGGCGCGCGCATGACCAAGCAGAACATCAAGGTCATGCTGCGGGCGTTCAACGGCGAGGTTGACGCCGCCGTCGCGAAGGTCGGTTGGAACAACGTGACGCGCATGGAGGAGCGCATCAAGAGGGCCTTCGAAGCCATCAACGCTTCGGGCACCTCCAGCCAGATCACCATCTCTCCCGAGTACCGGGACCTGGCGCTCGCGGAGCTGCGCCTCACCCACGAGCTCGAGGTCAAGCTGCACGACGAGAAGGAGGAGCAGCGCCAGATCCGCGAGCGGATCCGGGAGGAGGAGCGGGCGCAGCGAGAGTTCGAGAAGGCCAAGGCCGACGCCGAGGCGGAGGAGGCCCGCTACCAGAAGGCCCTAGAGAAGGCGCGGGCCGACGTCGAGAAGGCGAAGGGTGCCGAGCTCGACAAGGTGAACGCGAAGGTGGGCGAGCTGGAGGCCCGGCTGGCCGAGGCCCACGCGAAGCTGCAGAAGGCCACCTCGATGGCGCAGCTCACGAAGAGCGGGAACGTCTACGTCATCTCGAACATCGGATCCTTCGGGTCGGAGACGATGTTCAAGATCGGCATGACCCGGCGGCTGGATCCGATGGAGCGGATCTACGAACTGGGAGACGCCTCGGTGCCCTTCGACTTCGATGTCCACGCGATGATCTACTCGGAGAACGCGCCCGGCCTCGAGAACGCCTTCCACCGCGAGTTCGCCGAGAAGCGGGTGAACCTCGTCAACATGAGGAAGGAGTACTTCAACATCACGCTCGGCGAGATCGAGGCCTTCGCGAAGTCACAGGGCGTCGAGGTGCAGTTCACCAAGCTGGCCGAGGCGCGTGAGTACCGGGAGACGTTGGCCGTTCGTGATGCCAAGAAGAACGGTCACGCGGTACCCGCTGCCCCGACGGGAGGCGCCCCACTGCCCGAGTCCCTCTTCGCCGAGGCGGCGGAGCGCCTTGGCTAGCAACCCTCGATCGTCCTCTCCATGAAGACGACGATCTCCTGGCGCATGCCGCCGCCCAGCGAGCCGAACCACGTCCCGGCGTCGGCCGTCGCGATGCCAACGACCCGCCACCCCTCCGCCGCGTAGAAGTTCACGGCCTCCTCCAGGCGCTCGGGGCTGAACTTCCCCATGAACCACCGGTCACGCTGCGTCATCACCTTGTACTCGTGCGTCCCGCGCCGGGGCGGGGCGACCTTCACCTCGGGGACGACGCCACCGGCCGGGACGAACTTCTCGTCCCTCCACCAGACCTCCTTGCCGGTGGCATCGGCCTGGGCCTGATGCTTCCGCCGCTGCTCCTCGACCTCGACCTCGCGCCGCTCCGCATCCGTCGGAGGGTCGCACCGTGGCCCCGGCTTGCCGTCGGCTCCCATGAAGTGCCACGCCCCGTCCCAGAAGACCTTCCTCATGCCCTGACCTCCTCACGCTTCCGCTCCGGATCCTCCAGGAGCATCCAGAACGGGAACAGGTCCCAGCCGTTCGACCGCGACTCATCGAGCAGGGCCAGGACGGCCGCCTCGACGTGATCGGCCTCGACTCCCTCGTCCATGTTTCCGTCCACCATTGGTAAATTATACCACCTCACCCATCGTGTTGTTCCACGCCGGGCCTCGGGTCCCTTCCCCGGGGTTCGGCGGCGCCCGCGGTCCGCCAACGCCTAAGGCAGGTGAGGTCGCAGACGGCACGGCCGTAGACCCGGATCCCGCAGCCCAGGCACCACCGCGGCTCGCCGGTCGGGGGCCGCGGTTGCTGGTCCTCGTTGAGCGCAGGAAGCGGCCTGGTCCCTCGGTGGAGAGACCGCGGAACGCGGTGACCGGGCCTGGCCCTGACGCCATCGATCGTCCTCACGATGCCCCCGTTCCCGGGGAGCGTGATCCGGCCCCGCACGTCACGGCCCCTCCACGTTCGTGTGCCGCGCCTCGATCCGGTCGAGGGTGGCGTTCGCCCGGCGCAGGCTATCCTTCGCCTGCGCCAGGTCGTTCTTGATCTGCTGCAGTAGTTCACGTCCGGTCATCTGCCTTCCTCCTAGCCGACGCCATACTCGAGGCCGTCGGGGCGCCACGTCTTCGACTCCTGTGCCCACGTGAACGCCGTCATCGCGTCGAGCTTCGGGTCCATCCGGTTGGCCGCCGCCACGTAGTTCCCATCGGTCTCGGTGAGCAGGGCGTCGAACTCTGCCCGGCGGGCATCCTCGACGGTCGTTGCCTCGACGGTCGGCCTCCTCCGCACGAGCCGCGCCTTGGGTGGAACCGAAGGCTCCTCGGCAGCTACCCTGGGGGTGGGCATGAGCCTCGCCTTCATCGCATCGAACCCCTTGCTCGTCTTCGGCTGCTCCTGCCTGGCCTCGTCGGTGCCCACGTAGTAGCCGCGGGCCGCCTGACGACCGACGTGTCCCGAGCCCTCCTTCCAGCCGCCGGCCGTGATGGCCGCCTCGACCTCGCGGGCACTGTCAATGTCCAGCTGCTCACCGACCTTCCGCGCGGTCACCGCGGCGAACCAGCCGTCGCCGGCCCTGCTGGCGATGTGGAGCATGTAGACCTGCACCTTCTGCTCGTTCGTCAGCGGCAGCTCCCTGAGGTAGGCGGCGAGCAGGTTGGTCGGCTTCGCCACGGCTCACTCCTCCACGGAGATGACGTGCAGTCGCAGCGCCGCACCCTTGCGTCGGTTGCACGTGTCGCAGACCGACCGCGGGGATCCCATCAGGTTCCCGGTCCGGGTGTAGGTGAAGTCGTGACCGCACTTCTTGCAGGTGGCCTTCAGTGTGTAGACCTTCGTGTTTTCACTCACGGTTGCTTCCTCCTCAACTACATATGCAGCACTTTCAGTTCGTGCCCTGGGGCCCTGCACTTTTCCGTCCTTGGCCTATCAGACCCTCCAATCCTGTTAGACCTCTCAACCCTTAGAACCCTTCCAATCCCTCCAATCCTTACTGCTACCAAGTGCGATCCAAGGCTTGGATCAAGGCTTGGTCCAAGGGTTGGATTAACCAGTAGAAAGACGTCCATCCTTCAGTGAAGACGGAGACATCAGCAGGTCCAAGGTCTGCGAAGCAGACCGCAGGACCAGACCCAAGACATCCCCATCCCCTCAGGGCCGAAGGCGACTGACCCGTCGCTCCGCGACGAGCTAGTAGATCTGGACTGAGAGCCGGAGATCGCCCGGCATTGGCACGGTCTCCGGCTACGGGCCCCTAGGCCTGCGCCAGCGTGTCGGCCACGATCTCCCGGACCTGACGGTCGCAGGTCGGGCAGAGGCCATCCTTCACCGCGTCCTCACCGTCGTGGCAGTAGCCGGCCCTGAGCGCTTCGGGGCACCGGTTCCGCCTCGTCGGCCAGTTCGACCAGGCCGGGTAGATGCGGTCGGGGTTCGCCGGCATCCCGGGCCTACGCAGCCGTCGGTAGTCGCGGGCCGTCAGGCCGAACTTCGTGATGAAGGCGACGACGTCTCCCATCGGCAGGTACCTCGTTCCCATGTCTCCATCCCTGTCAGGACGCACCCATCCCCTCCGTCCCGAACGACCTCGGGGCGGTGTGTCCGATTGGCGTAATTGCCGATTTCCTATGGATCCTCGTAACCAGTTATAAGTCAAATCGCACGCACCATCGGTCAAAGATGGAGAAGTCAAGCTCGAAGTTCGCGGCGACCGCATACCTATCGGGTGAGACCGTGCCTCGCCCCGAACTGCCCCGCCCTCGTCCACCCGCCCGAGAACCGCTGCCCACGGCACCGTGCCGAGGCCGATGCCAGGTGGGCCCGGCGCGTCGAGGCGCACCGCGACGGACAGGGGTGGAGGGCGTTCTACCGGACGGACGCGTGGCGCCGCCGCCGGGCCGAGCAGCTGGCCCGTGAGCCGACGTGCCGGTCATGCGGCACCGACCGTCGGCTGCAGGCGGCGCACGTCGGCGCGACGCCGAAGGAGTGGGAGGCGTTCATCGCGGGCCCGCTCCAGACGCTGTGCATCGAGTGCCACGCCCGGAGCCGCGCCGCCGAGAACTGGAGGGGCGGGAGGTGAGCTATGTGCGGTCCGTGGAGCGCGCCGCCTCGGCGTAGAACTCCTCGGCGGTCACGCTGTCCTCGAACTCGCCTTGTTTCCCGAACATGTGGAACTCGTGCCAGTCGCCGGGGTAGGTGCTCAGCCCCATGTGCCACGCGCCGTTGAAGAATCGGCAGAAGTACCGTCGTCCGATCGTGATGGGCGAACGTTCGTAGTCGGCGAGCTGCTCCGGCGAGAGGATCTCCTCGTATGCAGGCCGAGCGACCATCAACAGGTATGACGTCTCAATCTCGGTCGTTCGCTTGAGCGCCTTCCCACCGAGGCGGACCGGCTCGACGCGGTAGATGAGACCGTAGGGCTCGCGCTTCGTGGCCAAGCTCGGGAAGATGACGTCGTAGTGGCCCTCGCTCTCCAGGAACGTGATGAACCGGTTCATCCGCTCCAGGTGGTGATCCATCTCCGCCCGCCTGAGGATGGTGTCCTCAACCTTCCGGCCGAAGTGGAATCCGACGAGAAGGAAGATCACGCCACCCGCGACCTCGCCGATGAGGTTGCCCCGCATCCCCGTGAGCCATGGGTGCTCGTCCACCAGGAACACGAAGGCGAGCATCGTCCCAAGCAGCGCCACGGCGGAGATCAGCGACCAGGACCGCCGCTCCGCCCAGAGCCTCACGTCCAGGTACAGCCGCCTCCAGAGTCGCATCCCGGCATCCTGCACCCTCAGTCCGACACGGCAGCCACCGGGAGCCGGTGACGATCGGAGTGGCCCGGGCCGCGGGCCATGGGGAACCAAGGCCTGGGCCGTCCGGGTGGATCGGGGGGCAGCGCAGGGGCCTCGGCGGGTGACCGTCGAAATGTCGGCGGCGTCCTTCTAGACCCCGCATCAGGTCGGGCGCGTGCGCTTACACATCGGGTCAAGAATCGGGGTGACCGGCTATCTACTCCGTGCCGGCACGTCGAGTCCCCACCGAGATCAAGCGCAGGACCGGGACGGTCAACGTCACCCGTGAGGCCTCGCGTCCGCCCGAGCCGAGGGTCGAGTGGGTGCCGATGCCGGACCCGCCCGCGGGCGCCGATGATGACGCGCGCCGCGTCTGGTCCGACCTGAAGACCGTCGTAGATGCGCTCGGCGCGGCCGGCCAGAGCGACGTCCCCGCCTTCAGGAACCTGGTCCGGCTCCAGCTGCTCCTCACGCAGACGTACGCCGCGAGTCCCGTCGACGCCGACCTGGTGCTCCGCATCCAGGCCCGTGTCGACAGGCTCATGGCCGAGTTCGGCCTCACCCCCGCCAGCCGCACGAGGCTGGCCGCGCTGCGGACCCCCGAGGCGGAGTCGGCGCTGTCGAGGCTCTTCAACTGATGTCGGCGCCGAGGCGGAGGAACTGGGTCCGGGTCGCCGAGCGGTACGCCCAGGACGTCATCGGCGGGCGGGTCCCCGCCTGCCCCGAGTTGCTCCAGGCGTGCCGCCGGTTCCAGCGCGACCGCACCAACCCGGAGTTCAGGCTCGACCGTGAGGCCGCGAACCGGGCCTGCACGTTCGTGAACCTCTTCCTCGAGGTCCTCCCGTGGGAGGCCTTCCTCATCGTCAACATCTTCGGCTTCAAGCGCCGCGACACGGGCAACCGCCGCTTCACCTTCGTCAACGTCTGGATCGGCAAGGGCAACGGGAAGTCGGCGCTGGCCGCGGCGCTCGGCCTCTACCTCGCCTTCATGGACGGGGAGCAGGACGCCGAGGTCCTGACCTACGCCTTCAGCCGGGAGAACACGCGGCACGTCTGGGAGACCGCCAAGCAGATGCTGCGGCGGAAGCAGGGCACCGACCTCGACGTGGCCAAGGAGTACGGGATCGAGCTGAACGCGTTGACCCTCTACCAGGGCCGGACCAACTCGGTCTTCAAGGCGAACAGCTCCAACCCCGACGCCCAGCACGGCAGCCGCCCGTCGGCCCTGATCATCGACGAGCTGCACACCGTCCGTGACGAGCTGTGGGACACGCTCAAGGGCGCCATCGTGAAGCGGTCGCAGAGCCTGATGCTGACGCTCTCGACCGGTGGCTTCGACGTCTCCAGCAAGGGCTTCAAGATCTACGAGTACGACCGGAACATCCTCGGGGGCCAGGAGCAGGACGACGACACCTTCGTGCTGATCTACACGGCGCCGACGGACGACATCTCCGACGAGGGCAAC
The DNA here is from genome assembly GCF_000964525.1 of Anaeromyxobacter sp. PSR-1. Taxonomy (GTDB): domain Bacteria; phylum Myxococcota; class Myxococcia; order Myxococcales; family Anaeromyxobacteraceae; genus Anaeromyxobacter. The sequence continues at coordinate 8,848 of NZ_BAZG01000013.1, forward strand.
TGGCGTAAGGCGAACCCCAGCCTCGAGGCCGGGATCATCGACATCCGGAAGTTCAGGGCGACCGCGCACCAGGCCCTCAGCGTGCCGGGGCAGCGGGGCCAGTTCCTCGCGCTCCACATGAACCGGTGGACCGGGGCCGCCGAGGGGTTCGTGGACGTGGCCCGCTGGGACGGCTGCGCCTCGACGCTCACCATGCAGGAGTGCATCGACCGCGGCCTGCCGTGCGTCATCGGCCTCGACCCCGCCGACACCAACGACATCTTCGGCGTGGCGGTGGTCTTCTTCGAGGAGCCCGCGCCGATGCAGCGGCGATACCACGCCTTCTTCCAGAACCACCTCTCCGAGGGCGGCGTGGCCCGGCACCCGCGGTCCTCGCTCCTTCGCGACTGGTCGGGCCAGGGTCACCTCACGATCCACCCCGGCCACAGCCTCAGGATCGAGGACGTGATCCGGCCGCTGGTGGAGCTGTGGAGCGGCCTCGCCCGGGCCGAGTTCATCTGGGACCCGAAGTTCGCCAAGGCTGGCGTGGACGCCCTCCTCCGCATGTCGGGCGTCCCCGAGGAGCAGTCCGTCCAGCAGCCGATGACGCCGGCCGAGATGACCGTGCCGCTCCGCGAGTTTGCCTCCGCGGTGAACGAGGGCCGGCTGCTCCACGATGGGAACCCCTGCGTCTCATGGCAGGTCGGCAACCTGCTCGTGGAGAGCCGGGGCGCGATCCTGAAGCCGGTGAAGCAGTCCGACACGGCGAAGATCGATGCCCCGATGGCCCTGGTGACCGCGTTGAAGCGGGCCTCGGTGATCCCGGTGGAGGCGGACTCCGACCTGTACTGGGGCGTCGGTTGAGCGTCGTCCGGCCTGGAACTCACCGTCACGCCTATCTACGGGTGAGGCACCTCACCCATGGCGAACTTCTGGCGTCGGATCCTCGGTCGCGCCAGGACCGAGGAGACGGCCACGTGGACCCCGATCGGCGGTCCGTTCCAGTTCCTGATCCCAAACGTCGGCGTCCCGGCCGACCTGCGCCTGTCGCCCATCGAGCAGCTCCGGGTCGGGGCCGCATGGGCGTGCATCTGGGCGATCGCGAACGACCTGGCCAGCCAGCCATGGCGCGTCGTCCGGGTGGACAGCTTCGGCCGTGAGACCCCGGTCGCCGACCACCGCCTCGACTCCGTCCTGAACCGCCGTCCGAACCCCCTGTCGATCGCCCACTCGGTGAAGACATCGCTGGTCGTTCAGGCAGCCATGCACGGGAACGGCTACGCCGAGCTGGCTCGGAGCGACCTCGGGGTCGCCGAGCTGTGGCCGCTCCGCTCCGACCTCGTGACGCCGAGGCTGGAGGACGGCGTCCTGGCGTTCGAGTACCGGCTCGGCGTCGACACCATCAGGTTCGCCGGCTCCGAGGTGATCCAGGTCCGGGCCCCGCTCAGCATCGACGGCCTCTTCGGCGAGAGCCCGCTGGCCGCCGCCTCCCGCGCCGTGGCCGCCTCGGTCGCCGCGGAGCGCTTCGGCATGGCGTACTTCTCGAACGGCGCCCAGCCCAACCTGGCCATCACGATGGGCCGGCCGTTCAAGGACGAGGACGAGCGCGAGGGCTTCCTGAGGCGGCTGCATCGCGCGAACGGCGGGCTGGCCAACTCCTTCAAGAGCATCACCATGCCGCCCGGCTCCTCGATCGAGGTGCTCTCCAGCAACGCCGAGCAGGCGCAGCTGGTGGAGGTCCAGCGGGCGAACGTCGAGGCGGTGCTCCGATACTTCGGCGTCCCGGGCCACCGGGTCGGCGTGGCCGCCGCCTCCCAGGGCTGGGGCAAGAACCTGGCCGAGATGAACACGAACTACGTCCGCTCGACGCTCACCCCGTGGGCGCGCTCCATCGAGCAGGAGCTGGACGTCAAGCTGTTCGGCGGCGAGGGGCCGCTGAGCATCCGCATCAACCTGAACCCGCTCACCAAGGGTGACGACGAGTCCCAGGCCCGTGCCACGACGATGTACGTCGGCGGCCCGGTGAAGACCGTCAACGAGGGCCGGGCCGAGCTGGGCCTGGAGCCGCTCCCCGGTGAGGAGCACGACACCATCGGCGGCCCCGCCGCTGCCCCACCGAGGCCGCTGGAACCGGGGGAGGAGGAGGCCGGGGCCGGAGACGGGGAGGCCCAGCCGACGTCACCGACCGCTCAGGCGGCCCAGGTGTTCTACGCCGCCGCCCTCCGCCGCCACGCGACCAAGCTCGGCAACCGGGAGCGGGACCTCCGGGCGAAGCACCAGAACGGCGTGCTCGCCGACAAGCTGGAGCTGGCACGGCAGGAGCTCCGCTCCCAGGCGATGGCGGACATGCACCAGGCGGACGGTCTCGCCGTGGTGCTGTGCCGCTCGGTCCGGGACCTCGATGCCGTCTACGGCGCCGCGGTGGTGGCCGCCGAGACCTCCGATCCGAACGTGATCGCCGTCTCGCTGGTGGAGGAGCTGGGCACGGAGGCATCGGCGTGATGAACGACTTCAGGATCCACATGGCCGGGAAGGCGGCCTCGCTCCGGCGGCTGAACCCCGAGGGCCTCGTGCAGATGCGTGGCGACACGGCGCAGCTGTTCCTCTACGGCGACATCGGCCCCGTGTTCGGCGGCATCGGCGCGCAGCAGGTCGCCGAGGAGCTGGGGAAGGTGAGGGCGTCACAGCTCGACCTCTTCATCAACAGCGACGGCGGGGACGCGTTCGAGGGCGTCGCCATCTACAACGTGCTCAGCCGCTTCGGCGGACGGATCACGGCGTACGTGGACGGCCTCGCCGCCAGCATCGCCTCGGTCATCCTCCAGGCGGGCCACGAGAGGGTCATGATGCCCGGCAGCCAGGTCATGGTGCACGGGCCGTGGATGGGCGTGATGGGCAACTCCGCCGACCTCCGCGCCGCCGCCGACAAGCTCGACCTCACCGCGAAGAGCGTCGCCTCGATCTACGAGGAGCGCACCGGACAGCCCTCGGAGAGGGTCGGCTCCTGGCTCAGCGGGGAGCACTTCTTCTCGGCCGAGGACGCGGTGTCCAACGGCCTCGCGGATCGGATCTCCGGCGCCCCGACGGCGCCCACGAACAAGGCTTCCCGGCCCCAGCGGGCGGGACTCACGTCCTGGCAGATCGCGCAGCTGCGCAGCCAGGGACGCAGGCAGTGAACGGTCAGGCCCCGGAGGCCCGACCACCACCCCGGAGGTGGAGCACGAAGCACTGAACAGGAAGCACACCACATGAAGAACGCAGTCCAGCTGCTCCAGGGGCAGCTCACCGAGACGATGGTCGCCATCGAGGCGATCGAGAACGAGGCGGGCGAGGTCCTGACCGAGGAGCAGGTCACGAAGATGGAGGAGCTGACCTCCACCGCCACCGGCATCCGGCGTCAGCTCGCGGCCCGGCAGTCCGCGGAGGACCTGAAGAGCGGCGCCTCCAAGCCACAGTCGAAGGTCGGCGCGAAGGGAACCGTCCCGGCGCTCTCGGCCGTCCGCGACACCACGAAGTTCAGCCTCGGTGAGACCGCCATCGCGATGCGGGCGCAGAAGCTCGGCCAGCGCCTCACCGACCGCCAGATGAACGCGCTCTCGGTCTACGCGAACGAGGGCACCGACGCCGACGGCAAGCTCGCGGCACCGCCCGAGCTGCGGACGACCATCGAGCGGTATGTCTACGGGCAGACCTCGCTGCTCAGCTACGCGACCAACATCCCTCTGTCCGGTCGGTCCGTGACCTTCCCGGTCGACGACACCACCCCGTGGGCCGCGTTCTCGGGCACCGGCAAGGTGACGAAGAAGGGCGAGGCCGCGGCGCTCGACCAGGTGAAGCCTGCCATCGGCAGCCTGACCATCACGCCCGACAAGTACGGCGTGATCGTCCCCGTCACCGAGGAACTGCTCGAGGACGCCCCCGCCTTCGGCGCGTACATCACGGCGAAGGTCGGCGAGAGCATGGTCTACGAGCTGAACCAGGCCATCATCTCCGGCTCGTCCTCTGGCCTGAAGTCCATCCTCGGCTCCAGCGCCCTCAAGACCGTCGCCTCGGCCTCCGGCCAGCCGGTGGGCACGGTCGTCGCGAAGAACGTGATGGACCTCTACTTCGGCATGCTGCCGGAGAGCCGCATCAACGGCGTGTGGCTGGTCAACCCCGCGGTGGAGCCCCAGCTCTACGGCATGGTCATCAGCGGCACCACCACGGCGGCGTACGTCCCGGGTGGCTCGATGGCCAACGCGCCGCACAGCCTGCTCCTGGGCCGTCCGGTGCTCCCGCTCCCGAACATGCCCGCCCTCGGCGCCGTCGGCGACATCGTGTTCGCCGACCTCTCGAAGTACTGGGCGGTCACGAAGGGCGGCGTCCGCGCCGACGTCTCGGTCGACTTCTACTTCGACCAGGTCGTCGACGCCTTCCGCTTCTACATCCGCGTCGGCGGCGACACCCGTCGGCAGACGGTGACCACGCTTCCCGGCGGGCTCACCCAGTCGGCGTTCGTCACGCTCGCGGCCCGCTGAGCCTGACCAGCTGATCTGAACGGGAGGCCGATCCCTCCGTGGATCGGCCTCCTCCTTGAGGCCAGACTGACCATGCCGCTCGCCACGCTCACAGACCTGAAGAACTACCTCGGCATCACGAGCACGGCCGAGGACGCCCTGTTGTCCCGGCTGCTCTCGGGGTCCTCGGACCACTTCGAGGCGCTGACCGGCCGCACGTTCGCGTCGTCGGGCCACACCGGCTCGTTCGACGGGGACGGCTCCCGCCTGCTCTTCCCGGGGCACACGCCGATCATCTCGGTGTCGTCGCTCACGGTGGACGGGGAGCCGATCCCGGAGCGGACGTCCTGGTCCGGCGATGGGTATGTCGTCCGGCCGTACTACGTCGAGCTATCGGCCGGCCACACGTTCACGCGCGGCCTCGGCAACGTGGTCCTGGCGTACGGGGCCGGCTTCGTGGCCGTGCCGAACGATGTCCAGCAGGCGGTCATCACGCTCGCCGGCCTCGCCTACAAGGAGCGGACCCGGCTCGGCGTGCTGAGCAACACCGTCCAGGGCGAGGCCTTCAGCTACCAGACCCTGACGCTCCCGCAGTCGGTGCAGTCGGTGGTCGAGGCGTATCGGTCACTCCGATGACGTCGGAGGGCCCGGCGACCCCGGGCCAAGGCGAACCAGGGGCCGGGGGACCGGAGGGTCCCCGAGTGACACGGGGAGGTTCGAGGGGGACATGGCAGGCAGGGTGACGGTCAACGGTGGGTGGATCGATGCGGAGCGGCACCTGCTCCGCGTCCCGTCCGAGCTCGTCCGCGAGACCAAGGAGCTGGTCTCCTCGGAGATGAAGGCGGCGGCGGGCGACATGCTCGCCAACGTCAGCGGGGGTGTGCTCGGGACCGTGAGCGGCAGGCTCGCGGCGTCCGTGAAGGGGAGCGCCCGCGTCCGGCAGGGCTACACCGTCAGCGGACGGGCCGGCAGCCGGTACTTCATCGGCCGGTTCTGGGACGACGGCTTCAGCCGATTCGGCCGCACCTACCGGCGTCCCTGGGCGACGCCGGTCGTCAACGCCCGGGCCCAGGCCATCGCCGACAACATCGAGCGGCTGATCGATCGCGTCTACACCGAGGGGGGATACGTCCGGTGACGAACTCACACGAGCAGATCTACGCGGCCCTGTTCGCCCGGCTCTCGGGCGCGCTGACCGCGGCCGTGACGTCGGGGCGCCGGGTGAGGAGCTGGGAGGAGGTCGGTCCCGAGGCGCAGCCGGCGTTCTTCCTCGAGCAACTCGGCGCGACCCTAGAGAACACGCCACCCGGCCCGAGCCGTCAGACGGTCCGTGCCAGCGCCCTGCTCTACGTCCACGCGGACACGCCCGGGGGGCCGATGCCGCTGCTGAACTCGCTGGTGGCGGTCGCGACGGGGAGCCTCATCGAGGCGAGGGGGATCCCGACGACGCTAGACGGGCTGGTGGCATCCGCCCGACCGACCGAGATCGCCTACGGCGGCGGCAACGTCGGTGCCCAGGGGATCGCCTCGATCACCATCGAGTTGAGGACGGCCTGACCCGGAACGGGCCGACACCGCTAGTTAAGCCGCCGGCGGCGGCAAGGAGACGAACGACACATGGCTTCGATCACATACGGCTCGGGGAAGCTGTTCTTCAAGAACCCGACCACCTCCCAGGTCTACCAGGTGATGGAGATGACCGACGTGGAGCTGAGCTACGAGGGCTCCACGAAGGAGTACTACGGCTCGCGGCAGTTCCCGATCCTGAGCGTGACCGGGCAGAAGAAGGTCAGCGGGAAGGCGGGGACCGCCTTCATCGACGGCAGGCTTCTCTCCGTCATCCTGAGCGGCACGACCACGGCCGGCCGGGAGGTCCTGAACGAGATCAGCGTGACCGGCTCCTCGGCGACCGTCTCGCCGACCGGCACGTCCTTCGCCGCGGACTACGGCGTCGTCGACGCCGCCCGGAACCCGATGAGCGTCACGTCCTCGGCGCCCGCTGTCGGCGCGTACGCGGTCAGCACCGGCACCGGCGCGTACACGTTCAACGCCGCGGAGCCCGACCCGAAGGCGATCACGTACTCGTACAACACCGGCTCCGGCTCCACCTTCACGATGAAGAACGCCGTCCAGGGCGTGCAGACCGGGTTCACGCTGTTCCTCCAGCAGCGCGGCGCCGACGGCGAGCTGTTCGGTGTGAAGCTGAACTCGGTCGTCATCCCGGGCCTGTCCTTCGCGTTCAAGGCCGAGGACTTCTCCGTCACGAACCTCGACTTCGTGGCGCAGGTCGACGCCGCGGGCGACCTCGGCAAGGCCTTCACGGAGTGATCGCCATGGCCGACGCCGTGACGATCGGTGGCCGCGAGCTGCGGCCGGCGCCCCTGACGCTCCGGGGGATCCACGCGCTGATGAGGGCGGGCCACGTCTCCAAGCTGCCCAGGTACGCAGAGCTGCCCGACCACGAGCAGCTGACGCTGATGGTCGGCTTCGTGGCGGCCGCGCTCGGCATCGAGGAGCCCTGGCTCTGGGACAACGTCGGCGTCGCGGACTTCGACGCGCTCCGACGGTTGTTCGAGGCGGTGCTGGAGGCGAGCAGGTTGGTCGGGGAGAAGCCCGAACCGGGGGAAGCGGTGAGCCGCTGACCGAGGACGGGTTGGCGGCTCTCGTGGTGATGCTCATGTCCGACCTCCACTTCACGTGGGACCGGGCCTGGGAGCTGACCTGGCCGGACGTCCTCCTCATCGACCGGGGCAACCGGTACCGGAGCAGGGCCGCGGAGCGCGCGCCCAGGGCGGACAAGAGGGGTCACGCCGAGTTCATGAAGTTCATCGGGGGCTGACGACATGGCGAAGCAGATCGGCCTCGGCGTGGTCATCGACTTCGCCGACGCGAAGCGGGGCCTGGAGCAGGTCAGGGGCGGGATGGAGAAGGCCCGCTCCTCGGCGCAGACGTTCGGCAACGCGCTCGGCTCGCTCAGCTCGGAACTGGGCTCGGCGGGTCGCGCGTTCGGTGGCCTCGCCTCGGCGCTGGCCGCCGGGTCGCTCGCCGGAGCGGCCTCCGCGGCCTTCATGACCATCATCGGCTACCTGAAGGACGTCCAGAGGGAGACGGCCGAGACCGCTAAGGCGTTCGACGAGAAGCTGAAGGGGAGCCTCGAGAAGCTGACGGGCTACGTCGACGCGGCCCGCGCCGCGCGGCAGGAGGCCCAGGGGATGGACCCGAAGCTGATCGAGTTCGGGAGGGAGCTGGTCGCGGTCCAGCAGAAGATGCAGGAGCTCAGGAGGGTCGCCCGGGAGAAGCAGGGCGGCAACCTGTTCCCCGAGCAGTTCCGCGAGATGGAGGAGCTCCGGAAGCAGTACGACAGGGTCATCCAGGCCCGGCGGCAGTACGTGCAGGAGACCGCCGCGGGCGCCTCGGCGAAGGCCGCCACGAAGGCCGCGCAGGACGCCAGGCGCGCCGACCAGGACGCCACGAGGGAGGCCGCGCGGCAGGAGGACGAACGCGCCCGTCAGGGCCAGGCGGCCCTCGACGCCCGGGCCCGCGCCTACGAGAGGTCGCAGAGGCAGCGCCTCGACGACGCCAAGAGGCAGGCGCTCGCCGAGGCCGAGGCGATGACCGGCTACGAGGAGGAGGGCGCCCGGGCCCCGGAGTACCAGGACCTCAAGGCGGGTGACTTCGCCGCCGACCAGCGCCGGTACAACGAGGAGCTGGGCCGGAGCATCGCGCTGAGCCAGCGGTGGGGCTCGACGGTCGGCGACGTGTTCGGCCAGCTCGCGACGGGCCAGATGAACGCCGCCCAGGCGGTCGCCGCGATCGGCCAGCAGATCATCCAGACCGTCACGCAGACGGCGATCGCCTCGGTCACCGCCGATGCGACCCGGGCCGCGGCCGGTGCCGCCGCCTCGCAGGCGGGGATCCCCGTCGTCGGCCCGGCGCTCGCCATCTCGGCCATGGGCGCGATGCTCTCGGCGGTACTGGGCCTCCTCGGCAACATCGGTGCGAGGGCCAAGGGCGGCCCCGTGTTCTCGCGGTCCCCATACCTCGTCGGCGAGCGCGGCCCGGAGCTGTTCGTCCCGGGCATGGCCGGGACCATCGTGCCGAACGGAGGGCTCGCCGCGGCCGGGGCCGGCGCCGGCCAGTCGGTCGTCAACAACTACGTCATCCAGGCCATGGACACGCGTTCGTTCTACGCGGCGCTCAAGAGCAACGACGGCCAGCTGATCCGGGTGCTGAACGAGGCGGCCAAGGACGGGAGGTTCTGATCGATGTCCAACGACGTGTTCCCCGACCTTCCGGGCCTGGACGTCGAGGTCGACCGGACGACCCTCTACCGGACCAGCATCTACGAGACGGCCGGCGGCAAGGAGCAGCGGGCCGCGTGGTGGTCGTCGCCGAGGTACCGGTACCGGCTCCGCTGGAACGTCCTCCGCGCCGACGTGGCCGCCGCGGCGCCGTGGGCCGCGTACAGCGAGGCGGCCGCCGTCCAGAGGTTCTTCGATGTCCACCTCGGCGCCTGGGACTCGTTCCTCATGGTCGACCCGTACTCGGGCGCCCAGGTCCGCGTCCGCTTCGTCGAGGACAGCCTCCGGTTCGCCCGGGAGGTCCCCGGGGTCTGGGCGGCGGAGGCCGAGGTCATCTCGGTGAAGTGACCAGGTCACCCAGGATGACGTCGGAGTGACCCGGATCCCCGGGCCACCAATACCTATGGGGTGCACGCTCCGTCACATCGGAGCCCATCGGAGGAGCCCAGGATGAAGTCGATCGGTGACCAGCTGCAGTCGACGCTCTACGGGGCGGACGTCCACCTCATGGCGGAGCTGTTCACGTTCGAGTTCGGGGAGGTGACGCAGCGCTGGACCTCGGCGGACACGGACGTCGTCTCCGGAACCACCACCTGGTCGTCCTCCGGACCTGGGATCACGAAGGGGAGGTCGAGGACCAGGACCGGCCTCCAGGTGGACACGATCGACATCACCCTCATCCCGGGCGCCGCGACGCTGGCCGGCACGCCGATCCTCCAGGCCGCCCTCCAGGGATCGTTCGATGACGTCCGGGTCCTGGTGCAGCGGGCGTACTTCTCCGGCAGCTGGGGGACGGTGGCCGGGGTGGTCACCGACTTCGACGGCCGGGTGGTGAACGTCGAGCCCGGCTCCACCCGGATCGACCTCACGGTGAAGTCGCTGGTCGCCTCGATGTCCAGGGCGTTCCCGCCGAGGATCGTCCAGGTCCCGTGCCCGTACCTCCTCGGCGACGGCCCGTGCGGGGCGGACCTGGCCCCGCACACGTTCGGCCGGGTGGCATCCTCGGGCTCGACCACGACCGTGGTCAACGTCGGCGCGTCCACCTTCACGACGGACGACCTCAGGATCGGGACGCTCTCGGTCACCACGGGGCCGATGAGCGGCAGCGTGCGGACGATCGTGTCCAACTCCCAGGCCGCCACCGGGATCACGGCGGTGGAGGTCACCCCGGCGCTGCCACAGGTCCCAGCCTCGGGGACCGGGGTGGTCCTGCGCCGTGGCTGCGACCACACGCTGCTCCGGTGCAGCGGAACGTTCTCGAACATCGCTCGGTTCGGAGGGTTCCCGTTCGCCCCGAGCACAGACGCAGGAAGCTGACAGATGGCGACCAGGATCGATCAGGACAGGCCGGCGGCAGGAAGCGAGGACCAGCACCCGCCGTACATCCCACCCAAGCCGGCGCTGCCCCCGCAGACCAGGCTCGGCGAGCCGCTGGCCAAGGTGTACGGCAACGCCCGGGTCACGGCCCGGGCCGTCCACACCTCGGGGAGGACGGCGGCGTACCTGACGGCGTCAGGCCAAGTCCCGACGCTCTACAGCGGCAACTACCGGGGCCAGACGCTCGCGATGGTCTGGGCGATCTGTGAGGCGCCGGTCGCGGGAATCGTCAACGCCTACCGCGACGGGGACCTCGTCCAGCTCTTCCACCTGGTCGGCCAGGGAGGCTGGTACGAGGTCATCACCGGCAGCGCCGCCCCGACGTGCAGCTTCGTGACCTACGGCTCCGGTCCCGGCCCGACCTTCGCCGGCACCGCCCAGTTCCGGTCCAACATGTTCGGCACTCCGGAGGGCAAGGTCCCGCGGATCGAGTTCGGCGTCATCGGCATGCTCAGCCATCCGGCCGACGTGCTGGTGGACCTGGTCGCCTCCGGATCAGGCATCCCTGCCTCGGCGGTCGAGACCGGATCCTACCGGGCCTACTGCGATGCCATGGGCTTCACGCACGTGGACCGGGGAATCGACGACGCCACGAACGTCGCCGACCTCATCGACGAGCTGATGCGCGACACCGACAGCACGATCGTCTGGTCGAACGGTGGTCTGCGGGTCATCCCCAACGGCACGTTCGCCACGGGGTCGTACACGCCGCCGACCGCCTCCGTCACCCTCGACGCCGACGAGCTGCTTCGGACGGAGGGCGAGGACCCGGTCACCGTCGAGCGGGTCCCCGAGGACGAGGTCTTCAACGAGTTCCCGATCAGCATCCAGAACAACGACGCCAACGGCTCGACCGACACCTACTCGCTGCCCGACGCCGGGCACCAGGCCGCCCACGGCCAGCGCCGCGCGCCGACCATCACCAGCGCCTGGATCAAGAACCCGAGGCAGGTGATGACGCTCAGCGGCCTCATGGCCCAGCGGTCGATCACGCGCCGCAACCGGTACAGGTTCCGCGTCGGTCCCCGCTGGTCCGCCCTGGAGCCCGGCGACCTCCTCGGCCTGACCGAGCCGATGCTCGGCCTCAACGATCGGACGGTCCGCATCACCTCCATCGAGGAGGAGGACGACGGCGGCCTCCGGATCGAGGCGATCGAGTGGCCGCACGTGGCCTCGGTGGACGTCACCCCCCAGGCCCACGACGGCTACGACGACGGCCTCGTCAGGCTGTACGCCCCGCTGGTCGTTGAGAACGTGTCCGTGACCGCCAGCGACGCGCTGAGCACCGGGACCATCGCCCTCGGCTCCGCCTCCGCTGCCCAGGCCACGGCCAGCCAGGCGTTCACGACGGCGTCTGCCGCCTTCACGACGGCCTCATGGGCCCTCGGCACCGGCACCGTCGCGCTGAACAGCGCCACGGTCGCGTTCAACACCGCCTCCATCGCGCTGACCTCGGCATCGCGGGCGCAGGCCACCGCCTCCAACGCCCTCGCCATGGGATCGGCAGCGCTGACCACCGCGTCCCTCGCGTTCACCACCGCCTCATGGGCCCTGAGCACGGGCACGGTCGCCCTTGGCAGCGCGTCGCAGGCCCAGGCGACTGCGAGCCAGGCGTTCAGCTCCGCCTCCGCGGCGTTGTCCGGACTCGCCGGGAAGGTCAGCACCGACCTCGGCAACCTGCCGCCGGGCACGATCACGGGCATCCACGTTGGCTCGGGGACCCTGAGCGGGACGCACATCGCGGCGGCGACGATCCAGGGGGCCCACATCTCGGGCTCGACCATCACGGGTGGGAACATCGTCGCCGGCACGATCAGTGGCACGCACGTCGCCTTCAGCACGCTGACCGGTCAGCACATCCAGGCGGCCAGCATCAGCGGCAGCGACATCGCGGCGGGCACCATCTCCGGCACCAACATTGCCGCCGGGACGATCCTGGGTACCCACATCTCCGGCTCGACCATCACGGGCGGACACATCCAGGCCGGCACGATCTCGGGCACGCACATCGCCGCCGCGACCATCAGCGGCACGGACATCGCCGCCGCCACGATCTCCGGCAGCCACGTCGCCTTCGGCACGCTCACGGGCGATCACGTTAGGGCGGGGACGATCTCAGGGACCGAGATCGCCGCCGGCACGCTCACCGCGAGCCACCTCGCCGCGAACATCATCAGGACGAGCAACTACCTCGAGGCCACGGGAACGCTCTACCCGGCCGGAACGACCGGGCCCTACGCGAAGTCCGGGTCGATGATGTTCAACAACTCCAGCACCCCGATGCGCATCGCCGCCGGCGGTGCGTACGTCGGTCAGTGGCTGCTGGACGAGGTGGCGGTTCGGTCCGTCAACGCGGTCGACTTCGACCTGGCCAAGAGCGCCTCGTTCTACCGCGGGGAGAGCCGGGCGGCCCCCGTCATCTACGACGCGACCAACGGGGATCGGCTCACCGTCTATCAGCGGGGCGGGCTCTGGGACGGGACGGTCCTCCACAACCAGGCCACCTGGGACTTCGTGCTCCAGCCGAAGTCGGCCTCGGACGGCTTCGACGGCCTCCGCTACCTGGAGGTCACGGTCTACAACAGCGCGCCGAATAACATGGGCACCGTCTACGTCCCCGTCCCGGATCGGAAGTACCAGAACGCCCTGCTGACGTCGGCCGACAACTCGATCAAGGTCACGTACACGTTCCACAAGCACACCGACGGTAACCAGTACGTCTACAGCGCGGCCCCCAACAACTGGAACGGCTACCTCCGGGTCAAGCTGCACAACGTCTACGGCTACTCACCGACCCGTGACTTCCAGTCAACGAACACGGCCGGCGGGGCGCTGACGGCCGGTGCCTACGCGCTCGGCGGTTCGACCGGCTCGGGCGGCGGTGGAGACACGTCACCGGACCCGATCGGCTGTCCGGTCCCGGAGACCCCGGTCCAACTCTGGGACAAGAGCTGGAAGCTCGCCCGTGATGTTCAGGTCGGTGACCTACTCTGGTCGTTCTCCGAGGAACGGCAGGAGTACGGCTGCTTCCCGGTCGTCTATGTCGGCCGCGGCGAGCTGGACCTGTATCGCCTTACCACCGAGGACGGGCGCTCGCTCCGGGTCTCGGTGGGCCACCGGTTCATGACGCCCTCGGGCTGGGCGCTGGTCCAGGACATGAGGCCAGGGGCCGAGATCCTCGGTCAACCGGGCGGCGTGGTCGCGAGCGTGGCGCCGGACGGCCGCGGCGAGACCTGCCGCCTCACGGTCCGGGATGCCCACACGTATCTGACCGACGGGCTGCTCAGCCACAACGCGACGAAGCTGTGATGGAGGAACGGAAGATGGGAACGATCTACCGGGTCAGCTGGATGGCCCGCCAGGAGGACCAGGTGCAGCTCCAGGTCGACGTCGTCGACGACACGACCTCGGAGGTGATCGTCCGGGACTGGATCTTCGTCCCGGTCACGGCAACCCAGGCCGACGCCGCCGCCGCGGTGTCCGCCGCGGCCCAGCGGGCCTACCAGCTCGACCAGGAGCGGCGGAGCGCCGAGGCCCTGTTCATGGGCCTGTCCGGCAGCATCGGGTGAGGGGCGCGTGATGTCCGAGGACTCCCTCATCCGGTTCGTCACCGAGAACCCGGCCCTCAGCGCCGCCCTCGGCGCGGTCGGCCTCCACCTGTACCGGATCCGGCGGCAGCTGCTCGCCGATCGGCGGGAGGACACCCAGGCCCGGCGTGAGCAGCTGCACGAGGACCTGAAGCTCTTCTTCGGCAACGGGGGAGGGGAGCTCATCCGCCGGATCGTCCGCGACGAGAACGCCAAGCAGACCGAGGGGCAGGCGGAGGCGGTCCGCGTCGCCATCCAGCAGCACGAGGAGCGGACCGACCTCAGGATCATGCGGTCGGTGGAGGAGCTCCGGCTCCAGGTGAACGACCTCGAGGACCGGATCGACGGCCTGGACCGGCCCCGGGTGGCCCGTCCGAGGTGACGGCGGGCCCGCCGTTGGGCCCGGGACCGGAGGTAAGGGGAAACCATGGCCGGCGGACGGGGTCACTCCGATCGTCACGGAGGGTGTCAGGTGGCCATGGTCAAATGCAGAGGACCGTGACCTTCAACGAACAGGTGCTCATCGAGGCCATCAAGGGTTTCACCACGATCATCGCCGTACTGATCGGCGGCTGGTACGTCAGCCGAGGACTTGAGAAGTTCAAGGCGGAGCAGATGGTGTCCGTCGAGATGCGGAAGCGGCAATACGACGCCCTGGTCCAGGTCTACGGAGCACTTGGGCGGGTGGAACGTCTGTTGTTCGAGATGGACGAACGACGCGTTGGAATTGAGGATTTTGAGGCGGAGAGCGCTCGCACCAGGGGAGTCATCAGCGCGGCGAGCCTTCTGCTAGGCGTTGATCTTACTTGGGCCTGCACACGTCTTCTCGATCTCTACCACCAGCACGCGGTCGGCATCGCCGACGGTGAGATGAAGCCGTTCCACGAGAGTTCATGGGGCATCTGGCACCAGATCGATGCGTGGAAGGAGCCGCTCATGGCCTTCCTGGCTCCGCTCAAGCCTCAGCAGGAAGTGTCGGACGATTGGATCGATAACGTCGACTACGGGTCTGAATCTCCGAAGACAACTCAGGCCCCAAGGCCGAAGCCCGGGGCCTGACGGTGAGGCGCGCTACCTCAGCCCGGCGAGGGCGGCCCTCACGGCGTCCTTGATGATCGCGTCCGTCTGCCGGTCCAGCCAGAGGATGCCCCGCACCGACCCGAGGTGCCGCCGCTTCGCCTCGGCCTCCGAGATCGCCTCGACGCCCTCGTGCTTCAGCTCGAAGCCGGACAGGTGGACCTGCGGGCTCTTCACGCCGACGTAGAGGCGGCGCCTCTCCTTCCCGGCCACCTTGTGCCAGGAGGTCTTCTTCTCGACCTTCAGGCCGGCCTCCTTGATCAGCCGCAAGACCGCCTCCCGGGAGCGCTCGACCTGCTTCTGGATGGCGGTGCGTTCGGCCTCCTTCGTCGCGGCCTTGGGCGGCCTGTCCTCCTTCACCGCCGGCTTCCCGACGGGCTTGGTCTCGGCGGTGATCTTCGACTCGGCCTTCGGGGCGGTCAGCTTCGTGGTCTTGGTCGTCATGTCCTTCTCCCTGCCCACTTGACTGTGGGTCAAGATGCACTATAAGTGGAATCATCGAACCCGTACACCCAAACGGGATGTCACGTTCCATGGAATGACCGTTCACGACATGGATGTCATGGGTTGTAGGGCGTTGATGTCTCATGGACTTAAGAATATCAGCTGGTTGCCGTCCGGTTCGAGAGCTGTCAGACCATCCAGATAGACCTGTGGTGGATCGGGGATGGACCCGAGAACGGAGGGCGAACGATGGTCTACGTCATTGCGGTGCACATGGAGGGTGGGACGCAACACGAGCACATCGCGAGTGTGCGCTGGAGGGACCCTGCCGACGGGAAGTCGGATGTCGCCACTCGGGCGACGATGGTCGACTGGATCAAGAAGGGAGGCGACGCCCGGGTGAACGACGGGCGCAACGAGGTGCAGGTCGGCGTCGTGGACGGGAACCCGCCATACCTCCGCACCTTCGCCGACGGGAAGCCGACGGACAACCTGCTGGCGCTCCCCAGGTTCTAGGCGGACGCGATGGCTCGTCCCACCTGCCCCGCGTGCCAGAATTCGCGATTCGAGGCTGTGAACTTCGAGCCCAGCGGTTCGAAGTTCAAGTTTGTGTCCGTCCAGTGCGCCAGCTGCGGTGCCATCGTCGGGGTCATGGACTACACGAACATCGGCGCTGAGCTGGGTTCCCTCAGGAAGGACGTGAAGAGGCTCTCGGATGCCGTCGAGCAGACGAAGAGCTACGTCCTGGACGTGCACCGCCTCGTCCAGCGTCGCTCGTGAGCCGGACCGGGAAACCGTGTAACGGTGTAACGGGGCCACCCCAAGCCATGGACATCCTTGGCAGGGTAGGTGCCTGCAAAACCCGTATTCGGCGGTTCGAATCCGCCCGGTGCCTCTCGAACATCACGAGGAATCCAGGAGGGCGCCCGTCGGGCGCCCTTCGTCGTTGGGGCAGGTGGGAGCAGCCGTCGACGGCCCCGGAGCAGACCCATGGCCGAGAACAAGTACGACGACGCCGTCGTGTTCACGAACTACAGCCGGATGCCCCGGTCCGTCGGCGGCCTGGCCGAGGCCGGCGAGTGGCCGGCGTTCCGGGCCCTGCTGCCGGAACTCCGGGGGAAGCGGGTGCTCGACCTCGGCTGCGGCTTCGGGTGGCACTGCCGCCATGCGTTGGAGCAGGGCGCGAGCGCCGTGGTCGGCGTCGACGTCTCCGAGCGGATGCTCGAGCGCGCGCGGGCGCTGGGCGCCGACGCCAGGCTCAGCTACGTGCAGGCGGCCATCGAGGACCTCGAGCTCCCGCCCGCGTCCTTCGACGTGGTGATCAGCTCGCTGGCGCTCCACTACGTGGCCGACCTGCCGAAGGTCCTCGCGCAGGTCCGCGCGTGGCTTCGCCCGGGGGGCGCGCTGGTGTTCTCGGTGGAGCATCCGATCTTCACCGCCCGCGCCGAGCAGGACTGGTGCCTGGGGCCGGACGGCGCGCGGCGCCACTGGCCGGTGGACGGCTACCAGGACGAGGGGCCGCGCACGACGACGTGGATGGGCGCGCCCGTCGTGAAGCACCACCGGACCGTCGCCACCTGGGTGGACTCGGTGCTCGAGGCCGGGTTCCGCCTGGAGCGGCTGGTCGAGCCCCAGCCGCCGCCGGAGCTCCTGGAGCTGCACCCGGACTGGAAGGACGAGCGCCGGCGCCCGATGATGCTGCTCGTGTCGGCCCGCGGGGATGCGCACGGTGAGTGAACTCGCTCGCAGGTCTTGAAGCACCCGGGCCGTCACCACCTGGGTGAGCCAGGTTCGCGGCGCCGGGCTTCGCCGGGTGCGGCTGCTCGAGCCTCGGCCGCCGCCGGAGGGATCTCGCCGCGCGGAGGGCGCTTCGTGGCGCGTCCCGAGGCCCTGTCTGCGGCAGGCGGCCGCGCCCGCGAGGAACGCAGACGTCGCCGGGTCGCCGGCGGCCGCTCACACCGGTCCCGGCGGCGCACATCGCCGGTCGCCCCCGGACGCTCCGCTCGCCGACCTGGTGCGTCGACACGCTTCCTGCATGAACGCATGCACGGGGGCCGGGTGGACCGCACGCCGAGGCTCCTCACGGGATACCGACATGCTCGCCAACCTGAAGATCCGCACCAAGCTCGCCCTCCTCGTCGTCGTGGCCTCCCTCGCGCTCCTCGCCGTCGCCTCCGCCGCGCTGGTGCAAGGGCGCGCGAGCGACGCCACCATCGGCCGCATGGCCGGGAGCGACCTCGATCTCCTGGTCGGCCTCGAGTCGATGTACTCGGCGGGCCTGCAGACCGGGCAGGCGACCCGCAACGTCCTGCTCAACCCGGCCGACGGCACCGCCAAGAAGAACTACCGGGACGCGCACGAGGCGTTCTCGAAGACCCTCGAGGACGCGCGGCAGCTCGCGCCTCCCGAGCTGAAGGCCCGGCTGCAGGACGTCGACCGCCTCTGGGCCGCGGACCACGTGCTCAAGCAGGAGGTGATGAAGCTCTCCGAGGCCGGCGACCGCGACGAGGCCGTCGCGCTCCTGGTGGGCAAGGAGACGCCGGCGTGGCGCGAGGTGAAGCAGGTCATCCTCGAGCTCCGCGACGAGCAGCGGCGCGCGTTCTCGAGGAGCGAGGAGGCTGCCCTCCGCACGACCGCCGTGGTGAGGCAGGTGGTGATCGCCACGATCGTCGCGGCCGCAGCGGTCTTCGTCCTCCTCTCCGTGGTCCTCGCGCGGAGCATCGCCGCTCCACTGCGGGAGGCCGTCCGGGTCGCGGCGGCGATCTCGCGCGGCGACCTGACGGTGACCGTCGCGGCCGATCGTCGCGACGAGGTCGGTCAGCTCCACGCGGAGCTGGGCGCCATGGCGCAGAAGCTGGCCCAGGTGATCGGCGAGGTCCGGAGCGGCGCGGAGGCGCTGGCCGGCGCCTCGCAGCAGGTCTCCGCGACGTCCCAGGCGCTCTCGCAGGGCACCGGCGAGCAGGCGAGCAGCGTGGAGGAGACGACGGCGTCGCTCGAGGAGATGAGCGCGTCGATCACCCAGAACGCGGAGAGCTCCCGGGCGACGGAGGCGGCCTCGAACGAGAGCGCCGCGAACGCGGAGGAGGGCGGGAGGTCGGTCCGGCAGACCGTCGGCGCGATGAAGGCGATCGTGGAGAAGATCTCGATCATCGAGGAGATCGCCTACCAGACGAACCTGCTCGCCCTGAACGCGGCCATCGAGGCCGCGCGGGCGGGAGAGCACGGCCGGGGGTTCGCCGTGGTGGCGACCGAGGTCCGGAAGCTCGCGGAGCGCTCGCAGAGGGCCGCCCAGGACATCGGCGGCCTGGCCGGGTCGAGCGTCGCGGCCGCCGAGCGCTCGGGCGAGCTCGTCGAGACGCTGGTGCCGGCGATCCGCAGGACCGCGGCGCTGGTCCACGAGGTGGCGGCGGCCTCCCGGGAGCAGTCCGCCGGCGTCGGGCAGGTCTCGAAGGCGATGGCGCTCGTCGATCAGGTGACGCAGCGGAACGCGTCCGCCGCCGAGGAGCTCAGCTCCACCGCCGAGGAGATGGCGTCGCAGGCGGAGGGGCTGCAGCAGCTCATCTCGTTCTTCCAGGTGAAGCGCGAGGGCGCTCGCGCCGCGGTCGCCGCGCAGCCGCCGCAGCACGTGCCAGCCTCGGGGCGGTGACTGGAGAGCCCCGGGCGCAGGGGGAGCAAGAAGTGGCTGGGGGGTTGCCTGCAACTCGCAGGGCCCCTGCGCGCCGGGAGGACGAAACCTAGTTTACTCAGCGTCCTCGCGCAAGGATTCGCACGCGCGGACGCGCGAATTGTCGTGGAGCACACGCGCGCACATCACGCCGGGTGACACGCACCCGGCGTGACGGCGGCGCACGGCTACAGCGAGGCGAGGTCGATGACGAAGCGGTACCGCACGTCGCCGCGGATCATCCGCTCGTAGGCCTCGTTGATCTTCTCGATCGGGATGACCTCCACGTCCGAGACGACCTGCTTCTCGGCGCAGAAGTCCAGCATCTCCTGCGTCTCGGCGATGCCGCCGATCAGCGAGCCGGCCAGCGTGCGGCGGCCGCCGATGAGCGAGTGCGCGTGCAGGGGGGTGCGCTCGGGCGGCACGCCCACCAGCACCATCGCCCCGTCCACCTTCACCATCCCCAGGTACCTGTCGTAGTCGTGCGGCGCCGAGATGGTGTCGAGGATGAAGTCGAAGTGGTTGTGCAGCCGGCGGAAGGTGGCGTCGTCGCGGGTCAGCGCGAAGCCGCTCGCGCCCAGGCGTCGCGCGTCGGTCTCCTTGCCCGGCGAGGTGCTGAGCATGGTGACCTCCGCGCCCATCGCCGCGGCGAGCTTCACCGCCATGTGGCCGAGGCCGCCCAGGCCGACCACGCCGACCTTCTGGCCCGGCCCCACCTTCCAGTGGCGCAGCGGCGAGTAGGTGGTGATGCCGGCGCAGAGGAGCGGCGCGGCCGCGGCGAGGTCGAGCGACGGCGAGACCTTCAGCGCGAAGTCCTCGGTCACCACCACCTGCTTCGAGTAGCCGCCGTGCGTCGGCGTCCGGCGGTCCATCTCGGTGCTGTTGTAGGTCCAGGCCGGGCCGCGCTCGCAGAACTGCTCGAGGTCGCGCCGGCACGGCTCGCAGGTGCGGCACGAGTCCACCAGGCAGCCGACGCCGGCGTGATCGCCGGGCCGGAAGCGCGTGACCTTCGCGCCGACGCGGGCGACGCGGCCGACGATCTCGTGGCCCGGCACCATCGGGAAGGTGGCCCCGCCCCACTCGTCGCGCGCCTGGTGGAGGTCCGAGTGGCAGACGCCGCAGTAGGCGACGTCGATGAGGACGTCGCGCTCGCCCACCTCGCGGCGCTCGATGGCGTGGGGGACGAGGGGCGCGCCGGCGGCCGGCGCGGCCCAGGCCTTGACCTGAGTCATGTGGTGTTGCCTCCTGTAGACGATCTCGAGGGGGACGGTTCTAGCGCCGGGCGCCCGCGCCGCAGCGAAATTCGCGCGCGGGCGCGGCGGGACGGTCGGGCTCGCCCGTCGGCGTGCGGCCGCCGGTCGCGCCGCCGGGCCGGGGAGGCTGGCCGGCGCGGGGAGGCGGCGTTAGACGACGGGGATGGCCACCGAGCTGTGCCAGTACTGCGGCGTCGATCTGGACGAGGTGCCGCCCGCGCAGGAGACCGGCTGGCTGTACGGGGTGGAGTGCAGCCGCTGCCCGGCGGATCGCCGCCGCTCGCTGGTGCTGCCCCGCCGCGAGCGCGCCACCGAGCTGACGTGCCCGGGCTGCGGCGCGCGGCTCGCGCCCGCCGAGCAGCACCCGGACGTGCTGGTGGTGAAGCAGGTGACCTACGAGATCTGCAGCGCCTGCGGCGAGCGCTGCGGGGTGGCCGCCATCCGCAAGGTGCGCGACGTGAGCGGCGGCACCATGTAGCGCCGCCGCGCGCGCTCACCGCCCGCGGAGCAGCTCGGCCACGGTCTCCGGCGCCTTGCGCGCGCGGACGTTCTTCTCCAGCCACTGCACGGTGTCGAAGAGCGTCTCCTGCGGATCGCGCGCCGAGAACCCGAGCGCCTCCTCCGCCTTGCGCGAGTCGCAGTACCAGAAGTGCTCGCCCATCTCGACCGAGGGCGCGTCGATGGGCGCCTCGGCGCCGCGCCACCCGGAGAGCTTCTCGAGCAGCCGCGCCCCGGCGACGTTCAGGCCCCCCGGCAGCGCCAGCCGCGGCGCGGGCACGCCCGAGAGCCGCTCCAGGCGGCCGAAGAAGTCGCGGAAGCTCAGGTTCGCGCCGCCGAGCAGGTACCGCTCGCCGGGCCGCCCGCGCTCGAGCGCCGCCGCGAACGCGCGCGCCGCGTCGCGGACGTCCACGAAGGAGAGGCCGCCGGTGGGCATCGCCGGGATGCGCCGCTCCAGGAACTTGAACACGACGTCGGTGGAGGAGAGGCGGGTGTCGCCCGGGCCGAGCAGGAGCGACGGGTTCAGCACCACCAGCGGGAGCCCGGTGTCGCGGTGGATCCGGAGCGCGGCCTTCTCCTGGAAGATCTTGGAGAGGTAGTAGGGCCAGCCCGCCACCGCGGCGATGGGGTAGGGGTCGGCCTCGGTGGCGACCCGCTCCTCCTTCGACACGGCGATGGTGCCGGAGGTGGAGGCGAGGACCACGCGCCGCACGCCCGCGGCGACGCAGGCCTCCAGCAGCCGGCGGGTGCCCTGCACGTGCAGCTCGTACAGGCGCGCCGGCTCGGCGGGATCGAAGTCCACCTGGCCGGCGAGGTGGAACACCGCGTCCACCCCGTCGAGCGCGGCCCGGACCGCCTCGGCGTCCTCGAGCGCGGCGCGGCGCACGTCGGCGCCGAGCGCCTCGGCCTCCGGCGCGGCCGAGCGCTGCAGCAGCCGGAGGCGGTGGCCGGCCCGGGCGAGCAGCGGGACGAGCGCGGCGCCGAGGAACCCGGTGCCGCCGGTGACGAGCAGGTTCACGCGTCCTCCGGGTGCCCGGGGCGGTGCCGCGGCGCCGGGCCGGCGCCCGGGGCGGCGGGCTCGGCGGGCTCGGCCGCGGCGGCCGGAGCGCGCGCGGCCGGCGCGGCGGACCCGGAACCGGTGCGCTCGCCCGCCGGGGCGGGCGGCGCCGCCCCGTGCTCCTCGAGCCAGGCCTGGCGAAGCCCCTTCACCGCGGCCTCCATCACCTGCGTGGCGGCCCGGTACGCGTCGCCCCGCGCCAGGCCGGCGGTCTGCGCGCGCAGGTCGTCCACGCGGATGGGCTCGCCGAAGCGGACCTCGAGGTCGGCGCGGCGCGGCAGGGCCCGGCCCGGCGGCAGCGCCTCGTGCGTGCCCGCCAGGTAGATCGGGAGCACGTCCACGTCGCACTGCAGCGCGAGGTAGCCGGCGGTCGGGTAGAACGCCCGCATCGCGCCGTCGCGGGTGCGCGTGCCCTCCGGGAAGATGAGCAGGTGGTAGCCGCGCCGCAGCGCCTCGGCCGCCGCGCGCAGGCTGGCCTTCAGCGCGCCGTCGCGCTCCATGGGGATGAGGTTGGTGAAGTTCTCGAAGTAGGCGCGCTTCAGCGCCGTGTCGAAGAAGTAGTCCTTCGCCGCCAGCGCCGCGAGGCGCTTCCCCTCGTCGCCGAGCGCCACCTTCACCAGGCCCATGTCGAGGTGGCTGGCGTGGTTCGCGACCACCAGCACGTTCCGGTCGTGGGGTACGTGCGCCGCGCCGACCACCCGCGCCCGGTAGAGGTCGCGGTAGAGCGCGCGCTGGCCGGCGGAGAGCACCCGCCGCCCCAGGCGCGCCACCGTCGCGGGCACCGGGATCTCCCCGTCGTCCTTCGCCGCGCCGGGCGCCTTCGCGGCGGTCGCCTCGCGCGCCGGGGGCCGCTCGGCGCCGCGCCGGGCCGCGCCGCCCACCGCGCGGGCCAGCTCGCCCGCCGTCTGCACCGCGTGCAGCCCCTCCAGCGCCGCCGGCGGCACGCCCGCCTCCTCCAGCGCCGCGGACAGCTCGGTGAGCATGAGCGAGTCCACCCCGAGCTCCGCCTGCAGGCGCGAGTCGGGCCCGATCTCGGCGCGCGGGCGCCGGCACACCTCGGCCAGCAGGTCGAGCACCCAGCCCTCGCCCTGCGCGTCGCGCGCCTCCTCGCGCGCGCGCCGGCCCCGGGCCGCGGCGGCCTCGAGCCGCATCAGCTCCTCGCGCACCAGCGGCCGCTTCACCTTGCGGGTGGAGGTCTTCGGGAGGTCGCCCTCGAAGACGTGCCACACCTTCACGCGCTGGGGGAACGGGAGCGAGGCGGAGACCGCGCGCACGTGCGCGTCCAGCTCGGCGCGGACCTCGGCCCGGTCGCGCTCGCCGTACTCGGGCACCACGATCATCGCGACCTTCTCGGCCGCGCCGTCGGGCAGCCCGACCACGCACAGCTCCTTCACCAGCGCGTCGTCGCGGTAGCGCTCCTCGACCTCGTCCGGGTAGACGTTCTTCCCGTTCGCGTCGATGATGACGTCCTTCTTGCGCCCGACCAGCGTGAGGTTGCCGTCGGCGTCGAGCCTGCCGAGGTCGCCGGTGCGGAGCCAGCCGTCCTCGAGCACCTGCCCGCTGAGCGCCGGGTCCACCCCCGCGCCCTGGCCGCCCGGCGCGGCGCCGCGCCAGTAGCCCAGCATCACGTTCGGCCCGCGGGCCAGCACCTCGCCCACGCCGCTCGCGTCGGGGTCGGCGATGCGCAGCTCGATCCCGGGGAGCGCCGGCCCCACGCTGCCCGCCGGCGCGTCGCCGCCGGGCTTCGAGACCGCCAGCACCGGCGCGGCCTCGGTGAGGCCGTAGCCCTCGTACATGTCGAAGCCGAGCGCGCGGAACGCGTCCTGGACCTGCGGGTCGAGCGCCGAGCCGCCGGACACGAGCAGCCGCAGGCGCCCGCCGAAGCGGCGGTGCACCGGCCAGAACAGCGCCTTGCCCAGGTTCCACGCGAGCGCCGAGTCGCGCAGCGCCGCGTTGCCCTTCATGAGCCCGCGGAACGCCTGCTCCACCACGCCCGGCTTCGCGGCCAGCTCCTGGGTGATGCGCCGGTGCAGGAGCGCCCACAGCGCCGGCACGCCGATCATGGCGGTGACGCGGCCCGAGCCGAGCGCGTCGCCGATCCGGTCGGCGGTGAGCTCGTCGAGGTACTCCACCTCGGCGCCGCGCGAGAGCGGCACGAGCAGGCCGCAGGTGAACTCGAAGGTGTGGTGCAGCGGGAGCACCGACAGCATGCCGTCGCCGGGGCCGAGGTCGAACACCGTGACCAGCTTCGCGACCAGCGAGGCGAAGTTGCGGTGCGAGAGCATCACGCCCTTGGGCGTGCCGGTCGTGCCGCTCGTGAAGATGAGCGAGGCGAGGTCGTCCGGCGACAGGCGGATCGACGGCACCGCGGGGCCGCCGCGCAGCGCCTCGCCGAGCGCGACCACCCGCGCCTCGGGCACCGCCGCGGCGGCGAGCGCGCCGAGGCCGGGCAGCGCGTCGGCGGCGTCGTCGGAGAGGAGCGCGAGCCGGGCGCCGGCGCTCCGCCAGAGGTTGGCCAGCTCCGGCTCGGACAGCTTCGGGTCCACCGGCACCGCCGCGGCGCCGGCCCGCAGGATGCCGAAGTAGGCCACCGCCCACTCCGGCCGGTTCTCGCTCGCGAGCAGGACCCGGTCGCCCTTCGCCACGCCGGCCGCGGCCAGGAACGCGGCCACGCGGCCGGAGAGCGCGTGCAGCTCGCCGTACGTGAGGCGGTCCTTGGCGGCGCCCTCCAGGCGCAGCGCGGTGCGGTCGCGCCAGCGCTCGCAGGCGGAGTCGAGCAGCTCGAGCAGGTCGCGGTGCGCCTTGGGCGCGTGGACCCGCTTCTCGGCCTCCTCCTCCAGGCCGGGGAACACCCACTCCTCCATGCCCTTCAGGTGGACGTCGAGCCAGTAGGCGCGCCAGTCGAGCGCCTCGGGGTCCCACGGGATGCGCGCGCGGTCGGCGGGCGAGAGCCGCGCGCGCAGCTCGCGCATGCCCGCGCAGCGGAACACGTAGCGGTTGTCCCAGGTGAAGGGCAGGTACATCGCCCAGATGGCCTCGGTCTTCTCGAGCTGGCTGGTCAGCTCGTCGAGCGCCTCGCCCGCCCGGTGCGCCAGCGCGGACAGCCGCGGCGCGCCCCAGGACGGCGCCCGCTCGCGGAGCAGCTTGCCGGCGCCGCGCGCCAGCGCCGCCAGCGCGGGCGCGGAGAACGCCTCGTACTGGGCGCGGGTCACCGGGTACGGCTCGATGCGCGAGAGCAGCCGGTTCCAGGTGCGGTTGCCCTCCTCGCGCTCGCGGTAGAAGCGCCGCCGGTACAGCGCGGTCAGCTCCACCGCGCGCCGGGCCCAGAGCGGGTTCACGTCGCCGGAGGCGAGGTGGTACACGCGGCCGGGCGCGGCGCCCGGGGTGCCGCGGCGCTCCTGCAGCTCGGCCGCGGCCGCGACGATCCCGGCGCAGACCAGGTCCACCGGGACGACGTCCAGGATGGCCTTCTCGGCGGCGGGGAAGGAGCGGTGCCCCTTCAGCCCCATGAACGCGAGCGGTGCGCTGGTGGTGAACCCCTCGTTCCAGCCCGGGAACGGGTAGCGGAGCGCGCTCTCCACGATGGAGGGGCGCACGATCGCGTACGGCACGCCCGCCGCGGCGATGGCCTGCTCGCCGAGCGACTTCGTGTACGTGTACGTGTTGGGCCAGCCCCAGTGCAGCGCGCGGGTCCGGCCGATCTCGACGAGCTGCTGCGAGACCCAGAGCCGCTTCTCGCGCCCGACGGCGAGCCGCAGCGCCTTCTCGTCGGCGGCGGCGCGCCCCTCCTCGCGGAGCCGGTCCAGCGCGCGCTCGCGGAACTCCGACTGGCGCACCCGGTCGTCGGCCAGCGCGCGGACCTCGGCGATGCGCCGGGCCGCGTCGGCGAGCTCGGTCTCGAGCGAGAAGTCGGCGCCGTCCAGCGCGGCGGCGCGCGGGCGGCCCTCCACGCCCTCGCGCCGGGGGAAGTAGCCGGCGATCTCCTCGTCCTCGAACACCACCCCGTCGCGGTTGCCGGCCACGAAGCAGGTCGAGACGTGCACCAGGCCGGCGCCGGTGCGGCGGCTCAGCTCCGCCGCGTGGCGCGCGCCGTCCACGTTGACGCCGAGCGCGAGCTCCAGGGACGCGTCGAAGTCCACCAGCCCGGCGGAGTTGATCACCAGGTCGAGCCCGTCGAGCCGGGCCAGGTCGGCCTCCGACAGCCCGAGCAGCGGGTCCGACACGTCGCCCGCGAGCGGCACGCACTTGTCGCGCAGGAACGCGTCGAAGCCGGCGCCGTGGCGGGCGCGGAGCGGGTCGAACGGCCGGCTCGGCGCCACCTTGCCGAAGAAGCGGCCCTCGGCGGTGCCGCCCGCGCCCGGGCGGACCAGCACGAACACGCGCCCGACCTCGGGGTAGCGGTCGAGCAGCATCGACAGCGCCACCTTGCCCACGAAGCCGGTGGCGCCGGTGACGAGCACCCGGCGCCCGGCCAGCAGCGCCGCCACGTCGAGCGCGGGGGGGCCGGCCGGCGCGCCGCCGGGAAGGGCCGGGTGCGGGTGGCCGTGGGGGCCGCGCGTCCTCTTGCCGTGGCCGCTCATCGCTCAGCCCAGGTTCTGCGTCATGACGATGGGCGGGTGGTGCATCATGGTGACCTGGGCGCCGCGGCCGTGCTCGGAGCGGGCCATGTCGATGGCCTCGGAGAGCGTCTCGGCGGTGTCCCAGCCCATCAGCCGCGGCACCTGCGCGTTGTCCGCGCCCACCGCGATGATGCGGCCCATGTGCTGGCGCCCGTTCTCGCCCCAGTACCACATGAAGAACGGGTGGGCCCCGTGGTACGCGTGGCCGGTCCGGTACAGGTGGACGTAGGTCGGGTTCTCGGCGAACTCGCGCTCGTACTTCGCCTCGAGCACCTTCGCGTCGCGGGTCTCGGGCAGCAGCCGGTGGAAGAACTCGATGTAGCTCGGGTGCGCCACCGGGTCGAACACGTCGGAGCAGGGGTGCGCGAGGATGAGCGTGCCGCCCGGCTTGAGCAGCGGCTTGCCGCGGTAGAAGTTGAAGAAGTACCCGCAGGCCATCACCTGGACCAGCAGCGGGTTCAGGATGGAGTTCACGTTGTACGGGGAGACGAACGGGATCCCGTACACCAGCACGTCGGCCTGGTAGTCCACGTCCACCGCGTACTGGGCCCAGCTCGCCTTCAGGATCTTCGCGTGCGTGGGCTCGGTGACGCCGGCCGCCACCGCGATGATGTCGTAGGCCGCGGGCACCGCCTGGAAGATCTTCCGCTTCGCCGCGGCGGGCAGCCCCTTCAGCGCGGCGCGCAGCGCGGCGAGCTTCAGCCGGTCGGTCTCGCCGTACGCCTCCTCGCGCTTCATGAGGAAGTCCATCGGCCCGTCGAACATGCGGTTGTTGACGGTGGTCTCGATGTGGAAGACCTTCAGCGACCGGTCGATGTAGCGCCCGATGCGGTCCACCGAGCGGTGCATCTCGGAGCGCTCGGGGTCCATGTACGAGTGGCTCTTGCGGATGTGGTGCGGCGTGTGGTGCGCCTTCACGCCCTCGTAGTTCGTGAGCCCGGTGCCGACCGACTTGTGCCCGCCGTCCATGGGCACGAAGTTCACGTTCACGTAGATGAGCAGGTCGGACTCGGCGGCGCGCCGGTTGATGATGACCTTCTCGCCGTGCTCGGTTGTGCCGAGCGTCACCAGGCCGTCGGGGTCCTCGGCGTCGTGGTTGTAGTAGCGGTCCGGGTAGAACGCGTCGAAGATCTCCGCGCCCACCATCCGCTTCATCTCCGCCTCGGTCATGTGGCGGTGCAGCGCCACCGCGACGACGAGGTGCACGTCGTCCACGCCGGACTCCGCCAGCAGCGGCAGGATCACCTCCAGCACCTGCTGGCGCACGTCGGGCGTGCGCATGGGCGGCAGCGGCAGCGAGATGTCGTCGAGCGCGATGGTGACCTTCATGCCGGGGCGCAGCATCGCGTGGAGCGGCTCGCACCCCTCCGGCCGGTTGATGGCGCTCCGGATGGCCGCCTTCACGTTGGGCAGCCCCTCCACCGGCGGCTTCGGGTAGATCACCCGCGTCCCGACCGGCAGGTCCTCCACCAGCAGGTCCTCGCCGGAGAAGAGCACGCGCGGCGGCGAGTCCCGGTCGATGGTGACGATCTGCTCGGTCGCCTCGTAGAAGCGGGAGAGGCTCCGGGGCTCGCGCATGGTGTCTCAACCCTCCGTGGTGCGCAGGACGGGCCACTCGTAGGCCCGGGCCACGCGGGCGAGCCGCGCGTCCGGGTTGACCGCCGCGGGGTGGCCCACCACCGCGAGCATGGGGTAGTCGGAGAAGGAGTCCGAGTACGCGAAGCTCTTCTCGAG
The DNA here is from genome assembly GCF_000964525.1 of Anaeromyxobacter sp. PSR-1. Lineage (GTDB taxonomy): Bacteria > Myxococcota > Myxococcia > Myxococcales > Anaeromyxobacteraceae > Anaeromyxobacter. The sequence continues at coordinate 36,934 of NZ_BAZG01000013.1, forward strand.
CGCCACGCCGTTCCGCACGCACCAGTCGCGGATCACGAGCGCCTTGTGCGCGCCCTCGATGATGGGCGGAATGACACGCCCGGTGGCGACCCCCTGCACGAAGCGCATCCGGTTGGCGATGAGGTCGTCGGCGCCGAGGTGGTCGGCCAGGCGCCGCACCGTGAAGTCGAGCGCGCCGGTGACGAACACCACCCGGCAGCCGGCGCGGCGCGCCTCGTCCACCAGGCGCCGCGAGCCGGGGTGCACCGCCGGCTCCAGCACGTCCTCGAACAGCTCGGCCGCGAGCGTCTCCAGCCGGTCCTCGCTCTGGCCGCGGTAGTACCCGTAGAACAGCTCGTTGAACGCCTTCCGGTTCACCCGGTCCGCGGCCATGAAGAGGGGCACGGAGAGGAGGGTGCGGGCGGTCTGCCAGGCGGTGCCGAGGATCGTCCCCTGGTTCATCGCGTAGAACGCGAACGCGTGCACGATGTTCGTGCGCACGAGCGTTCCGTCGATGTCGAAGAACGCAGCCTTGCCGGGATCCGCCATGACCCGCGAGGCATACGCAATGGACGACCCGGTTGGCAAGGGCGTAGCGGGGGCTGCGAAGGCCTACAGCCACCCGGCGGCGCGGTACCAGGCGGCCGCCCGGGCCATCGACGCGGCGAGTGAAGTCGTCGCCTCGAAGCCGAGCCGCTCGCGCGCCTTCGACGCGTCGCACACCCAGCCCGGCGCGAGCACCTGCGCGACCAGCTTCGAGCCGACCGGCAGCCGCCGCCCCAGCGCGCGGCCCACCGCGTCACCGGCGCGCCCGGCCCCGCGCAGCAGCGCCTCGGGGACCGGCAGGCGGCGCGCCCGCACGCCGAGCGCCCGCGCCGCCTCCTCCATCAGCCCTCGCGCGGTGACCGGCTCCGGCGCCGCCAGGAAGAACGCCTCCCCGCGCGCCGCGTCGCGATCGGCGAGCAGCAGCAGCCCGCGGGCGCAGTCGTCCACGTCGATCCAGGACAGCGGGCGGTCGCCCAGGTCGAGCGCGAGCCGGGCCCGGGCGATCCGGAAGAAGAGCAGGTTCTCGCGGTCGCCGGGGCCCATGATGCGGGGCGGCCGCGCGATGGCCACCGGGACCTGCGCCGCGAAGGCCAGCGCCTCGCGCTCCGCCTCGGCCTTGGACGCACCGTACGGCTCGACCGGCGCGAGCGGCGCGTCCTCGCGGATCGGCTCCCGCGACGGCGCGCAGGCGGCGCGCGAGCCGGCCAGCACGAAGCGCCGGAGCCCGGGCGCGCGCTCCACGCACGCCTCCAGCGCGAGCCGCGTCGAGCCGGCGTTCACCCGCAGGAACTCCGCCGGGTCCGCGGCGCGCCGCACGCCCGCGAGGTGGAACACGAGCTCCTGCCCGGCCACCGCGGCGCGGAGCGCCCGCGGGTCGGTGACGTCGCCGACCATCACCTCGGCGCCGGCCGCGGCGAGCGCCTCCGACGGGCGGCGGACCAGCGCGCGCACGCGGTCGCCCCGGGCGGCCAGCGCGCGCACCAGCGCCATGCCGAGGAAGCCGCCGGCGCCGGTGACGAGGGCTCGCATGGACGCCCGGATGTGAACCACGCGACCCGGCGCCCGTCAACCCGGCCGAGGGGCGGCGCCACCCCCTTGTCCCCCGGCGGTCGCGCGCCCCAGCTTGATTCGAACCCGGACGGGAGGTCCGTCGGGAAAGGGGGGAGGGGCGATGAGATACCTGAGGGCGCTGGTGGCGGTGGTGGCGCTGGCGGTGGGGGTCCAGGCCGCCCGGGCGGACGACGACGTGTACGTGCGACGGCACGCCAACCCGGTGGGCACGGTCGCGCGCGACACGATCGCGGGCGGCGTGGCCGGCTCCGCGGTGGCGGGCGGGATCATCCTCTACAACATGGGGATCCAGGACCACTCGAACTACGACTGGGGTCGCACGCTGGCCTGGGGCGCGCTGATCGGCGCCGGCGTCGGCCTGCTGTGGGGCGTCGTGGACGTGGCCACCGCGCCGGACTACGCGATGCGGACCGCGGTGGCGCGGGCGCCGGTGCGCGACGGCCAGTCGTTCACCATGGACCTGCGCCGGCGGGACCAGTCGAGGCAGGAGACGTTCGGGCTGGTGGCCGGCAGGTTCTGAGCCGTCGCCGTCGGGCGCGGGGGCGGCAGGGCAGGCGCCCCCGCGCCCGACGCGCGATCCGCCGCCCGGCCGCACGACGGGTCGCGCCGCCGGCGGCGCTCGATTATCCTCGCGCGCGCCATGCCCACGCTCGCGCGCTCCGTCTGCCCGTTCGACTGCCCCGACGCCTGCGGCCTGCTCGTCGAGGTCGAGGACGGGCGCGCCGCGAAGGTCCGGGGCGACCCGGAGCACCCGTACTCGCAGGGCACCCTGTGCCCGAAGATGAACGGCTACGACCGGACGGTGCACTCGCCCGACCGGCTCACCCATCCTCTGATCCGGACCGGCCCGAAGGGCGCCGGGGCGTTCCGGCGCGCGACCTGGGACGAGGCGGTCGCGCTCGTCGCCGGGCGCTGGAAGGAGATCCTGGCCGCCGAGGGCGGCGAGGCGATCCTGCCGTACTCCTACGCGGGCTCGATGGGCCTGGTGCAGCGGAACGCCGGCTTCCCGTTCTTCCACCGCCTGGGCGCGTCGCGGCTGGCCCGCACCATCTGCACGCCGGCCCAGGACGCCGGCTGGACCTCGGTGATGGGCGCCACCCCGGGCCCGGACCCGGACACGGTGCTCGGCTCGGACCTGGTGGTGCTCTGGGGCATCAACGCGGTCGCGACCAGCATCCACTTCGCCCAGCGGGCCCGGGAGGCGCGGCGGCGCGGCGCGCGGGTGCTGCTGGTGGACACCTACCGGAACGACACCGCCGCCCTCGCGGACGAGGTGATCCTGGTCCGGCCCGGCTCGGACGGCATGCTCGCGCTCGGCCTGGTCCACGTGCTCGCGCGCGAGGGGCTGGCGGACGAGGCGTTCCTGGCGAGCGAGACGGTCGGGTGGCCGGAGCTGAAGGCGGTCGCGCTCGCGGAGTGCCCGCCGGACGCGGTCGCGGCCGCGACCGGGCTCGCGCCCGAGGCCATCGTGGCGCTGGCGCGGACGCTGGCGCGGGCGCGCGCGCCGTTCTTCCGCATCGGCGGCGGCCCCTCGCGCTACGGCAACGGCGCCATGACCGTCCGCAGCGTGGTCGCGCTCGCGGCGGTGCTGGGCGCGTTCGGCCGCGCGGGCGGCGGCTGCCTCACCTCCACCGCCTCGTCGCAGGCGTTCGACCTCTCGCCGGTGCGCCGCGAGGACCTGCTCCCGCGGCCGGTGCGCGAGGTGAACATGAACCGCCTGGGCTGGGCGCTGAACGAGCTGCGCGACCCGCCCATCCGCTCGATGTACGTGTGGTGCTCGAACCCGGCCGCGGTCGCGCCCGACCAGAACGCGGTGCTGCGCGGGCTCTCGCGCGAGGACCTGTTCCTGGTGGTGCACGAGCGCTTCCTCACCGACACGGCGCGCCACGCGGACGTGGTGCTGCCGGCGACCACCTCGCTCGAGCACCTCGACGTCTACCGCTCCTACGGGCACTACTCGATCCAGCGCGCCGCCGCCGCGATCCCGCCGGTCGGCGAGGCGAAGCCGAACTGGGAGGTCTTCCAGCTCCTCGCCGCGGCCATGGGCTTCGACGAGCCGGTGTTCCGGACCAGCGCCGCGGAGATGGCGGACCAGCTGCTCGCGCAGCGGTCGGCGTGGTGGGACGCGGTGGACGGCTCGCGGCTGGCGGAGGGGAAGGCGGTCCGCATCGCGCCGCCGCCGGGGCCGCGCTGGCGCACCGCCTCCGGCCGGATCGAGCTCGCGAACCCCGCGCTCCGCGAGCCGGTGCCGCGGCCGCGCCCGCCGCACGCGGACGGCGATCCGCTGCCGCTGAAGCTCGTCACCGCGCCCGCGCTCTACACGCTCAACTCCACGTTCCAGGAGCGGCCCGAGCTGCGCGCCAAGGCGGGCGGGATGCTGCTGAAGCTCGCCCCCTCGGAGGCCGCCGCGCGCGGGCTCTCCGACGGGCAGGGGGTGGTGGCCTGGAACGGCCTCGGCGAGGCGGCGTTCGTGCTGCGCGTCGAGGACGGCGTGCCCCCCGGCGTCGCGGTGGCCGAGGGGGTGTTCTGGCTCGCGCACGCCCCGGGCGCACGGAACGTGAACGCGCTCACCTCGCAGCGGCTCACCGACGAGGCGGGCGGCTCCACCTTCTACGACAACCGCGTGGACGTCCGGGCGGCCTAGGCCGCCCGGGGCCTCGACCCCGTCCCGAACCGCTCCGCCGCGCGCCGGCTCTCGCCCGGACGGGCGAGCCGCGCGCCGGACCGGGAACGTGCGGGGGCGAGACCTTGGGCCGCGGATGTTCTCGCGGGCCTTTGTGGTTTCATGAGCGGCACCAGGAAGGGTAGCTGCTCCCCATTTTTGCCGATCGGACGCCCTCTCCTGTATCTTGCGCGCGATCATTTCCCGTTTCTCGGGAAGGAATGGGCACATGAACGACTATCGGTACGACTACCAGACCGTCCAGGGGTTCATCCTCTCGGCGATGTTCTGGGGCGTCGTCGGGATCCTGCTCGGGCTCCTCATCAGCGTGCAGCTGTGGGCGCCGGCCGCGAACTTCGCGCCGTACCTGACCTACGGCAGGCTGCGCCCGGTGCACACCAACGGCCTGATCTTCGGCCTGGGCGCGGGCGCCATCTTCGGCCTCTTCTATTACATCACCATGCGGCTCTGTAAGCGGCCGCTGCTGTTCCCGCGCCTCGCGCGCGTGCAGCTCTGGCTGTTCAACGCCGGCATCGTCGCCGCGGCGGTCTCGCTGCTGCTCGGCCAGACCCAGTCGCTCGAGTACGCCGAGCTGGAGTGGCCGCTCGACCTCGCCATCGTGGTGCTGTGGGTGATGCTGGCGGTGAACGTCTTCGGGACGATCCTGAAGCGGCGCGAGGAGCAGATGTACGTGTCGCTCTGGTACATCGTGGCGACCGTCATCACCATCGCCATCCTCTACATCGTCAACAACCTCGCGGTGCCGGTGAGCCTGGGCAAGAGCTACCCGCTGTTCGCCGGGGTGAACTCCGCCAACGTGCAGTGGTGGTACGGGCACAACGCGGTCGGCTTCCTGCTCACCACGCCGATCCTGGCGATGTTCTACTACTTCCTCCCGAAGTCCACCGGGCTGCCCATCTACAGCCACCGGCTCTCGATCGTCGCGTTCTGGTCGCTGATCTTCGCGTACCTGTGGACCGGCGCGCACCACCTCGTCTACACGCCGCTGCCGGACTGGATCCAGACGCTCGCCATCGTGTTCACGATGTTCCTCATCGCGCCGTCGTGGGGCTCGGTGGTGAACGGCTACTACACGGTGGGCCAGGACTGGACCACGATGCGGTCCAACTACCTCACCAAGTTCTTCATCCTCGGCATCACCTTCTACGGCCTGCAGACGGTGCAGGGGCCGACGCAGGGCCTCCGCGTCGTGTCGCAGCTCATCCACTTCACCGACTGGGTCCCCGGCCACGTGCACATGGGCACGATGGGCTGGGTGACCATGATCATCTGCGCGTCCATCTACTACGTGGTGCCGCGCATCAACGGGACCGAGCTGTACTCGGAGAAGCTCGCCAACGTGCACTTCTGGCTGGTGCTGGTGGGCCAGCTCCTGTTCTCGATCACGATGTGGATCACCGGCATCCGGCAGGGCTGGATGTGGAAGGCCACCGACGAGGCCGGCAAGCTCAAGTACACGTTCATGGACGGGGTGATCGGGAACTATCCGTACTGGCACACGCGCACGCTGGCCGGGATCATCTTCGCCGCGGGCATGGTGGTGTTCGTCTACAACGTGCTCATGACCATCCGGAAGGGGAAGGCCGCGCAGGCGGCGGCCGGCTCGGCCCCGACCACGGTGGCGGCGTAGGAGGGGATGACCATGAGTGAATCCAGCATCTACCGCAAGCCGGTGGCGTTCGCGGTGCTCGCGACCGTGGTGGTCCTCGCCGGCACCATCGTCACCATGGCGTACCCGATGCTCCGCCCCGAGCTGCACCCGAAGGTCGAGGGGCTGAAGCCGCTCTCGCCGCTGGAGCTGGCGGGGCGCGACGTCTACCAGCGCGAGGGCTGCGTGAACTGCCACACGCAGACGGTCCGCCCGCTCAAGAGCGAGGTGGTCCGCTACAAGGGCAACCGCGCGCCGGAGCCGTCCGGCCAGTACTCGCTGGCCGGCGAGTTCGCCTACGACCACCCGTTCCTGTGGGGCTCGAAGCGCACCGGCCCGGACCTCGCGTTCGAGGGCTGGATCAAGCCCTCCAAGGACTGGCACTACGCGCACTTCGAGGACCCGCAGAAGGTGGTGCCGCGCTCCAACATGCCGAAGTACGCGTTCCTGCGCGGCAACGCGCTCGAGGCCGCGAAGGTCCAGGCCAGCATGCGCGGGCTGCGCACGCTGGGCGTGCCGTACGGCGACGCCGACCTCGCGGCGGTGCCCGCCGCGGTCGAGGGCAAGACCGAGATGGACGCGCTGGTCGCGTACACCGTCTCGCTCGGCAAGGCGGTGAACCGCGCCGCCGCCGGCGGCGGCGACGTGGACCTCGAGGCGCCGAACCCGTTCGCCACCGACGTGGCCGCGATCGCGAAGGGCAAGACGCTGTTCGACGCGAACGCCTGCTCCGCCTGCCACGGGGACGAGGCGCAGGGCCAGGAGGGCGTGGCCCCGAACCTCATCGACGACCAGTTCCTGGGCGCCTCGCCCGACCTGCCCGACGCGGCGTACTTCGCCATGATCAAGGGCGGCAGCGACGCGAAGAAGGCGCTCGGGCGCCCCGGCGTGCCGGACGGCGGCATGGCGGCGTTCGGCGGCGACCTGTCCGACGACGACATCTGGGCGATCGTCGCGTGGCTCCGGAACCAGAAGGCGCACGAGGCGGCCGAGGGCCACCCGGGCGGCCACTAGGAGACCCACCATGTCCGAAGAGCTCGACGACCTGACGAAGTTCGAGGCGAAGGACACGTCCCACCACCTGCCGGTGGGCTGGCTGGCGCTGTTCTGGGGCCTGATCGTCTGGGGCGCCTACTACTACTGGGCGTACTCCCCGGCCCTGGGCGGCTGGTCGCAGGCGAAGGACCTGGAGACCGGCGGCGCCAGCTCCGGCGCCAACCTGCTCTGGACCATCGCGTTCACCGCCATCCCCGCGCTGGTGGCGATCTGGATGGGCCTCACCCAGAAGAAGAGGAAGGCGCGGTAGCGGAGGGCCCGATGGGAAGCCAGGAGCTCGCCTACACGATCTTCGGCGGCACGATGTGCGTGGCGCTGCTGGGGATCATCGTCTTCTACTACTCGCGGAGGCGGAAGGACCGGGTGGAGGAGGCGAAGTACAAGATGCTCGAGGATGACGACGGCTAGGCGGTTCCAGAGGTGGCGGCGCATCGCGGGGGCAGCCCAGGCACTCATCGTGCTCGGGCTGCCCTTCGTGTCCGTCGGCGGCGAGAGCGCGCTGCGGCTCGACGTGCCGGGGGGCCGCCTGCACGCGTTCGGCGCCTCGTACGCGGTGGACGAGATGTTCGTGGTGCTCGCGGCCACGCTCGCGCTCACCGCCGCGCTCCTGCTCGTCACCCTGCTGTTCGGCCGCGTCTGGTGCGGGTGGTCCTGCCCGCAGACGCTGCTCGGCGACCTCACCGCCTGGGTGGAGCCGGAGCGCCGCAAGCGCCCGCGCCGCTGGCGGCGGCCGCTCGGCTTCGCGGCGGTGGCGCTCGTGTCGGCGGTCGCCTCGGCCAACCTGGTCTGGTACTTCGTGCCGCCGGGGGAGTTCTTCCGGCGGCTCGCCGGCGGGGCCCTCGGCCCGGTGGTGGCCGGCTCCTGGGCGGCCGGGTTCGCGGTGCTGTTCCTCGACCTCGCCTTCCTGCGGCAGCGCTTCTGCGCCACCGCCTGCCCGTACGCGAAGCTGCAGGGCGTGCTGTTCGATCGCAGCACGCTGGTGGTGGCCTACGACGCGCGCCGCGCCGCCGACTGCGTGGACTGCGGCGCCTGCGTGCGGGTGTGCCCCACCGGCATCGACATCCGGCACGGGCTGCAGATGGAGTGCATCGCGTGCGCGGCCTGCATCGACGCCTGCGAGCCGGTCATGCGCCGCCTGCGCCGCGCGCCCGACCTCATCGGCTATTTCTACGGCGAGCCCGGCGGGCGGCCGCGCCTGGCGCGCCCCGCGGCCCTGCTGCTCGCCGGCGTCACCGCGGCCACGCTGGCGGTGCTGGTCGCCACCGTGGCCGGGCGGGCGCCGCTCGGCCTCACCGTGCTCGGCGACGAGGCCTACGCGCCGCGCCGCACGCCCGACGGCCGCGTGCTGAACGCGCTCTCCGTCGGGGTCGAGAACCGCGGCCGGCGGCCGGTGGAGGTGGAGCTGGCGCTGGAGGCGGGCGCCGGCGCCGAGGCCGAGCTCCGCCCGGCCCGCGTCGCGCTCGCGGCCGGGGAGCACCGCCAGGTGCGCGTGCTCGCCGCCGTGCGCGGACTGCCGGAGGGGCGCAGCGCCGCCCGCGTCGTCGCCCGCCCGCGGTCCGAGGACGGCGCCGCCGGCGAGCCCGCCGCGGCCGCCGTCTCCCTCGTCGCACCGGAGGTGAAGTGAAGCCCGTCATCGCCCTCGCCGTCCTGGCCGCGCTCGGCGCGGTGGGCGGCACCATCTGGATCGGCAGCCTGGTCCGCGAGGACACCGTGGTCGCCCAGCCCTACGAGGAGGGGCTGGAGTACGACCGCGAGCGGCGCGGGCGCGAGGCGCTCGGCTGGAGCGTGGAGGTGGCGCCGGCCGTCGCCGGCCCGGGCGCGCTCGCGTTCGCGCTCCGCGACGGCGCCGGGCGCCCGCTCGACGGCGCCGAGGTCGCGCTCACCGTGGGCCGGCCCGACAGCGGGCGCGGGCAGTGGACCGCCGCCGCGCGCCCGCGCGAGGGGGGCGGCTACGCCGCGGACCGGGCCTTCCCGGCGCCGGGGCCGTGGGAGATCCGCTTCGACGTGCGCCGCGGGACGGATCGCGTGCGCCTGACGCGCACGGTGGACGTGCCCGCCGCCGCGCCCGCCTGCGACCTCGCCGCCGGGCCGTGCACGGTCGAGCTCGGCGGCGCCGCGGTCACGCTGGAGCTCTCGCCGCGCCCGCCGCGCGCGCTCGCCGAGCTCCGGGTGCTCGCCGACGTCCGCGCCGGCGGCGCGCCGCTCGACGGCGCGGAGCTCTCGGTGCGCTTCGGCATGAAGGGCATGGAGATGTTCCCGGCCGAGGCGCGGCTCGCGCCGGCCGGGCCGGGGCGCTACCGGGGTCAGGCCGTGCTGGTCCGCTGCCCGAGCGGCCGCACCGATTGGACCGCCACCGTGTCCCTCGCCCGCCCCGGCGCGCCGGGCGCCACCGCGGAGCTGGGGTTCAAGGCCGCCGAGTGACCGCCGCGCTCGCCACCGCGCTCGCCACCGGGCTCCTCGGCGGCTTCGGCCACTGCCTCGGCATGTGCGGGCCGCTGGTGGGCGCGTTCGCGCTCGCGGCCGGGCCGCGCGGCACCGGGCGCGCGCTGCAGGGGCAGCTCGCGTACCACGCCGGCCGCATCACCACCTACGCGCTGGTGGGCGCGGTGATGGGGCTCACCGGCTCGTTCGTGAACCTGGCCGGCCGGCTCGCCGGCGTGGCCGCGGTGGCCTCGGTGATCGCCGGCGTCCTCATGATCGCGATGGGGCTGGGCGCGGCGGGGCTGAGCCTGACGGTGAAGCGGCTCGAGGCGCGCGCGGCGGGGCGGGTGTCGGCGCTGGCGCGCGGCCTGCTCGAGGGCGGCGGCGCGGGGCGGCTCTACCCGGTGGGCCTGGTGCTGGGGCTGCTGCCCTGCGGCCTCTCCTGGTCGCTGTTCGTGGGCGCGGCCGGCACCGGCAGCGCGGGGCAGGGGTTCCTGCTCGCGCTCGCGTTCGGGGTGGCGACGCTCCCGGCGCTGCTGCTGGCCGGGGCGGCGGCGACGCTCGTCGGCGCGCGCGCGCGCGGCGTCCTCTACCGGGCCGGCGGCGTGCTGGTGATCGCGCTCGGCGTCCTCTTCCTGCTGCGCGGGCTCGGCGTCGATGCGCTGTGATCACTGCCTGCTGGAGTTCCCCGAGCGCGAGGCGGTGCGGGCCGTGGTGGCCGGGGCGCCGCGGGTGTTCTGCTGCGCGGGCTGCCGCGGCGTCTTCGAGCTGATCCAGGGCGAGGGGCTGGGCGCGTACTACGACAGCCGCCGCTGGACCGAGGTGGGCCCGCAGGCCGCGGCCGCGCTCGACCTGGCCGCGTTCCGCGAGGCGGTGCGAGAGGCGCACGGCGCGGCCGAGCTGGACGTGGCCATCGACGGCATCCGCTGCGCGTCCTGCGTCTGGCTGAACGAGAAGCTGCTGCAGCGCACGCCGGGCGTGCTGGCGGCCCGGGTGAACTACGCCACGCACCGGGCGCGGATCCGCTTCGACCCCGCCGCGGTCGGCCTGGAGCGCGTGCTCGGGCGCATCCAGGCCGCCGGCTACCAGCCCAAGCCGTGGTCCGACGCGGAGCAGCTCCAGGCGCGGCGAGCCGAGGCGAAGGACCTGCTGGTCCGGCTCGGGACCGCGCTGTTCCTCGCCTCGCAGCTCATGATCTACCAGGCGGCCCTCTACGCCGGGTACTTCCAGGGCATCGACGCGCCGACGCGACGGCTGATGGAGTGGATCTCGCTCGGCCTCACGCTGCCGGTGGTCTTCTACTCCGGCGCCCCGTTCCTGCGCGCCACCGGGCGCGGGCTCCGCCACCTGCGCTTCAACATGGACTCGCTGGTGGTGATCGGCTCGCTCGCCGCGCTCGCCTACAGCGTGTACGGCATGCTGCGCGGCGGCGAGGTCTACTTCGACACCGCGGCCATGATCCCGACGCTGGTGCTGGTCGGGCGCTACGTGGAGGCGGCGGCGAAGGGGCGCGCCTCCGAGGCGGTGGCGCGGCTCGCCAGCCTGGCGCCGCGCGAGGCCCGCCGGCTCGAGCCCGGCCCCGGCGGCCGCGCCGAGCGGCGGGCGGTGCCGGTCGCGGAGATCCGGCCGGGCGAGCGGATCGAGGTGATCCCGGGCGAGCGGATCCCGCTCGACGGCGTGGTGCGCGAGGGCGCCTCCGAGGTGGACGAGTCGCTCGTCACCGGCGAGTCGCGCCCGGTGGCGAAGGCCGCGGGCGCGGCCGTGATCGGCGGCACCGTCAACCAGCACGGGGCGCTGGTCGTCGAGGTCACGCGGGTGGGCAAGGACACGGTGCTCGCCGGCATCGTCCGCGCGGTGGAGGAGGCGCAGGCGCAGAAGCCGCGCATCCAGGCGGTGGCGGACCGGGTGGTGGGCGGGTTCGTGCCGGCCATGCTGGTGCTGGCGGCGCTCACGGTGGCGGCCTGGCTGGCGCGCGGCGCGCCGATCGAGCGGGCGCTCATGACCGGCATCTCGGTGGTGGTGATCGCCTGCCCGTGCGCGCTCGGCCTCGCCACGCCCATCGCGGTGCTGATCTCGACCGGCCTGGCCAGCGCGCGCGGCCTGCTCGTGAAGGGCGGGGACGTGGTGGAGCGCGCGGGGCGCGCCACCGACGTCCTGCTCGACAAGACCGGGACGGTGACGCGCGGGCGCCCGGCGCTCCGGGCGCTCGTGCCGATCGCTCCCGGCATCGGCGAGGACGAGGTGCTGGCGCTCGCGGCGGCGGTGGAGCGGCGCAGCGAGCACCACGTCGGGCGGGCGGTGGCCGAGGCCGCGCGGGCGCTCCCGGCGGGCGCCGAGCCGGAGGCGGCCGGGTTCCGCGCGGTGCCCGGGCGCGGGGTCGTCGCCGAGGTGGGCGGCGTCGAGGTGCTGGTGGGCAACCGCGCGCTGCTGGCGGAGCGCGGGGTGGCGCTCGCGCCGGGGGCGGACGCGCGGGCGCGGGAGCTGGAGGCGCGCGGCGACACGGTGGCGTTCCTGGCCCGCGCCGGCCGCCCGCTCGCGCTCGTGGCGGTGGCCGATCCCATCCGCGAGGAGGCGCCTGCGGCCATCGCGGCGCTGCGCGCGCTCGGGCTGCGCGTCGCGATCGTGAGCGGCGACGGCCGGGTCACCACCGGCGCGGTGGCGGCGGCGCTCGGGGTCGAGGCGGTCGCCGAGGCGTCGCCGGTCGAGAAGCGCGAGGCGGTGGCGGCGCGGCAGCGGGCCGGCCGGCGGGTGCTGTTCGCCGGCGACGGCATCAACGACGCGCCCGCGCTGACCCAGGCCGAGGTGGGCGCCGCCATGGGGCGCGGCACCGACGTCACCATGGAGAGCGCCGACGCGGTGCTGGTGCGCGACGACCTCCGGCTGCTCCCGGACCTGGTGCGCCTGTCGCGCCGGACCTACGCCGTCATCCGCCAGAACGTGTTCTGGGCCTTCTTCTACAACGCCGTCGCGATCCCGCTCGCCATGGCCGGCCTGCTCCACCCCATCGTCGCCGCGGGCGCCATGGCCGCCAGCTCGCTGTTCGTGGTCGGGAACTCGGCGCGGCTCCGGCGGGCCCTGTAAGAGGAGGGAGCGCGCATGGGCACCATCGGCTTCCTCATCGTCCTGTCGCTGTCGCTCGGGGTGGCCGCCTGGCTGTTCTTCCTATGGTCGGTGAAGAGCGGCCAGTACGACGATCCGGAGGGTCCCAAGTACCGGATGCTGGACGACGACGACGAGCCGCCCGCCCGGCCGGCGCCCCCGGCTCGCGAGGCGGGCGGGCCGGACCGGGAGCGCTAGCGGGCGCCCGCCCGCTCCCGCTCCCAATGTGGACCGGTCAGGTCCCGAAAAGCGACGTCCTTCCGCGATGTTCGGCGGGTGGGCGCGGCTGACACCCGCATGCGGTCGTGCTATACGGCATCGCTTTTTCCGATCTTTCCACCCGCACCCAGATCCGAAGGAGGAGCCCTGTGATCGAGGCGTACCTGAAGCACGAGGCCGAGCGGAAGGCCCAGGGGATCCCGCCGAAGCCCCTCGACCCCGAGCAGACGAAGGGGCTGGTCCAGCTCCTCGAGGCGCCGCCCAAGGGCCAGGAGGCGTTCCTCCTCGGGCTGCTGCGCGACCGCGTGTCGCCCGGCGTGGACCCGGCCGCCGAGGTGAAGGCGAAGTTCCTCGCCGACGTCGTCTCCGGCGCGAAGAAGTGCCCGCTCGTCTCGCGCGCCGAGGCGGTGGAGCTGCTCGGCACGATGATGGGCGGCTACAACGTGCCGCCGCTCGTGGCCGCGCTGAAGGACCCGGAGCTGGCCGCCGCGGCCGCCAAGGCGCTCTCGCACACGACCTACGTCTACGGCGCGTTCGACGACGTGCTGGCGCTCTCGAAGACCAACGCCGCCGCGAAGTCGGTGGTGGAGGCGTGGGCCAAGGCCGAGTGGTTCTCCTCGCGCCCCGGCGTGCCCGAGACCATCAAGGTCAAGGTCTTCAAGGTGGACGGCGAGATCAACACCGACGACTTCTCGCCCGCCGGCGACGCCTCCACCCGCCCGGACATCCCGCTCCACGCGCTGGCCATGGGCAAGACCCGCTTCCCGGGGGGCCTGAAGACCATCGCCGAGTTCCGCGCCCAGGGCTTCCAGGTCGCGTTCGTGGGCGACGTGGTCGGCACCGGCTCCTCCCGCAAGTCGGCCTGCAACTCGGTGCTCTGGGCCATCGGCGAGGACATCCCGTTCGTGCCGAACAAGCGCCGCGGCGGCGTGATCATCGGCGGCGTCATCGCCCCGATCTTCTTCAACACCGCGCAGGACTCGGGCGCGCTGCCCATCCGCACCGACGTCACCAGGCTGAAGACCGGCGACGTGGTGGTGATCGACACGAAGAAGGGCGAGGTCCGCACCGAGCAGGGCGAGGTGCTCTCCACCTTCAAGCTCGAGCCGGTCACCGTGCCGGACGAGTTCCGCGCCGGCGGCCGCATCCCGCTCATCATCGGGCGCGCGCTCACCGACAAGGCGCGCAAGGCGCTCGGGCTGAAGGAGATCGACCTGTTCGCGGTGGCGAAGAACCCGCAGCCGAAGGCCGGCCAGGGCTACTCGCTCGCGCAGAAGATGGTCGGCAAGGCGTGCGGCATCGCCGGCGCGCTGCCCGGCGGCTACTACGAGCCGAAGATGACCACGGTCGGCTCGCAGGACACCACCGGCCCCATGACCGCCGACGAGCTGAAGGAGCTCGCCTGCCTGAAGTTCCAGGCGCCCATGGTGATGCAGTCGTTCTGCCACACCGCGGCCTACCCGAAGCCGGCCGACGTGAAGATGCACGGCTCGCTGCCCTCGTTCATCCAGCAGCGCGGCGGCGTGGCGCTCCGGCCGGGCGACGGCGTGATCCACTCCTGGCTGAACCGCCTCCTGCTCCCCGACACGGTGGGCACCGGCGGCGACTCGCACACCCGCTTCCCCATCGGCATCTCCTTCCCGGCCGGCTCCGGCCTGGTGGCGTTCGGCGCGGCGCTCGGCTTCATGCCGCTCGACATGCCGGAGAGCGTGCTGGTGCGGTTCAAGGGCAAGCTCAACGCGGGCATCACGCTCCGTGACGTGGTGAACGCGATCCCGTACTGGGCCATCAAGCAGGGCCTGCTCACCGTCCCGAAGAAGAACAAGAAGAACGTCTTCAACGGCCGGATCCTGGAGATGGAGGGCCTGCCGGACCTCACCGTCGAGCAGGCGTTCGAGCTGACCGACGCGGCGGCGGAGCGCAGCGCCGCGGCGGCCGCGGTGGACCTCTCGGAGAAGAGCGTCGCGACGTACCTCCGCTCCAACGTGGCGCTGATGCGGAAGATGATCGCCGACGGCTACGGGGACAAGGCGGCGCTGGAGGCCCGCATCGCCGCGGTGGAGGCCTGGCTGGCGAAGCCGGCGCTGCTCCGCGCCGACAAGAACGCCGAGTACGCGGCGGTGATCGAGATCGACCTGGCCGAGATCACCGAGCCGATCCTGGCGTGCCCGAACGACCCGGACGACGTGAAGCTGCTGTCCGACGTCCAGAACACGAAGATCGACGACGTGTTCCTGGGCTCCTGCATGACCAACATCGGCCACTTCCGCGCGGCCGGCGAGATCTGGAAGGGCCAGAAGAACACCGGCCTGGTCCGCACCTGGCTCTGCCCGCCCACGCGGATGGACCAGCAGGAGCTCCGCGACGAGGCGTACTTCTCGGTCTACAGCCAGATCGGCGCCCGCATCGAGATCGCCGGCTGCTCGCTGTGCATGGGCAACCAGGCGCGCGTGCCGGACGGCGTGAACGTCTACTCGACGTCCACCCGCAACTTCGACGACCGCATGGGCAACGGCGCCCGCGTGTTCCTCGGCTCGGCCGAGCTGGGCGCGGTGGCGGCGAACCTGGGGCGGCTGCCGACGGTGGCCGAGTACTTCGCGGTCTACAACGAGAAGATCGCGCCGAAGGCCGGCCAGGTGTACCGCTACCTCCAGTTCGACGAGCTGGCGGAGTACAAGGGCCTGCGCGTCGTCGCCTAGCGCACGGCACGGCCGTCGCCGTCCTCGAGGCCCCTCTCCCGCGGCGCGGGGGAGGGGCCTCGTCGTTCGCGCGCCCAGCGGGGCGGTGGCGCGGCCGGAGGGGCAGGCGGTCGCGCCGGGAGGGGCGAGGTGGGCGCCGGCGGGGGCGGCGGGCGTGGTCTCCGATCGGCCGCCGGAGGGCGCGCGCGCACGCGCACGAATGCGCTTGACGGCTCCGGCGCCCGAAGGTAGAAGACGCGCCCCGTCGGACGAAGGGCAGCACGAACGCAGGAAGAACGAAGCGATCTTCCTGGTTTTCTTCGCTTGACGGGACCCGGCGGCGGGGGCTAGAAGACGCCCCGCCTGGCACCGAGACGCAGCGGAAGGAAAGCGGCGCCGCGGGGTTGACGGGAAAAGGAAGCCGGTGTAGAAACCGGCCTCCTTGCGCCACGGAAGATTCGGTGGCGCGAACGGGTGTGGCGGCAGGAGGCTGCACCCATCCTTGAGACGGAACGGTTGTCCTCGCGACTCCGCGACGTTCAAGGCTCGGCCCGGTGCGGTTGGATCGGGAACGAGGGGTGGCGTTCGGTCTTTGAAAACTGAATAGCAAGCCTACTAAGGATGCGGAAACCGCATTCCTTGAGTTTGCAAATCATTCCGAAACACACCAATGCCAGGCT
>NZ_BAZG01000012.1 GCF_000964525.1 Anaeromyxobacter sp. PSR-1
GCTGACGCCGGACCTCGGGCGCGGGCGGCCCGCCGTGAATCGTTGCCCCCCGGGCGCGGCCGCGCTACCTCTCGGGCATGCGCCCCATGCACGGAACGACCGTCCTCTGCGTGCGCCGCGAGGGCAGGGTGGTGATCGCCGGCGACGGCCAGGTCACCCTGGACAAGACCGTCATGAAGGCCACCGCCCGCAAGGTGCGGCGGCTGGGCGAGGGCCAGGTGGTGGCGGGGTTCGCCGGCGCGACCGCCGACGCGTTCCAGCTCTTCGAGCTGTTCGAGAAGAAGCTGAAGGAGCACGCGCGCTCGCTGCCGCGGGCCTCGGTGGAGCTCGCGAAGCAGTGGCGCACCGACCGGATGCTGCGCCGGCTGGAGGCGCTGCTGGTGGTGGCCGACCGCGAGCACGTGCTGGTGCTGTCCGGCGCCGGCGACGTCATCGAGCCGGACCCGGTGGCGAACGGGGCCGCGGCGGCGATCGGCTCGGGCGGCCCCTACGCGCTGGCCGCGGCCCGGGCGCTGCTCGCCCACTCCACGCTGGACGCCCGGCGCGTGGCCGAGGAGGCGATGAAGCTCGCCGCCGAGATCTGCATCTACACGAACGGCAACCTCACCATCGAGGAGCTGTGATGGCGCCGAGCGCGAAGCCGCAGGACCTCACGCCGCGCGAGATCGTGGCGGAGCTGGATCGCTACGTGGTCGGCCAGGCGCAGGCGAAGCGCGCGGTCGCGATCGCGCTGCGCAACCGCTGGCGCCGCCAGCGCGTCGGCCCGGAGCTGCGCGACGAGATCCTGCCCAAGAACATCATCATGATCGGCCCCACCGGCGTGGGGAAGACCGAGATCGCGCGCCGGCTGGCGCGGCTCGCGGGCGCGCCGTTCGTCAAGGTCGAGGCGTCCAAGTTCACCGAGGTCGGCTACGTGGGCCGCGACGTGGACTCGATGATCCGCGACCTGGTCGAGGCGGCGGTGAAGCTGGTGAAGGAGGAGGAGATCGCGAAGCTGCGCGAGCGCGCGCGCGAGGCGGCCGAGGAGAAGGTCCTCGACGCGCTCGGCTTCGGCTCCGGGGTCGGCCTCGGCTTCCGGAACCCGTTCGGCGGGCGGGGCGCGCAGGCCGAGGAGCCGCAGGCCGCGCCGGCGTCGCACCCGGCCGGCTCCGCGGCCGGCGCCCGCGACAAGGCGCGCGCGCAGCTCCGCGCCGGCACGCTCGACGACGACCTGGTGGAGGTCGAGCTCTCGGAGCGCTCCATGCCGGTGATGCCGTTCATGGGCCCGGGCATGGAGGACATGGCGCAGGGCCTCCAGGACATGGTCCAGAACCTGGGGAACAACCCGCTGCTCGGGATGCTGGGCGGCGGCGGCCGCAAGCGGAAGCGCAAGGTGAAGGTGAAGGAGGCGCTCGAGCTGCTCACCGACGAGGAGGCCGCGCGGATGGTGGACATGGAGCGCGTGACGCGCGAGGCGCTGGATCGCGCGCAGAACGCCGGCATCGTGTTCATCGACGAGATCGACAAGATCGCCGGCGGCGAGGGCGGCGGCGTGCGCGGGCCGGACGTCTCGCGGGGCGGCGTGCAGCGCGACCTGCTGCCCATCGTCGAGGGGTCGAACGTCAACACCAAGTACGGCGTGGTGAAGACCGACCACATGCTGTTCGTGGCGGCCGGCGCGTTCCACGTCGCCAAGGTGTCCGACCTCATCCCCGAGCTGCAGGGGCGCTTCCCCATCCGCGTGGAGCTGGAGCCGCTCACCCGCGAGGACCTGGTGCGCATCCTCAAGGAGCCGCGCAACAGCCTGGTGCGGCAGTACACCGCGCTCCTCGCCACCGAGGGCGTGGACGTGCAGATCCGCGACGACGCCGTGGACGAGATCGCGCGCATCGCCGCGGAGGTGAACGAGCGCATGGAGAACATCGGCGCGCGCCGCCTCCACACCGTGATGGAGCGCCTGCTGGACCAGCTCTCGTTCGAGGGCTCGGAGCTGCGCGGGCAGCGGATCGTGGTGGACGCCGCCTACGTGCGCGACCGGCTCCAGGGCATCGCGCAGGACGAGGACCTCTCGCGCTACATCCTGTGAGGCGCGGGCCCTCGCGGATCTGGAACTCTCCGCCGCCCGGCTGCTATAAGCGCGGAATGACACGCAACGAGTCGATCGCCCAGCGCGCGCAGAAGGTGCTCACGCCCAACTACCGGCAGCAGCCGGTGGCCATCGCGCGCGGCGAGGGCGTCCGCGTCTGGGACGCCGACGGCAACGAGTACCTGGACTTCCTCGGCGGCGTGGCGGTGGACGTGCTCGGCCACTGCCACCCGGCGCTGGTGAAGGCGCTCGAGGAGCAGGCCCGCACCGTCTGGCACGTCTCGAACCACTACTTCATCCCGCGCCAGGTCGAGCTCGCCGAGGCGCTGCTGGCGGTGACGCCCTGGGCGTCGCGCGCGTTCTTCTGCAACAGCGGCGGCGAGGCGAACGAGGCGGTGCTGAAGCTCGCGCGCAAGTACCACCACGACCGCGGCCACCCCGAGCGGAACGTCATCGTCTCCTGCACCGACTCGTTCCACGGCCGGTCGCTCTTCACCGTCACCGTGGGCGGGCAGGAGAAGTACCAGGTCGGCTTCGCGCCGCTCGTCCCCGGCGTCCGCCACGTGAAGTACGGCGACCTCGCCGCGCTCGAGGCGGCGCTCGACGACACGGTGGCCGCGTTCATGGTCGAGCCGATCATGGGCGAGTCCGGCGTGGTCCCGCCGCCGGAGGGCTACCTGCGCGCCGTGCGCGAGCTGACGCGGAGGAAGGGCGTGCTGCTGTGCCTCGACGAGGTGCAGACCGGCATGGGCCGCACCGGGAGGTTCTGGGCCCACGAGTGGGAGGGGATCACCCCCGACCTCATGTCGAGCGCGAAGGCGCTCGGCGGCGGGTTCCCCATCGGCGCCATGCTCGCGACCGAGGAGGTCGGCCAGCACCTCACCCCGGGCAGCCACGGCACCACCTACGGCGGCAACCCGCTCGCCTGCGCGGTGGCGCTGGCGGTGCTGGCCGAGCTGAGGGGCGGCGTGCTGGAGCGCTCGCGCGAGGTCGCGGCGCGGCTCCGCGCCGGCCTGGAGGCGCTCGCCGCCGGCGGCCGGGTGGCCCGGGTCCGCGGCCGCGGCATGCTGCTCGGCGTCGTCGTGCAGGGCGTGGCCGCCGCCGAGGTGATGAAGGCCGCCCGCGCCCGCGGGCTGCTCGTGAACGCCATCGGCGACGACGTGCTGCGCCTGGCCCCGCCGCTCAACCTGACCGCCGCCGAGGCCGACCTGGCCCTGGAGCGGCTCGGCGCGGCCCTGGCGGCGGCGCCCGCGAAGCCCTGAGAGAGGACCCCGATGGCCACCTCGCCTCGCGAGAAGCGCGACTTCCTCCGCATCACCGACCTGGACCGCTCGGAGCTGCTCGAGCTGGTGGAGCGCGCCGCGGAGTGGAAGCTCCTCGGCAGGGGCGGCCCGCGCCCGCTGGAGCGGCGCACGGTCGGCCTGGTGTTCGAGAAGGCCTCCACCCGCACCCGCGTCTCGTTCGAGGTGGCCGCGAACCAGCTCGGCGCGGGCGCGATCATGCTCTCGCCGCGCGACACGCAGCTCGGGCGCGGCGAGCCGATCCGCGACACCGCCCGCGTCCTGTCGCGCTACCTCGACTGCCTGGTGGTGCGCACCTACGGGCACGACAAGATCGAGGAGATGGCGCGCTACGCCGGCGTGCCGGTGGTGAACGCGCTCACCGACGCCTCGCACCCGTGCCAGGTGCTGGCCGACCTGCTCACCGTCACCGAGCGCTTCGGGTCGGACGCGCTCACCAAGCCCGGCCTGCGGGTGGCCTGGGTGGGCGACGGCAACAACATGGCCAACAGCTGGCTCGAGGCCTGCGTGCTGCTCGGGTTCGAGCTGCACCTCGCCTGCCCGGCGGGCTACGATCCGGACGCGGCGCTGCTCGCCCGTGCCGCCGGGCGCGCGAAGGTGTTCCGCTCGCCGGCCGAGGCGGTGGCGGGCGCCCACGTGGTGAACACCGACGTCTGGGCCAGCATGGGCCAGGAGCAGGAGGCGGAGGAGCGCCGCCGCCGCTTCGAGGGGTTCATCGTGGACCGGGCGCTGATGGCCCAGGCGCGGCCGAACGCCGTCGTGCTCCACTGCCTCCCGGCGCACCGCGGCGAGGAGATCACCGACGAGGTGCTGGAGGGGCCGCAGTCGGCGGTGTTCGACGAGGCCGAGAACCGCCTGCACGCCCAGAAGGCGCTGCTCGAGCTGCTGCTCGCGGGCCGGTGACTGGCCGCCGGGACGGGCCCCGGCGCGTGTCCGGGGCCCGTGGGGCGGGCGCGCGCGCCGGAGCGGATTTGACCCCCTGCGGTCCCGGTCGTTAATCTCGGGGCCGCCGAGGTGCGGGCGGGGGGAAACGGTTGAGCGTGGATCGATACAGCGGCTTCGCGTTCGATCCGGCGGATCTCCAGGAGGACGTGGACCTCGACGCCGAGCGGCGCCGCGAGATCCTGTTCGCCGAGGGGAGCCTGCCGCGCTGGACGCACTGGGACGTCCTGGGCCTGGCCTGGAACGCGCCGGTGGAGGCCGCGCGCGCCGCGTACCTCGAGAAGGTGAAGGTCTTCCACCCGGACCGCTACCCGGGGAAGCGGCTGGGCAGCTACCGCGCGCGGCTGGAGAAGGTCTTCCGCCGGCTCACCGAGGCGCGCGACGTGCTCTGCGACGAGGCGCGGCGCGCCGCCTACGCGCGGCAGACCGCGCCCGCCGACGAGTTCGCGCGGATGGAGCTGCGCAAGCTGGAGGACGAGCGCCGCTCGGCGGAGCGCCGGGCGCGGCTCGCCCGGCAGAGCCCGCTGGTGGCCCGCGCCGGGCGCGTGGCCGACCTGGTGCGGCGGGGGAAGGAGGCCCTGCAGGCCGGGCAGGTGGCGCAGGCCGCGAACGACCTGGTGCTGGCGCAGGGGATGGACCCGCAGAACGCCGAGGTGGCCGCGCTCGCGGCCGAGGCGCGGCGGCGGGCGGCGGTGCAGCGCGCCGGCGACGCGTACGAGCGCGGGCTGGCGGCCGAGGCCATGGGCGCGCCCGCCAGGGCGCTCGCGGCTTTCCGCGAGGCGCTCGAGGCCGACCCCCGCCACGCGCGGGCGGCCGCGGGCGGGGCCCGGGCGGCGCTCGCGGCCGGCGACGCGGTCGCCGCGCGCGAGCTGGCCGAGGCGGCGGTCCGCGCCCAGCCGTCGGCCGGGTTCGCGCACGAGGCGCTGGGGCTGGCGCTGGAGGCCCAGGGCGCGCGCAAGGAGGCCCGCCGCGCGCTGGAGCGGGCGGTGGAGCTGGACCCGAAGCTGGAGCAGGCGCGCGAGCGGCTGAAGCGGCTGCGCTGGAGCTTCCTCGGATGAGCGCGAGCGAGCCCGTCATCGGCATCGACCTCGGCACCACCAACTCGGTGGTCGCCACCGTGCAGGACGGCGTCCCGCGCGTCATCCCGGGCCGGAGCGGCCAGCTCCTCACGCCGTCGGTGGTGGCGTTCGCGCGCAACGGGAAGCGGCTGGTCGGCGCGCTCGCCAAGCGCCAGGCCATCACCAACGCCGAGGACACCGTCTTCGCGGCGAAGCGGCTCATCGGCCGCCGCTGGGGCTCGAAGGAGATCGAGGACGCGCGCCGGGTGCTGCCGTACCGGCTGGTGGCCGGGCCGGAGGGGCACGACGTCCGCGTGGAGCTGGGCGGGCGGACGCTCACCGTGCAGGAGATCTCGGCCATGGTGCTGGCCGAGCTGCGGGCGGACGCCGAGGCGTGGCTGGGCCAGCCGGTGAGCCGCGCCGTGATCACCGTCCCGGCCTACTTCAACGACGGCCAGCGCCACGCCACCAAGGACGCCGGGCGGATCGCCGGGCTCGAGGTGCTCCGCATCATCAACGAGCCCACCAGCGCCGCGCTCGCGTACGGCTTCGGCAAGCAGATCGAGCGCAAGGTGGTGGTCTTCGACCTGGGCGGCGGCACGTTCGACGTGTCGGTGCTCGACATCGGCAAGAGCGTCTACGACGTGGTGGCGGTGGGCGGCGACACCTACCTCGGCGGCGAGGACTTCGACCGCCGGGTGATGGACTGGCTCACCTTCGGCTTCGCCAAGGAGAACGGCGGGATCGACCTCCGCCAGGACAAGATGGCGCTCCAGCGGCTGCGCGACGCCGCCGAGCGGGCCAAGTGCGAGCTGTCCTCGCTCCCGTCCACCGCCATCCACCTGCCGTTCCTGGTGGGGGGCGGGGAGGGCAAGAGCGCCCTCCACCTCGACCGCCAGCTCTCGCGCGAGAAGCTGGAGGAGCTCACCAAGGACCTGGTGGACCGGTGCATCGCGGTCACCGAGCGCACGCTGCGCGACGCGGGCGTGCGGCCGTCGCAGGTGGGCGAGGTGCTGCTGGTCGGCGGGATGACCCGCATGCCGCGGGTGCAGCAGGCGGTGCGCGAGTTCTTCGGGCGCGAGCCGTGCCGCGGCGTCCACCCGGAGGAGGTGGTGGCGCTGGGCGCGGCCATCCAGGCGCAGGCGCTCTCCGCGCCGCACGCCGGCGCCGAGGTGCTCCTGCTCGACGTCACCCCGCAGAACCTCGGGCTCATGGTGGTGGGCGGCTACTTCCAGACCGTCATCCCGCGGAACACCACCGTCCCCACCAGCCAGACCCACCTGTTCACCACGGTGCAGGACAACCAGACCTCGGTGCGCATCGCCGTGCTCCAGGGCGCGAGCGAGCGCGCCATCGAGAACGAGCTGCTGGGCGAGTTCGTGCTCGACGGCATCCGGCCGGCGCGCCGCGGCGAGGTGGAGATCGAGGTCACCTTCGAGATCAGCGCCGACGGCATCGTGGGCGTGTCGGCCCGCGACGTGGCCACCGGCCTGCAGCAGTCGATCTCGGTGACCGCCACCTCCGGCCTCACCGAGGACGAGATGCGGCACATCCTCGACGAGCAGATCGACGAGCTGCTCGAGCGCAAGCAGACCGCGCGCGAGTTCGAGGCGCGGCGCGACCGGGTGCTGGCGCTGGTGCGCGAGATCGAGGCGCTCGGCCCGGAGGTGCACGACGCGCTGGAGCGCACCCGGTTCGGCAAGGACGCGGTGCTCAAGGCGGAGGGGGTGCTCGCCCGCGCGCGCACCGCCGTCGAGGCGCGCGACCTCGCCGCGCTCGCCGCCGAGGAGGAGCCGCTGGAGCGCACGCTGCAGCTGTTCAAGGGCCTGGCCGCCACCGCGCGACCCGGGGCGAGGTGAGCCGTGGCGGACGTGAGCGAGCTCATCGACCGCGGCATCAAGGCCTACGTGGCGGGGCGGGTGGGCGAGGCGCTGCGCTCGTTCCAGCAGGCGCTGGAGCGCGACCCCGGCAACCCCAAGGCGCGCTCGTACCTGTCCCTGCTCGGCGGCGGGATGCCCGGCGGCGCCACGGCGGAGCCGGTCCCGCTCCCGCCCCCCGCCGCGGCGCCCGGGCACTCGCCCTGGGACGCGCTGCCCGCCGCGGCCGAGATCATCGAGCTGGAGCTGGACCCGGAGGGTGGCCTGGATCTCGACGCGGTGGCGGAGAAGTCCGACATCCGCCCGCTGGTGCCGGCGAAGTTCGCGCCCGGCGAGTCCCCGGGCGGCCGCGACGTGGAGGTCTGGATGCAGGCCGCCCGCGAGCTGTTCGCGCTGGGCGACTTCACCGGCTCCCTGGAGCTCATCGAGAAGATCCTGCAGGTGGACCCGGACCACCGCGAGGCGCGCGAGTACCTGCGCCAGAACGAGGCCACCCTCATCGCGATGTACGAGTCGAAGCTCGGCCCGCTCGGCGGCGTCCCCCGGCTCGCCATCAAGCCGGAGGAGATCATGTGGCTGAACCTGGACCACCGCGCCGGCTTCCTGCTCGCGCAGATCGACGGCTTCGTGGACTACGAGGCGCTGTTCGCGCTCTCCGGGCTCCCGCGCCTCGACACGGCCCGCATCCTCGCGAACCTGATCGCGGACGGGGTCATCACCGCCTGAGCGTCAGTTCCGGATGATCGCGGTCCAGACCCCGCGCACCACGCGCTCGCCGCGCTGGTTGCGGGTCTCGGTGGTGACCTCGAGGAAGTCGAGGCTGCCCCGGTCCTGGATCCGGGTGATCTCGCCCTCGGTCTCGAGCACGTCGCCGGGGCGCACCGGCGCCTCCAGCTCGAAGGACTGCTCGGCGTGGACCAGGCGGAGCACGTTCACGCCCAGCTCCGGGTCGGCGCAGGCGTTCGCGAACGGCTGGATCGCGAACGCGGCCGCGAAGGTGGGCGGCGCGACCAGCCCGCCGTGCGGCGAGGCGGCGGCCGCGGCCTCGTCCCAGGTCCAGGGGTGGGCGCGCTCCGGCGCCACCGAGAAGACCCGGCCCGGCACGCCGCCGCCGGTGGCCGAGGCGAAGTCGCGGATCTGCTCGGGACCCACGGTGAAGCGGTACGGGCCGTAGCGCCGGCCGAGGTGCTTGCGGTCGATGGGCACGCGGTCACCCCTCCCCGAGGTGGCCCTCGGCCACCGCGCCCTTCAGGACCTCCTCGCCGCGCTGGTTCGTCGCCTCCAGCTCGAGCGCGATCCGGGGGCCGTCGAGCGCCACGCACCGGCCCTGGAACCGGATCACGTCGCCCACCTGCACCGGCTTCGTGAAGCGGGCCCGGATCCGGCGCAGGCGCGCCGGATCGCCGAGGTACGCGACGCACGCGTCGGACAGCCACGAGAACGTGCACATGCCCTGGAGGATCGCGCCCGAGTAGCCGGCGGCGCGGCCCACCTGCGGGTCGATGTGGATCGGGTTGAAGTCGCCGGAGGCGGCCGCGTAGTAGATCGGCCGGTACGAGTCCACCTCCCGGAACGCTTCGAAGGTGTCGCCCACGGTGAAGTCCTGGAGGCGTTTCATCCCTCCCGTGTAAGGGAGGTCCGGGCGGAGCACAAGCCCGCGCACCCCCTCGGAATCACGACGCGGGGCGTCACCGCGCGGGCGCGCGGGCGGCGGGATCAGGCGGCGCCGGACGCGGGCGGGGCGGGCGGATCGAGCGGGTCGTCGGCCTCGCCCGCGAGCTGCGCCAGCTCGGCCTCGCGCCGCTTCTCGAACGTCCCCTGCACGAACTCGATGAGCCGGTCGAGGTAGCTGGAGATGGGCGGGCAGCGGAGGCCCGTGCCGTCGAGCAGCTCGAGCAGGTTGCGGCAGTTGTAGATGGCCAGGTGGTTCACGTACTCGATGGCCGGCCGGTGCACGCGCGAGAGCCGCTCCAGCAGCGGCAGCTGGAGCAGCGCCTGGAGCACGCGCGCCGGGACCGACACCGAGGGCAGGCGCTTGCCCGCGTGCGCGGCGATGAGCTCGTACACGCGCCGGGCGGAGAGCGGCGACGGGTCCACCAGGTGCACGGTACGGCCCGCCGCGGCGGGCGCCTCGCCGATGGCCACCGCCGCGTTCACCACGAAGTCCACCGGGACCACGTTGAGCGGCGCCACCGCGTCGCCCGGGAGCGGCAGCGGGACCGCCAGCGGCGACGCCACCAGCAGGATGGCGAGCGCGTAGGGGCCCTCGAACCGGTCGATCTCGCCGGTCCGCGAGTCGCCCACCACGATGCTGGGGCGGTAGATGGTCGCGGGCAGCTCCGACTGCGCCGCGCGGACCAGCAGCTCGCCCTGGTACTTCGTCTCCTCGTAGGCGTTGTGGAAGCGCTGGCCCATGGCCAGCTCGTCCTCGAGGATGACGCCCACCCGGTCGCCGGAGACGAACGCGGTCGAGAAGTGGTTGAGCCGCCGCAGCCGGCGGGCCGCGCGGCCCAGCTCCAGCACGTTGCGCGTGCCCTCAAGGTTCACCCTGCGGAACTCCGGGCGCGACGCGCCCAGCCAGGTGCGCGCCGCCAGGTGCCAGACGTCGGTCACCTCGCGGGCGAGCGCCTTCCACTCGGCGCCGGCGAGGCCGAGGTGCATCTGCTCGACGTCGCCCTCGAGCACCTCGGCCCGCTCCGCGCCGAGCGCGCCCAGGTCGGCCCGCGCCGCGGCGGCGTTGCGCGGCTGGACCAGCAGCACCACGCGGTCCTCGCCGCGCAGCGCGTCCTCGAGGAGGCGGCGCACCAGCCGCTTCCCGATGAACCCCGGGTACCCCGTGACGAAGTGGACGCGCGCGCCGGCCCCCATGCGCGGTCAATAGCGCACGGGGGGCGCGTTGGGAAGCCTGCGCCCCCGGCCCGCCCGGAGGTCCGCCAGCAGGCGATCGGCCTTGCCCGCCAGCGCCTCGGGGGCGCCCGCGTTCTCGACGACGAAGTCGGCGCGCGCGGCCTTCTCGTCCACGGGGAGCTGCGCGGCCAGGCGCGCGTCGGCCTCCGCGCCGCCGAGCCCGTCGCGGCGGATCAGGCGCTCGCGCTGCAGGTCGCGCGGGGCCCACACCACCACCACCGCGTCGAGCAGGGCCTCCAGCCCGACCTCGTAGAGCAGCGGCGTGTCGTAGAACGCGAGCGGGTGGCCCTGCGCGGCCAGGCGGGTGGTCTCCTCGCGCATGGCGAGGCGGACGGCCGGGTGGGTGATGGCCTCGAGCCGGCGCCGCGCCTCCGGATCGGCGAACACGCGGGCGCCGAGCGCCTTGCGGTCGAGCGCGCCGTCCGGGCGCAGCACCTCCGCCCCGAAGGTGCGGGCGATCTCGGCCAGCGCCGGCGTCCCGGGCTCGACGGCGGCCCGCGCCAGCGCGTCCGCGTCCACGACCGGCGCGCCCCGCGCGCGCAGCAGCGCGGCGAAGGTGCTCTTGCCGGTGGCGATCCCGCCGGTCAGGCCGATGACGCGCACGCCGCCTCAGCGGGCCGTGGCGGTCTCGGCCGCGGCGGGCTTCGCCGACGCGGGCGCGGCCTTCTGCCGTCCCGCCGCGAACGCGAGCGCCTCGACGCTCCCGTCCTTCGCGAAGTACACCGTCACGCCCTGCGCCGGGTACAGCCAGACCTTCTGGAACGTGTCCTCCACGAACGTCTTCTGCGTGGGCTTCCCGTAGGTCCCCTCGATGGTGTCCGCGTCGAGGGCGACGGTCAGGAAGATCGTGATCTCCTGGACGGTGCCGGCCGCGTCGAGGTGGAACTGCGCCTGCTTGGTCCCCTCCAGCGCCTGGTCGCCGTAGTAGGCGAGGACGGTGCGCGCCCCGCGGCGGGTACGGGCGGTGGGCTCGCCGAACTTCCCGACCACCTCGGCCTGCGCCGTGACGCCCGGGGTGACGCCCTTCCACGGGCGTGCGGTGGCGGAAACGGGGCCGAGGGCGAGGAGGATGGCGGTCGAGAGCCAGACGAGGCGCATGGCGCATTATACTCCGGCCCCCGTGCTCCCCGCCCTCCGCCTCCCGCTCCTCGCCGCCGTCCTCGCCCTCCCGCCCGCCGCGCGCGCCGCAGGCGACAAGGTGGGACCCGAGGCGTGCAAGGCGTGTCACCCGTCCGCGTACGAGCGCTGGCGGGTGAGCCCGCACGCGCGCGCGCTCGAGGTGCTGCCGGCGGAGCGCCGGGAGGACCCGCGCTGCCTCTCGTGCCACGCGCCCGACCGCGAGGACGGGCTCGCCGGCGTCTCCTGCGAGACCTGCCACGGCCCGGGGCGCGCCTACGCGGCGGATTACGTCATGCGCGATCGCGAGCTGGCGCGCGCCGTCGGCCTGGTGGACCCGGGCCCGAAGACCTGCCTCGCCTGCCACACCGACTCGACGCCGAGCCTGCTGCGCTTCGATCCGAAGCGGAAGCTGCCGCTCATCGATCACTGGACCCCGCATTGGACCCCGGCGCCCGGCGACGCCGCTGCGCCCGCGGGTCCCCGCGCGCCGGCGCGGCCAGCCCCGGCCCCCGCCCGCCGCCCCGGCGGCCGCTAGGAGCCCGACGTGCCGATCCAGGTCGTCTCCGCCGACTTCGACAAGACCGCCACCCGCCCCGAGGAGTGGCCGCGCGGCGCCACGCCCGAGATCGCGTTCGTGGGCCGCTCCAACGTGGGGAAGTCGTCGATGCTGAACGCGCTCGCCCGCCGCAAGGGGCTGGCGCGCGTCTCGTCCACGCCCGGCCGCACCCGCGCGCTCCAGTTCTTCGACCTCTCGTACCGGCCCACGCCGAAGGCGCGCCCGCGCCCGATCCGCTTCTGCGACCTGCCCGGCTACGGCTACGCCAAGGTCTCGCGGGCCGAGCGCGACCGCTGGACCGCCATGATCGAGGACTACCTGCGCGACCGCGACGTGCTGCGCGCGGTGGTGCTCATCGTGGACGCGCGCCACCCGCCCTCCGAGAGCGACGAGGACGCCGCCGCGTTCCTCGTGTCGGCGGGGCGGCGCCTGGTGGTGGCGGCGACCAAGATGGACAAGCTGCCCAAGGCGCGCCGGGTGCTCGCGCTCCAGCAGGTGGAGCGCGCGCTCGGGCTGGCCCGCGGCGACGCGGTGCCGTTCTCCGCGGTGGAGGGCACCGGCACCGACGCGCTCTGGGCACGGCTCGCCGCGCTCGCCGCCGAGGAGGCGCGGACGGCCGAGGCGGAGCCGCCGGCGTAGCCGTCAGTGCTGCGGCGACGGCATCGCCGTCTCGGCGCCCATGGCCTGGTAGTCGGGCCCCTGCGCCGGCTTGCCGGCCCGCTGCCGCCACGCGTCCGTCATCATCGCGCGCAGGTCCTCGCCGCGGCGGGGCGCGAACATCATGCCCAGCCCCGCGCCCACCAGCACGCCGACCGAGAACAGGCCGAGGCCGGTGAAGAAGTCGCCGGCCGGGCTGCGCTCCTCGAGCCCCATGCGCTTCAAGAGCAGCTCGCGGTCGAGCATCCCCTTCATCGCCTTCCAGGACATCGCCATGTCGTATCCCTCCCGCCCGCTCCCGGGCCCGCGTCACAGCCTGCGCATCGGGCGGGGCGCGATCGAGGCCCCTCCGCCGTCCACGCGGGCGCGCGCGGCCGGCGGCGGGATCACCCGGTGCGCGTCCGGACGCCGGGCGCCTCGACCGGCCGCGGGGCGGGCGGCCGGCGCGCCGCCTCGGTGAGCTCCAGGTCCACGACGAGCGGCAGGTGGTCCGAGGCGCGCCGGGCGAGGGGCGTCCGGACCACCTCGCACGCCAGGACGCGCAGCGCGGCGTCCACGTAGGCGCGGTCGAGGCGGAGGAGCGGCCAGGCGGAGGGGAACGTGGCGGCGGGCCGGCCGGCCGCGACCGCGCAGTCGGTGAGCGTGCGGCGCAGCCAGCGCGGCACGGCCGAGCGGTCCGAGGGCGAGTTGAAGTCCCCCACCAGCACGAGCGGGTGGGCGAGCGCCGCGTCGCGCAGGATGTCCGCCGACAGCAGGGCGGCGGCCTGGCGGCGCCGCTCGCGCCAGTGCAGGCCGAGGTGGGCGGCGAACACGTGGACGCGCATCGGGCCGAGGTCCAGGTCCGCGCGTAGGCAGCCGCGGGGCTCGCGGCCCGGCACCGTGAGGTCGTAGGTGCGCGTCGCGTCGATGGGATGGCGGGAGAGGATGGCGTTGCCGTACGCGAAGCCGCGCGCGTGCTGGAGCGTCGGGCCGAACGCGCCGTGCAGGCCGGTGAGCCGCGCGAGCGCCTCGGCCGCGTGCGCGTCCGCGCCGGGGAGCCTCGCGCCCACCTCCTGCAGCCCGGCCACGTCCGCGCCGATCTCCTCGAGCACGCGGGCGATGCGCTCGGGATCGGCGCGCCGGTCCACGCCGCGCAGGCCGTGCACGTTCCAGGTCACCACGCGGAAGCGCACCCCGGCCCGCCCTCCCTCCGCGCGGCGGCCGGCCCGGCGCCCGGGCACGCCGGCCGCGCGCCACGGGCGCAAGATGGGGAGGGCGCGACGGCGGCGCACCCGCGGACGGCGGGGCGCTCAGCCGCGCTTGCGCGCCTCGAGCTCGTTCAGCACGGCCTCGAGGCGCCGCTCCTCGCGCGACACGTCGAACCCCGCCGCGCGCGCGCCGTCCACCACCGCCAGGCAGAACAGGAACAGCGAGACGTGCGTCGCGCTCGGGCGCTCGTCCGGGTGGTCGAGCAGGAAGTGGGTGAGCCGGCCCTCGGCCTGCGCCAGGTCCCGGAAGCAGACCGCCCGCGGGAGGCCCTCCAGCGGCCCGGTCCCGGTGGTGCACGGCGGGAAGACCACGCCCTGCTCCGCCATCGCGACCTCGCTGCCGTCGTCGCGCCCGAGCGCCAGGTACGGCCGCCCGGTCTCGGCGTCCGAGCGCTCCTCCAGGCGCGCCACGCGCATCCAGTCGAGGTGCAGCGCCTTGCCCGAGTAGACGTCGAGCAGGGTGGCGCCGTCGTACATCACGCTGCCGGGGTGCTCGCGGGCGAAGCGCTCGACGCGCGCGCGCTGCGCCGCCCGATCCGTCTCGATCGTCATCCGTCCTCCGGGGCCGACCAGGAGACCTCCACCACGGTCAATTCCACCATGCCGGCGGGCCGGTGCACCACCACCATGTCGCCCTCGCGCTTCCCGAGCAGCGCCCGGCCGAGCGGCGCGTCCACGCTGATGAGCCCCGCGGAGACGTCGAACTCGTCCGGCCCGACCAGCCGGTACCGCCGCTCCTGCCCGTCCTCGTGCTCCACGGTCACCCAGGCGCCGAAGAAGGCCCGGCCGTCCGGGTGGGCCCGCGGCTCGACGACGGACAGCGAGTCCATCTTCTCCGAGAGGAAGCGCAGCCGGCGGTCCAGCTCGCGCAGCTTCTTCTTGCCGTAGATGTACTCGGCGTTCTCGCTGCGGTCGCCCAGCGCGGCGGCGGCCTCGACCTCGGCCACGATGCGCGGCCGCTGCTCGGTCCAGATGCGGGCGTGCTCGGCGGCGAGGCGCCGGAAGCCTTCGGGGGTGATGTAGCGGGGCGTCCTGGACATGGCGGTGCGACGAACGATCCCCGCGGAGCGGCGCCGCTGTCAACCGCAGGAAGCTGGCGCCGCGCCGCCGGGCCGGGCTACTCTCGCGAGCCTGTGCGGATCACCGACCTCCTGCGCTTCGCCCGAGAGCGGGGCGAGCCCATCTTCTCCTTCGAGTTCTTCCCGCCCAAGACCGACGACGGGGTGCGCGGCCTGTTCGAGACCGTCGAGGCGCTGCGCCCGCTCGGCCCCGCCTACGTGTCGGTGACCTACGGCGCCGGCGGGTCCACCCGCGCGAAGACCATCGACCTGGTGAAGCGGCTGAAGCGCGACGCCGAGGTCGAGGCGATGGCCCACGTCACGTGCGTGGGCGCGTCGCGCGACGAGATCGCGGCGGTGCTGGACGAGGTGGCGGACGCCGGGATCCAGAACGTGCTCGCGCTGCGCGGCGATCCGCCGCGGGGGCAGAGCGCGTTCGTCCCGCACCCGGACGGCTTCACGCACGCGAGCGAGCTGGTCGCGTTCATCCGGTCGCGGCCGGAGCGCTGGCGCTTCTGCGTGGGCGCCGCCGCGTACCCGGAGGGCCACGTCGAGACCCGCGACCTGGCGCAGGACCTCCGGAACCTGAAGCTCAAGGTGGAGGCCGGCACCGACTTCCTGGTGACGCAGCTGTTCTTCGAGAACGCGCACTACTTCCGCTTCGTCGAGCGCGCGCGCGCCGCGGGGGTCGAGGTGCCGGTGGTGCCCGGGATCATGCCGTTCACCAACGTCGAGCAGGTGGAGCGCTTCACCGCGATGTGCGGCGCCGCCATCCCGCCGCCGCTCCGCGCGGCGATGGAGGTCCGGCGCGCCGACGCCGACGCCGCCCGCGAGCTGGGCGTGGCCTACGCGACGCTGCAGTGCGCCGACCTGCTCCGCCGGGGCGCGCCCGGGATCCACTTCTACACGCTGAACCGCTCGCCCTCGACCCGCGCCATCGTGGCGGCGCTCCGCGCCAGCGAGCCCTGGCGCGGCTGAGCCGGCCCCGCGTCCTCAGTGCAGCGTGCCGGTCCACTGGTCGTGGACCACCATCACCGGGCAGCGCGCCCGCCGCACCGTGCTCTCCGCCACCGAGCCCACCAGCGCGTGGCTCCGCCCGGTGCGGCCGTGCGTGCCCATCACCACCAGGTCCACGCCGTGGGCGTCGGCCCAGTCCGCGATGGCGGTCTCCGGGTCGCCGCCGGTCTCCTCGGCGGAGACCCGCTTGACCCCGGCCGCCTCGGCCGCGGCCCGCCACTCGGCGAGCCGCTCCGCGGCCGGCTCGCCCTCCTGGACGTGCAGCAGCATGAGCGACGCGTCGAGGCGCCGGCACACGTCGCTCGCGACGCGCAGCGCGGCGCGCGAGGCGTCGGACAGGTCCACCGGGCAGCACACGGTCTTCCAGGGGATCTCGGTCATGCCGGCCTCCGGCGGAAGGATGCGGTCGCGCGGGCGCGGCGCGCAGCAGGGCAGCGGCCGGGCCCGCGCACGCCTGCCGCGCACCCCCCGGCGTTCACCCGCCGTGGTACCGTGTGCCCCTCGGTTCTCCCGGAGGCCCTGCATGCACGCCCGGTCGCTCGTGATCCTGCTGCTCGCGCTGCTCGCGCCGGCCGCCCGCGCCGGCGAGTCGTCCCTGCGCTGCGACGGCGGCACCGTCGAGCTCGGCGCGTCGAGGCTGGACCTGCTCGCGAGGTGCGGCGAGCCGGCGCTGCGCGACGCGCACGAGATCCAGCGCAGCGTGCTCGTGATCGCCGGTCGGGCGTCCCAGGACTCGATCGTCCTCGTCGAGCAGTGGACCTACAACCACGGCCCGCAGCGCTTCATGGACCTCGTCACGGTGGAGGGCGGCAAGGTGGTGGCGATCGAGCGCGGGGGGTACGGGTACGCGCCCGAGCGCGTGGCCGCGGTGCGGTCGCCCGGGCGCGCGAGCTGCGATCCGTCGGCGGTGCGGATCGGCGAGAGCAAGCTCGACCTGCTGGTCCGCTGCGGGGAGCCGATCGCGAAGGACGTGGCCATCGAGCCGCGCGCGCTGCCGCCCGGCGTCCCGGGCGGCGCGCCGGGCGAGGCGCGCGTGCCGGTGGAGCTGTGGACGTTCGACTTCGGGCCGCAGCGCTTCACGCTGATCGCCCGGCTGGAGGCCGGCAAGGTGGTCGCGGTGGAGCGGGGCGGCTACGGGACCGCACCCTAGGCCGCCGGACGGCCTCGCGGGCGGCCGCCGCGCGCGGCGCCGGGAGCCGCTCGCCCGTCCGGTGCTCACATTGCGGGCGTGAAGGACGCGTTCCAGCGCCTGGCCTTCTTCATCTCCGACGTGGTCGGGACGCACCGGGCGTTCCTGGTGGCGCTCGGGGCGGTGGTCGTCTGGGCCGCCACCGGGCCGCTGTTCGGCTTCAGCGACAGCTGGCAGCTGGTGGTGAACACCGGCACGACGGTGGTGACGTTCCTCATGGTGTTCCTCATCCAGGCGACGCAGAACCGCGAGACCCGCGCCCTGCACCTGAAGATCGACGAGCTGATCCGCGCGCAGCGGCGGGCCCGGAACATCTTCGCCGACCTGGAGCACGCCACGGAGCAGGAGCTGACCGAGCTCGAGGCCGAGTTCCGGAAGGTGCGGGCCCGGGCCACCGCGCGCGAGCAGGCCAAGCAGGCCGGCGGCGCCGCGGGATCCCCCCGCTGAGCGCGACGCCGAGCGCGACGCGGCCCTTCGGTGCGCGTGCGCCCGGCGGCCTCGCGCCGTATGGATCCGGGGTGGCGTACCTGGGCGACATCGTCCGCCGGCGGCGCGCGGGCCGCTTCGAGGTGAGCGAGGCGCTGTTCGCGGGCGGCGAGGCGCTCCCCGCCCACCGCCACGAGCGCGCCTACGTGTCCTGCCTGCTCTCCGGCACGTACCGGGAGCGGACCGCGGCCGGCGAGCGGGAGTGCGCGCTCGGGACCGTGATCTGGCACCCGCCGGGCGAGGCGCACGAGGACCGGTTCTCGCCCTCCGGCGGACACCTGCTCAACCTGGAGCTGCCGCCCGGCCTGCTCGAGGAGGCCGGGGTGCGGCCCGCGCCCGGTGCCGCCGCCCGGATGGCGCGGGGCGGGGTGCCGTACGCGGCCGCGCTGGGGCTGTTCCGGGCGCTGTCCGGGGCAGGTCCGGCGGCCGAGGACGCGGCGCTGCAGCTCGCGGCGCTCGCGCCGGCCGCGGAGGAGGCGGGGCGGCCCGGCTGGCTCCGGCGCGCCGTGGAGCTCCTGCACGACCGGTCCGACGAGCCGATCGGCCTCGCCGACGTGGCGCGCGCGGCGGGCGTCCACCCCGTGCACGTGGCGCGGACCTTCCGGCGCGTGCTGGGGTGCACGGTGGGCGAGTTCCTGGCCGGCGTCCGGCTCCGCCGCGCCTTCGACCTGCTCGCCGAGCCCGGGCGGACGGTCACCGAGGCCGCCGCCGCGTGCGGGTTCGCGGATCACCCGCACCTGGCGCGCCGCTTCCGGGAGGCGACCGGGCTGACGCCCAGCCAGTACCGCGCCGCGCGGATGGGGCGTGCGCGGCCTCCCGCGCGCCCAGGTTAATCCGGTACAAGCCCGGGCCGCCTCCGGCCTGCTATCCGGCGGGCATGAACCCACGCCGGCCCCCCGTCCTGCTCGTCTTCGCCCTCGCGCTCGCCGCCGCCGCGCCCGCCGTGGCGCGCGCGCTTCCCGCCCAGGCTGCGCCGTCGCCCCGCGCCACCGAGTGGGAGGTCTCCGCCGCGCCCGCCTACGACGCGCTCTGCCTCGTCGGCGTGCTGGGCGGCGACCCGTTCTACGTGCGGTACTTCGAGGAGACGTACCGCCGCTTCGACGCGAGGTTCACCGCCGCCGAGCGCGACGCGTTCCGCGCCGTGAAGCGGATCCTGAAGGACGAGACCGCGGGCATCGTCTCGGCGCGCCTCGGCCTCGTGTTCTCGGCCGCCGAGGCGGGCGGGCTGGGCGCGGCGCCGGCGCGCGCGCGCGGGTCCATCGCGTGGCTGCTCCGGGTGGCGCGCGATCCGGTGCGGGCGCGGGCCGCCCTCGCGCGCACGCCGTACTGGAGCGAGGAGGGGTGGGCCGCCTACGCGCGCGCCCGGCCGCACCTCGTCCGCGCGCTCCAGGCGCTCGGCCGCGCCGGGTTCGAGGACTTCTGGGAGCGGCAGGCGCGACCCCGGATCGAGCGGCGCATCGCCGAGCTGGCCCCGTTCCTCCGGGCCCACGACGTCGTCCCCGCCGTGGAGGCGCGGCTCGGGAAGCCGCTGCCCTCGCGCCGCATCACCGTCCACGTGCTCGCGTTCGCGCGGCCGCACGGGATCCGCATCGTGGGGACCCGCTTCCTCGCCGACGTGACCTTCGCCTCCGACGTGATGGTGCGCAACGCCATCCACGAGATGATGCACCCGCCGTACGACGCCTCCCGCCCCGAGCTCGCGCGGGCGGTGGCGGCGCTCGGCGCCGATCCGCTCGTCCGCGCGCGCGTGGAGCACCACGACCGGTCGTTCGGCTACAACACCGTCGAGGGCTACGTCGAGGAGGACGTGGTGGAGGCCATGGAGGCCGTCATCGCGGACCAGCTCGGCGTCGGGCGGGCCGACCAGGCCGGCTACTGGCGCACGCACGACGACGGCATGCACGTGCTCGCCGCCGCGCTCTACGTCGAGCTCCGGCGCGCCGAGGCGGCCGCGGGCGGCCCGGTGGTGGTCCCCGCGTTCCTGGTGGACGCGGTGCGGCGCGGCGACCTCACCGGCGAGCGGCTCGCGCGCACCGTCGAGGCGTTCCTGGGGCCCGGCGCGCTGGCCGGGGCGGCGGCGCCGGCGGGGCGGTGACCCCCGCCGGCGGCCGGGCCACCGCTACCGTGACTCGTACGCGCCGAGGTCGTACCCGGCGCCGCGCGGGCGGGCCGAGAGCTGGTAGTCGAGCCCGGCGTCGCGGAGGGCCGCGCCCGCGTCCACGGCGGGCGAGCCGGTGGCCAGCGAGAAGTCGCCCGCGGCGGCGTTCGTGAACCCCGGCGACGAGGTCGCGAGGTTGTGGTCGGCCGCCCAGCCCGCGCCGCCCGCGCCCTGGATCAGCGACACGGTGGAGAGCGTGGCCGCGCCGTACAGGTTGTTGCGGACGCGCAGGTTCGTGACGCTCGAGTCCGTCTGCAGCAGCCCCGAGCCGCCCGAGCCGGCGGTGCCGTCGTACACGGTGTTGTTGTAGATGCGTACGTCGTCGGGCGCCGGGACGCCGGTGTTCCGCTGCGTCCAGAGCACCGCCACCGCCGACGAGGCGGCCGTGTCGTCGAACACGTTGTTCCGCACCATGGCGTGGCTCGCCTCGCTCTCGATGTCCGCGACCAGCGACGCCGAGCCGGCGAAGCGGTTCCGCTCGAGCACCACGTGCGAGACCGGGTCGCTCTCGGAGAGCGCCGAGCTCTGCGAGCCCATCGAGACGGTCCACTGCGAGGTGCCGCTCGCCTGGAAGAAGTTGTCGGTGATGGAGACCCAGCGCGTCTCCGGGCGGCCGTCGTTGATCTCGGGCCCGTGCAGCTTCAGGGCGTGGCGCTGCCCGCCCGGCCGCAGCAGGGCGTTGTTCGAGATGACGCCCTTGTGCGCCTGCCACACGCGGCAGACGTGGGTCTGGACGGGGTCGCTCACGGTGTTGCCGAGCAGGGCGATCCTCCGGCCGCCCACGTACATGCCGTAGCCGCCGTTTCCGGGCGACTCGCTGTCCACGACGAACATGCCGTCGTGCGGCGTCGCGTAGATCGGGGTCCAGTCACCCCAGCCGATCCCCACGTACCAGTTGGACGCGCGCAGGCGCAGCACGAGCAGGTTCACGCCCTGGTGCGAGACGTCGGGGCCGACCGGTCCGGTTCCGGTCGAGAGGCTCGGCCCGCGCATGTCGAGATCCATGATGCGCCAGTCGGCGCCGGTGCCCCGCGGGCTGAACACGTTCACGTCCCCGAGCTCCGCCACCGTGAAGATCGGCCGGTTCCCGGTGCCGTACGCGCCGATGATGCCGGGGCCAGGCTTGGTGATGGCGTAGGCGGCGGAGACGGGGAAGGTGTCGCCGCGGCGGAACAGCACCCGCACCGGCCCGGAGGTCGCGAGCGCGACCGACATGGCGCGGCCCACGGTGCGGAGCGGCGTCGCCTCCGAGGTGCCCGCGGCGGCGTCGTTGCCGTTCGCGGCGACGTAGTATGTGGTCCCGGAGAACGCCGTCACGGTGATGGTCTGGACGTACGTGCGCGCGGTCCCGGCGGTGTCCGTCTGCGTGAGGGAGACGGTGTACGTCCCGGGCGTCTCGTAGACGTGCGCGGCGGTGTAGCCGCTGGCCACGTTCTTCGGCTCGCCGGTCGCGCTCCAGGTCCCGGAGCCGGGATCGCCGAAGCTCCAGGTGTACTGGGTGCCCTCGAGGTCGGAGGGCTGGTACACGCCGCTGTTCCAGGTGAACGGGGCGGCGGTGCCGGAGGGGCTGGTGTTCACGGCGTCGAAGAAGACGGCCAGCGGCGCCACGCCCGAGGTCCGGTGCGCGGTGGTCATGGGCGAGCCGGTCGCGGTGCCGCCGGTCCCGCCGGTGCTGGTCGTGACCGTGTAGGCGGCGGACGAGACGGGGCTGGGCGAGTACCCGGTGCCGGCGCAGATCGCGCTGAGCGTGCCGGAGGCGCTGAACGTCGCGGTGGCGCTCTGGGTCGAGGAGGTCGTCGGCGTGCTCCCGTCGGTGGTGCGGTAGGGGAGGGTGCCGGCGGTCGGGCAGGTGATCGTGGCCGTGACGCTGCTGGCGTACGTGCCGGCGGCCGGGCTGATGGACGGCTGCGCGGCCGCGGGCGCAGGCGGCGGCGGCGACGTGGGGGTGGCGGCGGCGGGCACGACCTCGACGGCGATCATGTTCCAGTCGGCGGTGGAGGGGGCGGAGGTGCCGATGCGGAACGAACCGGCCGCAGTGGTGGCGGCGCGCTCGACCCAGTAGTCGTTGAGGGCGGGGTCGGAGCGCTCGTCGAGGAGGGTGGGGGTGGTGGTGGCGGAGAGGGTGCGGCGGGTGGTGTTGTTCCAGTCCTCGCCGACGGCGAGGATCCAGGATCCCGCGGCGGTGGCGTTGACTGTCAGCGAGGCGGCCGAGCCGGAACCGGAGCCGGCGGTCACGGCGCCGAGGGTCTGGCTGGCGCCGGCGATGGCGACGACGGAGATGTAGGCCTGGTTGCCGCCGGTCTCGGTGACGGTGGTGGTGACGCCGGAGAGCGCGGCGGAGGGGGTGCCGCGGAACACGGCGACGGCGCCGTTGCGCGAGTTGGCGATGGAGCCGACGCGGGTCCAGGCGAGGGTGCCGCCGGAGACGGTGCGGTTGGAGATGGAGAAGCCGGCGTTGCCGGCGGGCGCGTCGGAGGCGACGAAGGCGAGGACGACGTCGGTGGCGGCGACGGCGTAGCTCGGGGTGGTGGCACTGCCGGTGCCGTTGGTCTCGGTCGCGACCGGGAAGCCGGGCTGCACCGTCAGAGAGGCGGCTGTCGCCGCTGCCGGTGCGGCCGGTAGGCCGTCACCGAGCGTGTCCACCGTGTCGGTCGGTCCGCCACATCCAGTGGCGATCAGCAGAACCGCCGCGAGCCCACACCATCCGTGTCGCATGTTCACCTCCGCGATATCGCGTCCCATGTTCGCGGGACACCCTTGCATGGCGTCGGTGTGGCCCATCAAGCGACGGCGTGGGTAAATGTGTCGTAATGTGCCGTGTCGACTGACGTTTCGCGGACCCAACGTCCGTCTCTGCGCACCGTGGGTACGGGGCGGGTGGGCCTCACCGGGGCGCCGCAGACCGGTGCGATCAGGAGGCCTGGAGGTGGAAGGACCCGGTCTTGTCGACCCCGGGTGAGGCCGGCGAGAGCTGTGGTGCCCGTCCCGAGGAGGTCGATGGAGGCGCGGTACGGTCCCGCCGGTACGGGACCGGCTTCGTCCGGCCGGCACCGCCGGAACGAGGCGCCCCTGGCCACGCTGCAGCCCGTGGCGGACGAGGTGGTGCTCGGCCGGATGCCGCAGTTGCGGAGCGGTCGTCGACTAGTGCGCCGTGCGCGGACCCGCGCCGTCCTTCACGCGCGTGTCCACGGCGACCCAGTTCACCTCCCAGGTCTTGCCGCCGTCCACGGAGAAGGCCTGCTCGAACCGGCACGAGTCGGCGGTGACGTCCGACACCACGAACCGGACCAGGACGGCCCGGCCGTCCATCGTCTCCATCGAGTAGAACTCGCCGCGCCCGTCCTTGAACTCGCCCACCGTCGGCGGCCCGAGCGTCCCGCCGCGGACGCTCGCGACGTTCAGGCTCCACTGGCGCGACGCGGGGTTGTACAGCCGCAGGCTGAGGAGCTCGAGCCGGCCGGCCGGCCCGGTGGCGTCCAGCTCGACCAGGTTGGCGCGGCCGCCCCACACCTTCCGGACGACGGTGGTGCCCTCGTACTCGAGCCACGTGCTCGACCCGGTGAGCGGGGCCTTCAGGCGCTTGAGGCGGGTCTTCCACGTCCCGATCTCGAAGTCGAAGTCGTGCGAGCCATCCCGCTCCGCCGTCGGCGCGTGCGCGGCCGCGGCTGGCGCGGCGCGACCGGTCTCGGCGAGCGCAGGGAGGGAGCATGCGAGCGCCGCAGCTGCGAACGCGATCAGTCGAGCCCGTGCAGGCGTGAGCGGGTGCATCGTCTCTCCCTCCGGGTCGTCCAGGTCTCCCGCTTCGTGCGAGGGCCGGCGAGCGCCGGAACGGAGCGACCGGATAACCCTGCCGCAGCGCCTGCGCACGGCGAACTTCACGAGACGTGCGGGGTCGCGTGCCGCAGGCTCCCGCGTTCCGGATCCACGGGGTGGGCATGCTCCGTGAAGGGGCGCCTCGCGATCGATCCGTCGACAGGCGGGGGCGCCGCGGCTACGAGAGCACGCGCCGGGGCGGGACGGGCCCGCGGGAGGTGGTGCGTGCTCCTCGACGGAAAGAACGCGGTGGTCTACGGCGCGGCGGGGGCGATCGGCGGGGCGGTGTCGCGCGCGTTCGCGCGCGCGGGCGCCAGCGTGTTCCTGGCCGGGCGCACGCCCGCCACGCTCGAGGCGGTGGCCGACGACATCCGGTCCGCGGGCGGCCGGGCGCAGGTCGCCCCGGTGGACGCGCAGGACCGGGATGCGGTCGAGGCACACGCGGACGAGGTGGTCGCCCGGGCCGGGAGCCTGGACGTGTCGTTCAACGCGACCTCGTTCCGCGCGCTGCAGAACGTCGCGCTGGTGGACATCCGGCTGCAGGACTTCCTCGCGCCCGTCGTCGAGGCGGCGCGCACGCACTTCATCACCGCGACCGCCGCGGCGCGCCGCATGACGCGGCAGGGCTCCGGCGTCATCATCCTGCTCTCGTCGTCGGCGGCGAAGGAGACGCGCCACCAGATGGGCGGGTTCAACCTCGCCTGCGCCGGCGTCGAGGCGCTCACCCGCAGCCTCGCCGGCGAGGTCGGGCGCCACGGCGTCCGCGTGGTCGGCCTGCGTCCCAACTTCACGCCCGAGACCCGGCCCGGCCTCTCCGAGTCGGCGCTCGCGTTCCTCGTGAAGGACACGCTGCTCGGTCGGTTGCCGCGCCTCTCCGAGGTGGCCGACACCGCCGTCTACCTCGCGTCGCCCGCGGCCGGCGCCATGGCCGGCGCCGTGGTCGACCTGAGCTGCGGCGCCATCGTCGACTGAAACGTCATCCAGCGGGCCCTGTCCTCCCGTTTCGGTGTGCAGCGGGCCCTGTCCTGGAGGGGGCCGCGGGGTCGGCGCTCCGGGCATTCGCGGCGGTGCTCGCTCCGCAAGGCCCGGGACGTGGATGGATGGCCGGAACCGGGGCCGCGGGACCGTGGAAGCCGACGCACCGGACGGGCCAGCCGCTGGTGCGGTGCCGGCGCCGGCTGCGACGGTCCCCTCGCAGCGGCTGTCCACGGCGGTGCAGGTCCAGGATCCTGGGGACGTGCCGAGGGCTTGCTGCGCTGCGCTCCGGCGCGAACGCCCGGATCGCCTCCGTGGCGGCCTGACGTGGAGGGGAGGCGTGGAGGGAAGGCCTTCCTCTTGAACACCGGCTTCGAGGCTTGGCCCATGAGCACGACGCGCGTGCCGGTGGCCGGGCCGCCCGGCCCTCGCCAGAGGACGGCGCCGCCGAGTCATAGTACTCTGCGTGACGTGCGTTCTCGACCCCGGTGCGGCCGCGTCGCCGCGGTCTGCCTCGTCGCCGTCCTCGGATGCCGGGCACCGAGGGCGGGACTGCCGGACTCATCCAGTACGGCCGGGGAGCTGGCGCGCGCGAAGCTGCTCACCCACGTCGTCGCGTCGGTCGAGCCGATGCCGCAGCGCGCGGGCATGCGCGACGGGGCGACGTCCGTCGTGGTCTCGCCTTCCGGCGACCGGACGACGGTCGTGATCATGAGGTTCGACCCGACCGCTGGTGACGTCGACGAGCTGTTCGTAGGCTTTCAGGCCAGTGCTCGCACGCGCGTCAAGGCGACGCGGCACGGGACCCTGAACCTGAAGCCGAGCGCGACGACGGTCGAGTTCGGGGACATCGCGGACCCCGTCTTCTCCGAGACGCCCGTCTTCCTCTGGGTGCGCACGCACCGAGACGTGGCGCTCATGCTGTGGGCACGCTCGGAACGAGCGGGCGTGGCCGTGCTGGGCGAGTACGCCATGGCGTGGGGACGGCTCTAGAGGAGGTGCCCGTGATGCGAACCATCGGTATCGGAGCGGTCCTCGCGCTCGTGACCTTCGCGGCCGTTCCCGAGCGAACGGCGGCCGGTCCGGGACAAGGCGTGGACGTGGCCGGCGCGAAGCAGGGCGCGTCGGCTGCGGGCACGGCGTGGCTCGCCCTCGTGGACGGCGAGAGGTATGCCGAGAGCTGGGCGGAGGCTTCGACGCTGTTCCGGCAGCAGGTCGGCCGGGACCAATGGGTGGAGATGGCGAGGTCGGCACGCGCCGCCGTGGGCGCCCTCCGCGGCCGCACCTTCGACTCGGCCACCTACGTGGACGGCAACGCCGCGCCCACCGTCGTCCTGCTCTGGAAGAGCCGGTTCGATGCCGTGCCCGAGGCCGTCGAGCAGGTCACGATGATGATGGACGGCGGCAGGTGGCGAGTCGCCGGGTACTTCGTGCGGCCCGGCTAGCGCGGGCATCGAGCCCGGCACCAAGCACGAACGCCCGGTCCAGGGTCGGGCCGGGCGTTCCGCAAAAAATCCTGTGACCCCACGGGGATTCGAACCCCGGTTACAGCCTTGAACCGTGCCGTGGTCCCTGGGCGTTCAGGAGATGGGCGAAGCCCATCGTCTTCGCGTGCGAAGCGCGCGGAGAGGCCCAGGGACCGGCGGCGACCTTCAGCGAAGCAGTGACCCCACGGGGATTCGAACCCCGGTTACAGCCTTGAAAGGGCCAGATACGGCCGGCTGTGCCAACGAAATGTCATGTTATGAGGTACCATTAAGGCTTTCAGTGATACACAGGTGATACACGGCGGAGCCAGGCCAGACCTGAAGCCTCCGGGCTCGCCATCGAATACCGCGAAGAAAGCCGAACGGTAATCCCCGACTAGCCCCGTCTGTGTACATCCTCAGAGACTCCACTTATGGTGCGTCTTGACCCACAGTCAAGTGGGGAACTGGAGAGCACATGACGACCAAGACCACGAAGACGACCTCGAAGAAGCCCTCGATCAAGAACGCCTCCAAGCCCGTCGAGCCGAAGCCGGTCGAGACGAAGAAGGTCGAGGAGAAGAAGCCCGAGCCGAAGAAGGGGCTGGACGTGAACGGCCTGGTCAGCCTGGCCAAGGACGCCGGCCTCACGGTCGAAGAGAACTCGGGCTTCTACAAGATCGTCGGCAAGTCCCCCAGCATCCGCATGTACATCGCCAAGCGGGGCAGCCGCATCGACCTGGCGGGCTTCTGCGTGAAGACGCCGGGCATCACCGAGCTCTCCGAGGCCGAGGCGAAGGCGAAGCGGCTGGGCAAGGTCCGGGGGCAGCTCCTCAACGCCGACCAGAACGTGGCGGTGAAGGCGGTCTCCGAGGCCATCAAGTTCATGCTCTCGGCGTCGGCCATCCTCGTGGCCATCGGCCGCCTGGGGTTCTAGTCATGCCGCTGACCCTCAGGACCCTCATCGACCAGCTCATGGCCATCGCCCAGGCGAACCCCAGGCTCCTCGACCGGACCGTCTACGTGGTGAAGGACGGTGAGGACAGCTTCATCTACCCGGCCGACATCATCGTCTGGGTGGACGAGGGAGGCCGGAAGCAGAAGGTCATCCTGGACACCTAGGCCACCAACCACAGGCCAGTGCTCGAGGGGCGCCGATGAGTTCGGCGCCCTTCTCTTTTCTCAGCCATGGGGAACCATGGCCCGGGCAGCGGTGGGCCTCGGAGGGCCTCTGGTCACTTCGAGCGGTGGTCCGGTCACCTGGGATGGCGGCCACTCCTCCCAGAATAGATTACGATAGATAAAATAAAGTAATTCCGCGTGGTTAGACGTTGACGCCCGATCATCCACGTGAGAGATCCCGTCCCGTCCCGGCGCGATCAAGCGAACCGCGACCTGATCAGGAGGATCAGTGAATGGATGCGATGGAGACGAAGGAAGAGGTACGGACGGCCCTCTCGACGAAGGACGTCAAGGAGCGGCTCAGCCGGCTTTCGACGGTGACGGACTGGGTGCACTGGGAGGACGCCGGCCAGACGATCGAGGGGATCCTGGATCGTTACGAACCGAACGTGCCCGGAAACTTCGACAAACCCCAGGACATCATCCGGGTCAAGGATGGCGAGCGCGTCTACGGGATCAGGTGCCCGTACATGCTGCAGCAGCTCGTCCGCCAGAACCTGAGCGATCTGACCGAGGGTGTCACCCGGGTCAGGATCGTATTCACCGGCAAGGAGCCGCTAGAGAGCGATCCGAACAAGCAGCGCTTCCGCTTCGAGATGTTCGTGGTCGAGAAGGCGAGGGCCACGAAGAAGACGGCGATCATGAAGCAGAGCAAGCGGACGAACCAGAGCCAGAGGAACGTATGAGTGAGACCACGAAAGATTCGGACAAACTCAAGTACCACTTCATGACCGTAGATGGGCGCCCCCATTCGCTATACTGGTTATGAACGAGAAAGGCGAGACCCAGAGCGCAATGATGTTGGACCGGATGACGTGCGCATACTGCGGGTTCACCGTCGCAGAAGAGAGGATGAACAACATCACCGTGAAACATACCTGGGAGAAGCTGCAAGAAAACTGGCGTCAGGGAGTACCCATGTTGTGGCGGTGCGGTCTCTGCAAGGAAGCCGGCATCACCGAGCCCTTCCAGAAGGTCAACATGAGACCACACGTGTGCAATCACCAGAAGTGATGTGCTGAGCGTAGTACCGGGTCGGATGCCTACTTGCCGACCCAACCTCTCCGATCACCCCAGTGACGATCGGAGAGCCCGGAGACCGCGGCCAGGTATGTCCATGGCCAGCCGGTCCGGGCCCTTCGGCGGGCCTCCGGTCACTTCGAGCTGCCCTTCTCCAGGGCATCGACCCGGTCCTCTAGGTCGTTGATCCTCAGGCCGTGCTCCCGGACCTTGTTGGCCTCGGTGGCTAGGCTCTCGATGATCTCCCTGTTC
Source organism: Anaeromyxobacter sp. PSR-1 (assembly GCF_000964525.1). GTDB lineage: Bacteria > Myxococcota > Myxococcia > Myxococcales > Anaeromyxobacteraceae > Anaeromyxobacter. The sequence goes on from NZ_BAZG01000012.1 coordinate 28,346, forward strand.
GCCGTGGTGTTCTCCTCGCGGACGATCTTCCGGATGATCTCGCCGCCACCGTTCGAGAGGGTGGACTTGATGATCTGCGGCATCCGCTCGTCCACGGCGTGGTTCACGAAGCCCTTGGCGGCGCGGATCGCCTCGGTGACCCGCTTCACGATCCAGTAGATGCCCAGCCCGGCTCCGACGAGCAGGGTGAGGTGTTCCTTGATGTCTGCGATGTACTCCATGTCATGTGTCGCTCCGTTGCTTAGACGATGCTGCCCGACAGGCCCATGAACAGGGACTCTGCCCGCCGACGTTCCTGGTCGAGCTGGTAGGCCCGGGCGGCCGTGACGGACACCGCCGCCTGCGCCTCTTCTTGCGTGGCCGAGACAGGGATGAATACCCAGTCCCGGACGATCACCTCGGAGGTCACGTCGTCGACGACATCGACCTGTAACTGGATCTGTTCACCCTGGCGGGCCATCCAGCTGACCCGGTAAGTCGTTCCCATCTTCGTCTCTCCTTAGAGCTTCGTCGCGTTGTGGCTGAGCAGGCCATCGGTCAGGTAGGTATGCGCATCACGGACGGTGATGCGGCACGTCTCGCCCCGGCCATCCGGTTCCACGCTGGCGACCACACCGCCTGGTTGACCGAGGATCTCGTCCCCAGGCCTCATGTCCTGGACCAGTGCCCAGCCTGAAGGCGTCATGAACTGGTGGCCGACCGAGACTCGGAGCGAGCGCCCGTCCTCGGTGGTTAGGCGATAGAGGTCTAGCTCGCCGCGGCTGACATAGACGACCGGGAAGTAGTCGTAGCAGCCACGCTCCTCCGAGAACGACCAGAGCAGGTCACCGACCTGGACATCACCGGCGAGCTTCCACGTCTTGTCCCAGAGCTGGACCGGGGTCTCGGGCACCGGACAACCGATCGGGTCCGATGATGAGTCACCGCCACCACCCGAGCCTGTCGAACCACCGAGCGAGTAGGCACCGGCCGTCATCAGGCCGCCCGCTGTGTTCGTTGACTGGAAGTCACGAGTCGGCGAGTAGCCGTAGACGTTGTGCAGCTTGACCCGGAGGTAGCCGTTCCAGTTGTTGGGAGCCGCGCTGTAGACGTATTGGTTGCTGTCCGTGTGCTTGTGGTACGTGTACGTGACCTTTGTCGCGTTCTCCACGGAGACGAACGAGGCGGTCTGGTACTTCCGGTCCGGGATCGGGATGAAGACGGTGCCCATGTTGTTCGGCGCGCTGTTGTAGACAGTGACCTCGAGGTAGCGGAGGCCATCGAAGCCGTCCGAGCTGGACCGCGGCCAGAGCACGAAGTCCCAGGTGGCCTGGTTGTGGAGGACGCCTCCGTCCCAGAGCCCGCCACGCTGGTAGATCGCGAGACGGTCACCGTTGGTCGCATCGTAGAGGACGGGAGATCCACGGCTCTCGCCACGGTAGAACGAGGCGCCTTTGGTCGTATCGAAGTCGATGGCGTTGACCGACCGGACCGCCACCTCATCGAGCAGCCACTTACCGATGTAGGCGCCGCCGGGGGCGATCCGCATCGGCGTCGTGGATCCGATGAACATCTTCGAACCTGAGACGGCGTAGTAGCCGTTCGTGCCCGCGGGATAGATGACGCCGTAGGCCTCCTGGTAGTTGCTCGTCTTGATCGTGTCCGCCGCCAGGTGGCTCGCCGTGATCGTACCGGCAGCGATCTCGGTGCCGCTGATCGAACCGGCCCTGATGTGATCGCCAGTCAGGGTCCCGACAGCCACGTGAGTGCCGGAGATGGTCTGGGCCTGAAGATGAGTGCCCTGGATCGTCTGGGCTGCGATGTGCTGAGCCTTGATGGCGCCAGAAACGATCAACGTCGCATCCGCGACACGTTCAATGTTGAAGTCAGTATACCAGGACTGACCTACGTACGCGACGCGATCCGCCCACGGTCCGAACCTCAAACCAGCGATATTCGCCGGCACGGTGTACGTACCCGTCACATACTGCCATCCGGCGGCATAGGTCGCCGCCTCGCCTATACCGTTCTGTCCCGGCCAGACCCACCCGGAAACATCCTGGCCGTCTGCACCGACAGCGTACCCCACGATTCCCAGTCTGGCCGTTCCACCCGTACCAGCACGATTGACCCATCCGGACGCTTTATACGTCTCACCCGGCTGGACAGGGAACACCATCGTAGAGATGTTGTCACGAGCACTGAACTCAGAGGCATACGGCTTCGGACAACCAACCGGAACTGCGGCGTTTGAACTTGGCAACCGTCTTAAGAAGCCTGCCCAACCAGTGAGACCTGTTTCAAATGATGGATCAAGATTGAGTGATTTCGGAGCGATCAAGAGATGCTGCGCTTGGATAGTGCCTGCCTGGATGTGCTCGCCAGTCAGGGTGCCGAAAGCGAGATGGGTGCCACTGATCGTCTGAGCCTGGATGTGCGTGCCCTGGATCGTCGAACCGGAGATGTTCTGGCCGGTGATGGTGTTGGCGGCGATGTTCGTTCCGCTGATCGTGTTGGCGGCGATCTCCGAACCAGAGATGGTCCCAGCCTTGATGTTGTCGCCAGTCAGAGTGCCGAAAGCGATGTTCGAACCGCTGATCGTGTTGGCTTTGATCCGATCACCGGTGATCGTAGAGCCGCTGATATTGTTCGCGGTGATCGTGTTGGCGGCGATGTTCTGGCCGGTGATGGTGTTGGCTGCGATCTCAGAACCAGAGATGGTGCCCGCCTGGATGTGGTCGCCGACCAGGGTGCTGAAGGCGATGTGAGATCCGCTGATCGTCTGGGCCTTGATGTGCGAGCCCTGGATCGTCGAGGCAGACAGGTGCGTTCCCTGGATCGTGGCCGCGACAATCCTCGAACCAGAGATCGAGCCAGCCACGATCTCACGTGAGGTGATGGCGTCCGCATTGATCTTACCGGCGGTCACAGCGTTGGCGATGATCTGCTGGGCGCCGATGGCGTTGGCGCTGATACGGTCCTGAGTGATCGAGGCGCTGACGATCTTCGTTGCTGAGAGTGTGCCGTCAGCCAGGTTCGATGCGGCGAGCTCGCTCAGCCAGATGTTGGCCAGGTACGTCCTGCTGGCGACACCAGCCGTGTCTCGGTTGAGCAGGAACAGGAGCTTCATGTAGGCGGAACCGGGCGGGAACATGTTGCTCACGCTGTTGCCGCTCAGGTCGGTTCCGCCGACGGTGCCACGGTATGCAGTCCACACGGACGGAACGGTCACGTTCGATGCCGCGAAGTACTTGTATCCGGAGGTGTTGCCGGCACGGCCCTGGGATACGGGAGTGCCGATCGGCCACGCGCCATCAGGAGTATCCGGGTTACCCATGCTCGCCGGGATCGGGTAGCTCAGGGTGATGACGTTGCCGTTGACGCCCGTAGTGCCGTAGAGCGCGCCCGCGCCGAACGTCCAGGCGTAGCGGCTGTATGTGAAGTCTGGGTACTTGTAGCCGAAGCTGTTCTTGTATCCCCAGATGATCAACCCGCGGTTGTACTGACTCGCATCATTTGTCCAACCAGAACCATCCGTGAGCGTGACCGTGGTGTCGCCTGGCTTAAGAGGTGCAGCCAGGGTCGTGTTAGAGGCAGGGAAGTGGCCGCACGTCCAGGCGTAGCACTGGAGTTTGTCGATATCGAAGAAGACGCCGCCAGCGAACGCCCTGCTCGCCGTAGCTGCGGTCTCAACCATGGCTGAGAAGCGAAGCTCGTAGGTCTTGCTCGGTTCGACCGGTAGTACCTCGTCGTTGCGCTTCTCGGTGCTGAGCGTATCCGTGTAGAAGCTGCCCACACCACCGTTCGCCTGGGCGCCCGTGAACGTGAAGCCAGAAAAGTTGTAGTTGGTGCCGAGCAGGCTCGTCCCGTTAGCGATCAGGTTCATTCCCCGGCTCTGGACGTAATCCTTCGTCCACGAGGAGGAGGCGAACGCAGCATCCGCCTGAGCGAATGCGTCTGATGCCGAAGCCTGGGCGGTGAAGGCGTTCTGGATGGCCAGCGAGGCAGAGGCCTGGGATGCGGAAGCAGCGGCCTGGGCGGCCGAGGCTGAGGAGAAGGCAAGGCTGGCCGTAGCCTGCGCAGCCGAGGCTGCTGTCTGGGCGGCCGATGCTGAGGTGAACGCCCACGATGCGGTGGTCTGCGCACGTGAGGCCGAGAGCTGGGCGTTGCTGGCCGACGTGAATGCCAGGGAAGCTGTAGCCTGTGAGGCGGAGGCGGCAGACTGGGCGGCCGAGGCTGACGTGAAGGCCCGGCTCGCCGATGTCTGTGCTGCCGATGCACTCTGGAAAGCGAGGGTGGCCGAGGCCTGAGCGATCGAGGCACTGTTCATCGCCCAGCTCGCCGTGGTGAAGGCGCTGTTCGCCGTGTTGTAGGCGAGGGTGGCCGAGGTCTGTGCCACGGCCGCCGAGGCGGACGCAGCGCTCGCCGTGACCGAGACGTTCTCCACGACCAGTGGAGCGTAGAGTCTGATCAGGCCATCGTCGTAGCCGTCGTGGGTCTGCGGGGTCACGTCCACCGAGGCCACGTGCGGCCACTCGATGGCCTCGATGCTGAGGATGCCGTCGTCCTCTTCCTCGATGGACCTGATGCGGACGGTCTGATCGGACAGACCGAACATCGGCTCCGTCAGACCGACGAGGTCTCCGGGCTCGAGAGCGTCCCAGCGTGGACCGACACGGAACCTGTACTTGTTTCGACGGGTGATGGAGCGCTGGGCCATGAGGCCGCTGAGCGTCATCACCTGCTTCGGGTTCTTGATCCACGAGCTGGTGGTGGTCGGGGCACGACGCTGACCGTAGGTGGCCTGGTGACCAGCGTCGGGCAGCGAGTAGGTGCCGGCCGAGCCGTTGGCGTCGTTGTTCTCGATGCTGATCGGGAACTCGTTGAAGACCTCATCCTCTGGGATACGGATCACCGTGACCGGGTCCTCACCCTCCGTGACGATCAGCTCGTTCTGGTCGATGGTGAGGCTCTTGGTCGGCGGCGTGTACGAGCCCGTGGCGAAGGTGCCGTTGGGGATGACCTTCAGTCCACCGTTCGACCAGACGATCGTGCTGTCAGTGTCACGCATCAGCTCGTCGATGAGCTTGTCGACGCTCGTGGACTCGTTGATGGCCCGGTCCACGTGGGTGAACCCCATGGCATCGCAGTAGGCCCGGTAGGAACCTGTCTGGACCGCCGAGGCTGGGATGCTGGAACCGGAGACGACCAGGTCCACCAGCACGTCCGCCGGGTGGCTGAGCGTGCCGATGACGCCGAACTCGATTCGAGGGATCTTGCCCTCGGGCGTGCCGAACATGTTGGAACGGAACTGGGCGGTGCCGGCGAAGGTCGGACCGGGACCGGAGCCGTAGGTGACGAAGCTGCACGTCGGGGCGGTGCTGCCCGAGATGACCTCGTACCAGCCGCCCTCACCGACCAGGTGGAAGAGCTGGAGGAGGTCGCCATCACGGTAGGCGTTGATGATGCCGGCGACCGGAGCCTCGCAGATGGCCCAGACCATAGCGAGCGTCTGTCCCTTGTAGTTGCCGCTGTAGAGCGTCGGGACCTGGCCTGAGGCGGACAGGTACGCAGCCGTCCTCCCGGAGGAGTGGATCGCCCGGGCGGTGACCCGGGCGTTGCCGTACACCTTCGCCAACGGCTCGCCGAGCCTGGTCTGTGGGGGCAGGGCCGGCTTCGGTGGGATGTATGGCGGGTGTTGGTCCTCGCTTCCGGCGGCCGGCCTGTCCTGATCGATCCTTGTGGCCATCTGTTAGGTTCCTGCGTCTGAGCTCGGGGCGAACGGGAACCCTCCGAACCGAGCGATGTTTGAGAACGTGCCGCTGCACTTGAGCAGCGTGTGGTCGCAGCCACGGCGGAGGACCAGACCGGTGCCCGAGGGTGGAACTTGGGGCAGGGCAGGGGTGATCTCTACGGCCGTGATCCCGGTGGCGACCTGGGAGTTGGAGACGATCGTCCGGGTGCTACCGCTCATCGGCCCAGACGTGATGGAGACGGTCCCGATCTTCAGGTCGTTCGTGGTGAACGTGGAGGAACCGACCCGGAGGACGGTCGTGGTCGAACCGGAGGAGGCCACACGACTGAAGGTGTGCGGGGTCATGTTCACCTGGCACCAGCCGTCGCCGAGGACGTAGGGACACGAGACCTGGACGATGCGTGGCGGGAACGCCCTCGACATCGAGGCGATCAGGGACTTCACCGTCAGCTCGATCCTCGTGGAGCCGGGTTCGACGTTGACGATCCGTCCGTCGAAGTCCGTGACCATGCCGGCCAGGTTTCCCCAGCTCCCGGAGAAGTACGCCCGCTGCACCAGGACCCGGACGTCATCGAACGAGCCCTGGAGCGCAGCCTGAAGCATCGGGGTGCCAGCCAGAGTGCCGCTGCCCGGGACTACCGTGAGGCCGATCGTGTCGACCTCGAGCCCGGTCTTCGTCCGGGACTTGCCCTTCGAGACTCCCGGGCCAGCGCATGACCAGGTGGTCGAGCCAGACACGACATCAACGTCTGCCGAGGTCCACCGCTGCGTCCCCTCCCGGAACTCGAACGTGAACAGCTCCGCCACGAGGTGGTTGTCGGTCCCGTAGAGCGTAGAGTCGAGCTGGGTGCTGGTGGGCTTCATCCTGGGCCTCTCCGATTCACTCCGATGTGACGGAGCGTGTACCCCATAGGTATAGGTGGCCGGAGGTTTTGGGCCTCTCCGACGTCATCCTGGGTGATCGGGTCACTTCACCGAGATGACCGTGGCCTCTGCCTCCCAGATGCCCGGGACGATCCGGTGGAGTTTGAGGGAGTCCTGTACGAAGCGGACTCGAACCTGAGAACCAGAGTACGGGTCGTTCATGAGGAACGAGTCCCAGCTGCCGAGGTGGTCATCGAAGAACTTCTGGACCGTGGCCACCTCGGAGTACGCAGCCCACGGGGCCGGGGCCATCACGTCTGTACGGAGGACGTTCCAGCGGAGCTGGTAGCGGTACCTGGGAGTGGACCAGTAGGCGGCCCGTTGTTCCTTGCCACCGGCAGTCTCGAAGACGCTGCTCCGGTAGATTGTCTCTCGCTCGACCTCTACGTCCAGACCAGGAAGCTCTGGGAATACGCTGTTTGACATCGCTTAGAACCTCCCGTCCTTGGACGCCTCGTTCAGGACCCTGATCAGCTGGCCGTCGTTGCTCTTCAGGGCCGAGTAGAACGACTTCGTGTCGATGGCGTTGATGACGTAGGTGTTCTGCGTCGTCCTTCCGCCGAGCTGGTTGTTCGGCACGATCTTCCCGCTCATCGAGGGGACGAACAGCTCAGGGCCGATCTCACCGACGATGTACGGCTGACCAGCCATGACAGGTCCGCCGGCCGCTCTCATCTGAGGGACTGAGGCGATCGTGCTGATGATGGCCGCCGCCGATGCAGCGATGTTCAACCAGGCGAACGGTCCGGCCGTGGCGCTCATGGCGATGGCGAGCTGCATGGCCTGCTGGATGAGCTTGCCGAGGGTGGCCGTCATCTTCCCGGTTGAGCCACCGATGGCATCGCCGAAGGAACCGAGCGTATCGGCGATCGTGGCGCCGACCATCTGGGTGGTCTCGAGCTGCTTGTTGAAGGCGTCCATCTCCTTGGACGCGTCCTTCGCCTTGCCCTCGTTGAACTTCTTGTTGGACTGGGCGAGGACGCTGCCCTCGTTGTCGCCGCCCGCGAAGATGGGACTCTTGCCGTAGAGGCTCTCGTTGCCCTTCTCGGCCTCTTTCCGATAGTCGTCACCGATCTGCTTGGCGGTGATGGCGCCCTCGAGCTGAAGCTCTCCGGTGATGTCACGCCGCATGCCGGCGTCGCCACCCTCCGGCGCCTGGCCGAGCGCGATCGCGTCAGCCTTCACCTTGGCTTCGGCGGCTACCTTCGCCGCCTCCTGGGCCTTCTTGAGGGCGTCCTCGGCGGCCTTCGTGGCTGCCTTGCCGGCCGCCTCACGGGCCTTGCCGACATCTATCTCGGTCCTCTTCGTGACCAAGCCGAGATCCTCGATCGCCTTGGCCTCGGCATCCTTCAGTCTCTTGTACTGCTCGACATCGTCGTCGGAACCAAAGACCTGACCTTTAACTCCGAAGACGACCTTCCGTTGGTCCTCCATGGCCTGTCTGGCGGCGGAGGCCTTGGCGACCTCAGCTGCCGCCTTCTCCTGGGCCACGGCGGCCTTCTCACGGGCGACGCCGTAGTCGCCGCCAGACATCTCGGCCATGAGCAGACGGATGGCGGTGCGGTTGTCCTCGATCTGCTTCCCGAGGTCGGCCTGCCACTTCTTCGTCTCCTCGGCGGCCCTCTTGGCCGCAGCACCAGCCTCCTGGAAGTGGTTGACCAGGAGCTGGACGCCAGCCAGGGCAATGCCCATCGGACCGCCGGCGGCGAGACCGCCGAGCATCGTTCCGAGCATCTTCCCTGTGGTGGATGAGGTGTTGCCGAGGACTTGGATGACACCGCCGAACTTCGAGGCGCCCTCCTTGGCTCTGTTCAGAGACTCACCGAGGTTCTTGGTCGCCTTGCCGACGTTATCGAGGCCACGAAGCGCGCCGGTTCCCTCGAACAGAAACTTTAGAATTAGGGGTTCGGCCATGAATCACTTGCCTCCAAACGTCTGCGCCAGCTTCCTCAGCCCCTCCTTGCTGGCACGCTTCGGCTTCTCCTTCTTCACGCCGAGATAGATGGCCGCCAGCATGTTCAGAGGTGGCGTGTCCTCCCACTGGTGGTAGATGTCGTCCACATCGAACAGCGTCAGCCGATCGATGGCGTCGTATGTCCACCCGAGCTCAGTGGCGAGCTGGGCGTAGAGGCCCCTCAGCGACTTCAGCGTGAGGGGCTCTCCACGTTTGGGCTTTTCGACACCGGGGCGGACAACGCTGCTGCGAGGATGTAGGGGATCTCGGGGAGCGAGATGTTGTCCTCGATCCACCCGCTGTCGATCTCAGGGTAGTTCTGCTGGATCGCGCAGGTGATCGCCTCGATCACGGCCTCGAGCTGCTCGGCGCTCATGGCCCCGTCGCTGCGAAGCGAGAGCAGCACGGGCAGGTAGCCCTTGGTACTGAGACGCTTCATCGACTTGAGGTTGAGCGGGGGGACCTCTAGCTGCTTGCCGCCGATCTTCAGGAGAGTCCCGTCATAGTTGACTGTCATCTGGGGCCCTCACTTATTCGACGAAGATCTTGAACACGTCGCCCGAGGCGTTCGCCTGGCAGGAGAAGTTCAGGTTCTCCACCGCGAAGTCCTCGTTCTTGAAGCTCATGTCGAGCGACGGGATCGTGACCGCCAGAAACTCCATGCCGAGCGTCTCGCCGTCCCACTCCTCCTGGAGGAATGCGGTGTAGACGGGCTGGGTTCCCATGTCCTGGTTCTTGACCGTGATGGTCTCACCGCTGCCGGTCGTGTAGCGGTAGCTGACGGTCACCGTTCCGGACTGGGAGGCGTTGAAGCCGTACTTGCCCGCCGTGACGGTGTAGGAACCGAGAGCAGGGGTCGAGCCGGTCACGGTCATCGTGTTGCCTTCGGCATCGAGGACGCCGAGGTCAGCCGTGAACGTGGCGGACTGTGTACCGGTCACGGCGGCCAGGGCGATGGTCAGCGACTCTTCTTTGATGAGGGTGCGACCGGCCGAGCTGGTGCCGCCGAAGACGTTCTTGAGCAGCTTGCCATCGATCGAGGCAAAGCCAGCCTTGCCGCTGATCTTCTTGCCGGTGGCCGCCACCGCGATCGGCCACTGCTTGGAGCCCATCAGCTCCTTGGTGGATCCCTCGAAGTTGACTGAGACGTCCTGCAGGACGCCGACCTGGTAGCTCTGACCGGTCGAGTCCTTCACGTACAGCTTGCCGCTGCCAAATAGAATCGAGCTCATTGATATGTTTCTCCTATCGGAACTCCTTTGAAAGAGTTGGTCACCGCTTCAGTAGGCAGCGGCATGCCTGTATTACTTAGGACGGGACGACCAATTCGACCGAGATGATGGCAACTCCCTGCGCCCCATCCCCGAGGCCGCCGCCGTACTCGATCCCGGTCAGACGAGCGGAGGCCACCGCCTTGCCCAGAGTCGTGTTCCCCTTGGCATGCGCCAGAGGGTCGGCGGCCTTCCGTTCCAGGGCGGTCTCGATCTGATGGACGATGCCGTTCAACGTCGGCATGGGGCCCTCGTCAGCGTCCTTGTAGACGTAGACGTAGACCTCGGCCCGGACCGTCTGCTTGCTCGGCATGCCCGTGGTCGAGACCGACTCGACGCTGGACTGGTGCACGAACATGGCCGGCTGTTCGCTCGGATCGGTGCTCTCGAAGCTCTTGAGCCGTCGACTGATGGTGGTCAGGCCGGTGACCGAGCCCGATAGCCGGGCATATAGCGCTGCGTAGATGTCTTCCTTGTTGGTGGCCATCAGCGGTCCCCCTTCCTGATCGCGTCATCGATCGCCTGCTTCACGTTCCGCATGACGGTCGCTTCGAGCGTGTTGACGACCGGGGTCGCCCAGGGCTTGGCCGCGATCTGCTTCCCCTTCCGGTTGAAGCCGTAGTTCCAGAAACGTCCGATGAAGTAGCGGGAGCCCGCCTTGGCGAAGACCTCCCACTTCCTGGCCCTGACGGTGGCTTTGATCGTGGAGGCCAGACCTCCCGTCTTCCGATGAAGCACGGCCCCGCTGACGTTCGCCATCATCCGGGCCTTGGCGTCACGCATGTCCTTGCGGAGGGCGTTACGCACCGACAGCCTGATCTCGTCAGGGATCCGGGTGCTGTACTTCACGGCCAGCCGGTTGGCGTTCTCCAGTCTCAGTTCATCAGCCACGCTCGATCACTCTCCGTCACTTCGGAGCCCCTCTGCTCGCTGGCCCCTTGTCCCCTATGGCCTGGGGACCAAAACCCTTCGGCGGGCCTCGGAGGGCCCTCAGAACTCACAGGCAGGGGATCCGCCTGTATGCATCTAGTACTGCCAGTACGGAAAGCGGCACGACCGCGGGAAGGAACGACACCGACTGGCCCGCCATGGACTCGCTGGTCTTGCCGATCCGGGTCCGGTCTCGGTACTTGAGTCCGGCCATTTCGATCACTGCCTGCTTGATATCGAACGGTACGACTGGGTAACCGCACGTATATGAGATCTGTACGTTGCCATCGCCCAGCGTGAACCGGTGACCGCGTAATCTGAGATGACCATCGTGGAAATACCAGCCGTCGACGGATAGTCCGACACTCTCGGCGATGGACTGCTCGTCGATAGCCACTGACACGATACTTACGACGGGACGTTCACGAAGCGTCATGAGCTTCCCTCCGTCTCCGTCTCGAATCTCAGTCTTCAGACGGTACCGGAAGTCAACCCCTGTGTACGATTCAACGAAAGTGCTGGCGGCGGCGATCAACGTCGTGATTAGGGCGTCATCGTTGGTATGTGTGATATCGAGGTAAGCCTTCAGCTCGTCAACATCGGCCAACGGTGGTGACACGAGACCTATGCTCTGGAACGGCGCGCTCGGTGACGACAAGATGCCGAGCTGGTTGACGACCGTCACTCTGTACCAAGTAGATAACGAACCATTTTGGTCTGTGTATTCGTACAGGCCTAGTGTCGTATTGAAGTATGAGCCAGTCAGGCTCTCTGAAACATGTACGATAGACGTCCATGGACCGATAGCTTCTGGTCCTGATTCGACATTGTAATAATCAATGTCTGTGTCTGATGATGGCGACCAACGAATCTGCACTGCCATTAGATTAAGATCTCCTGTCTATTCAGTTTCGAAGGGTCACATCAACTCCCACTAGACCAGCACCAGCGGCAGCCACTTGGCCCGTAATCCGTCCCCCAGCAGATGCGAAATGACCTCTGAATTCTGCACCGGCGACTCGGATAGAAGCCGGCGGCAGCTGCAGGACGACTCTGATCGGAGCTACGGCACTCACTAGGTTGATCGACGGCAAAGGAAGATTGACTGTCGTCGTAATACTTAGGGCGGTGACAGCAGAAACCGCCTCAACTGGTGTAATCTCTGGTGCCACGTTGACCCCGGCCGATATGTCTGTGACCAAGATCGTAGCCGTGACAGCAGGAAGCACGACAGCGGCATCGGCGACCCCGGTCGCCGAGATGACACCCAATCCTGTGGTTCCTTCAGCTGCTAAGAGCGCCGTTGAAGCCTCGCCCGTGCTCGCTGCACCGACGACTGTCGTCTCTGGGTTCCAGATTAGAAATGCGTCTCCAGAGTCGAAACTGTACGCCTGTGGGTCAATCTTGAACGCGGGCTGGCTTATCTTGGCTGATGTCTTCAGGGTGAGTTTGTACCAGCCGTCTCCTACGGCTACCATGGTAGGAGACTCGCTGTAGTTCCAGCCTGAGTACGTCCAGTCACCGGTGACGAGATCGAAGCGTGCCCAAGCGTTTGTAGACCCGATGATCAGCCGTCCGTTCCAGGATCCAGTAGAGACCAGTTTCGCGTAGACCGTCCAACGGATCTCGGTCGAAGGCGGCGAGACCAGGGTAGCTACCGTGGTAGCGATGCCTCCGTATATAGTCCCGCGGCCACGAAATTCAGTGGCTGTATTGGTGCCGTTGGGCGCGAGTTGGCCTGGCGTTATGGTCGTGCTTGACGTAGTCCAGACCGTCGTATCGGTGAAGTCCTGTCCAGCGACGATGTTCTGACTGCGAAGTTCTATGCTCGTCGAAACGGGTGAGAGCGAAGCAGATACGTTTGTCGAAGCGTCGGCGTCTGAGACAAAGACAGGTGTGACCCAGTAGTTCGCCTGCGCGGCTGATGTATTGCTAAACGATGAACCGGTGTTACCGGCTCCCGAATAGCTGTACATGCCGTTTGGGTATGGGTTGCCATCGACACAAGCCGCAAGGCTGCCTGTGATCCTAGGATCTGTGAGGAAGTAGCCCGTGGTGCGTGAATAATCGAAACCAGTCGCCCCAGAACCAGTCTTCACTGTGTATGAAGCGCGATACCAAGTTCCTGATGTTATATGGACGGGCGAAGAGAAGTCGGTGCCGATCCAAGCACCGCTAGCATTCGGTGGGTTTACTGTCTCTGCGAGCTTCGTGCCGTTGATGGACCACAATGTGAGGTGTGTGGTCTCACTCGTGGAGTTGGTAGATTTCCAGTGTCTGACCCCTGTGACGTTACCGTCACGGTTCGCCTGAAACGTGACGCCGAGCGTGATGCGACCCGACGCCTCGTATGTGTCGTTGAGCCTGTCTGATGCCGCAGGCGTTGTGTCCAACGACCAGAGTGTTTCCACGAGATTGCCTCAGACGTAGTCTATTAGCTGAGCTTGATCAGACCGCCGGCCCCGCCAGACGGGATCTGAACTGTAAAAGCGCCGTTCGTTGAGGTGATAGTCCCACCAAACGAGAACGTAGCTAGAGCGGGCTTACCGCTCGCTGAGTCGTTGTAGATGATTCCGCCTACCGCAGAGATTGAGGAGCTTGCCCACGTGACGTCAGACCAGTCCATGGACGCAGTACCGGATACGAGCGAGTAGGCTAGGCCTGTGAGCGTCGCCCCGCCGGTCGTGTATCCGTTGCCGTTCGCCACCTCGTCGCCGGTCGTGCTCGTGTAACTCGTCGTGCCAGCACCGTACGTACCTGTCATCGTCGGCTTGAGAAGCGCGAGCTTGTACGTGTGGGTCGGCAAGTGCGTCCCTGATAGGAACTCCCTCTTCGCCGATTCGCAGAATGCTGTCGTGATTGCCATCGCAATGTTCTCCATTTGATCGCTAGATTCAAGAGAGCCCAGGACCCGTAGAAGAGTCCTGGGCTCGTTGGATCAGCGATTACCGGGCCGCGAGGCGCACGTAGTACGACTGCGTCGAGGCATCCGGCAGCGTGATGACCGACTGGCGGCGGGTGTCACCACCGAGGCGGATGTAGAAGCGGAACGCCTGGACCACCTGGTCGAACCAGAAGTGGATCGAGTTGTCGGCCTGGAGACCGGCCTTGGTGACCGCCCAGTACTTCGAGAGGTCCACGAAGGAGACGTCGCCAGCTGCGCCGAGAGCGGGGGCGTTCGGGAGCACGATCACCGGACGACCGAGCAGCGTGCTGAAGGGGCTGTTCGCCATCGATCCACCCGGCACGAAGGCAGGGGTCGTGGTGCCGCTGATGACCATGCCGTAGAGCTGGGACTCGACGTTCGGGTTCACCACCCAGACAGCGTTGCCACGCGAGGCCTGGGGCATCGCGAAGTACATGTCCTTGATGTTGCCCGCCGTGACGGTGCCGGCGACCTGGCCAGAGCCGGAGGCGACGGTCTTGAGAGCCGAGGACGAGAGGAAGCCTTTCGCCTGGCCCGAGCCGGTGCCCTTCAGGATGGCGTCGTTGACCTTGTAGATCAGCGCCTCACCGACGAGCTGGTTGATGTAGGCCGAGAACGCGGAGTTGTCCTGCAGGAGCTCCTCGGAGGCCGGGACGATCACGCCGAGCTTGTGGGCCGTGAGGGTCAGGCTGGACTGGGCCGGCTTCACCTGATCAAGGGCGACGCCCTCGGTCTTGTAGGAGAGGTTGCCCGTGCCGGAGAACGGGGCCCACGGCATGGTGTCGTCGACCGGGATCACGATCGAGTTCTGGGTGAGCGGGACCTTCGTGCAGAACGAGAGCAGCGAGTTCTGGCCGTAGAGGTCCTTCTCGATGTTGGTGCGGAACTCGCCGGGAACCATCACGCCACCATCGGCGTCGGTCGCCTCGTTGGCGAAGGTGGACAGGGCGTTCATCACCCGGTCGTTGGCCTGGCCACGAGCCTTGGCGCGGACGGCGTTCGCCATCTCACCCAGGTTCTTGAAGGCCTTCTCGTTGCTGGTGATGTGCAGGGCCGGACGGACCTCGAGGGTCGTCTTGCGGACCGGCTGGGCCATCGCGGCCTTGTTCGCCACGACGGACTCGCGGAGCTTCACTTCACGCTGAAGCTCCTGGTTCTCGGCCTGGAGCTTCTCGATCTCATCAGCTTCCTGGGCCGTGAAGGTGCGTTCTACAGCGCTCTCGTTGAGAGCGGAAAGACGGGCGTCGATCTCCTGGATGCGGGCCCGAACGGTTTCAAGAATAGACATCTTCTTTTCCTCGGTTATCTCCTTTCGCTAGAGGTGAACCTCAATCGCGAAAGCTTCTTGGTTTGTTCGGCCCATCGAGAGCCGACTGCTACTGACCGGCTGGCCGGTCATTTCTTCTGCGCGATCCTCGCGTTGAGGCGCGCGTAGTCCATCTTCGAGAGCCTCTTCGGCTCAGTGATCTTGTTCTCAGCCCCCGGGGTCTGGATCCGATCGACCCGGTCAGCGAGACCGTTGGCCACCGCCTCGTCGGCGTTGAACCAGGTCTCCTCGCTCTTGACCCACTCGTCGACCTTCTCGGGAGACTGCTTCGTCCGAGATACATAGATCTCGGCGATAGAATTGGTGATCAATTCGAGTTTATCCGCGGCCTCACGAAGTTTGGCCGGGTTGCCCATCACACCAGACCAGGCACCGTGCACCATCACCTGGCTGCCGACTCCCATGATCCGCTCGTCGGCGGCCATCAGGATCACGGATGCGGCCGAGGCGGCCAGGCCATCCACGTATGCGGTCTTGTGGCCGGGGTAACGGGCGAGGATGTTAAAGATCGAGACGCCCTCGTGAGCGTCGCCACCGTCGCTGGAGATGAAGATGTCGAGCGGTCCCTTCTTCCCGCTCAGCGCATCGGCGATGTCCTGGGAGCCGAAGCCACCGAACACCCGGCCGACATCGCCGTAGAGGTACAGCTGGACCCGCTCGTTCTTCATCTGCACCAGACCCTCTGGCTTCAGGGCTCGATGCTCGGCGGCGCTGAGCCGCACAGGCTGGATGATTTTCATGACTGGTCCCCCAGCAGCTGCACCGTCAGGGCGGCCGCCACTTCGTTGATGTCTCCTGACTCGACGGCTTCGATCGCCACCAGATAGAGGTTGTTCAGCTCCTCTCCCTTCACGGGGAAGAGGTCATCGGAGCCATGCAACTCTCGGAGCGCCCTGGCGCGAAGCTCCTGTCTGGACTGCTCTAGCTTCTGGCCGAGGACGCCGTTCGTGTTGGTCCGCCTGAGATCGGTCTCCCGAGCCTGGAGCCGCTTCACGTGACGCTCGAGCCGGTCCTGGAGCAGACGGTTGACGGCCTTCATGGCCATCTCATCACCGGCATGTTCTGAGGGGCCTGCGTCCTCGTCGGAGGGATCCGTCTCCTCAGCCAAGGGGTCCACACCATCCGCGGGCTCGGGTGCCTCGGAGGGCTTGCCGTCATATCTGTCGCCGTCCGGGATGTCGTTCATGTTCAGTGAGTCACGCCACTCGTTCTTCGAGAGGATCCCGTTCCTGAACAAGACCTCCTTCTCTTGGGCGTTGGTCAGGGCGTCCGCCTCGGCGAGCCACGTGAGGTCCATCTCGACGTAGCGCCACGGCTTCCGCTGGGGCAGGAGCTTGAAGGTCGCCTCCTGGTCGAGGCGTTTGGTCCATGCGCGCAGCGTGTGGCGGGTGAAGGTGAGGCCAAGCTCGGAGAGGTTCCGGCCGTAACCCTGGCTGGCGATGGAGACGCCAACGAGGTGAGGTGGGACGCCGAAGAAGCGGAGGACCTCTTCCACCGAGAACTGGCGGGAGGGGATGACCTGGGCGTCGGTGGCCTTCACCTCAGAGGAGACGACCTCGACGCCGCCCGGCGCGATCACCGGCTTGAACGCCTTGCCAGCGCCGCCGCGTGACGCCTCCCAGGAGCGCATCAGGCTGGCCTCCTCATCTGGCTTCAGCGGGCGGGGGACCTTCATGATCACGCCCGGCTGGCCCATGTTGGCGAAGTAGGCCAACGAGAACTGTTCTGCGGCATGGGCGGAGGCGACCGCCTTGGCGGCCCGTCCGAGGATCGAGTCGCCCATCAGGCCATCGACGGAGGCGAGCGCACGGAGGTGGAAGACCTCGTCCTGCTCAAGCCTGACCTGGCCGCCCTGGTACTGCGAATAGACGTAGTAGAGCTTGCCGTCAGGATCACGGGCCACCTGGACCCGCTCAGACGGGAGCACCTGAAGCTCGATCACTCGGCCGGCACGGTCGCGGACGATCTCCGCGTAACCGTTACCGTGGACGATGGTCTGGACGATCAGCGCCTCACGGAACGACTGGGCAGTCGTGTCTGGGTTCGGCCTGACGTTGAGGAGCCAGTGAAGCGGATCGTCTGGAAGCAGGATCCGCTTCCGTCCCTCCAGCTGGTAGACGTCCCAAGGGCTGGACGCGATCGCCTCGGCGATGACCCTGACGCATGCGAAGACCGCCGAAAGTGACAGCTGGTCGGCGGTCGACAGACGCAGGACCGGGGCAACCATCCCGTTCGCATAGAACGAGGGATAGGTTGACCTTGGATCGGCCGGTTGCGTCCTGTTGAAAAGACGTGTCCAAATGCTCATGTTCTTAGCGCGCTCCTCATATCTAGGCGCGACTTTGGTTTTCAGGCCGATCGCCCAACAATCTGAATAGCAATGGTCCGTCGAATTGTTCCGAAGCTGCGTCCTGCGCCAACGCCATGGCCGTGAACAGAGCCGTGGCGGCGTCAATCTTTGCCGTCGGTGAGGAGCGGTCGGGCGTGATCAGTCCGCCACGGTTCTTGAACGCCACCACGTTGCCGATCTGCCAGGAGACGGCCGGGTTGCCGGTGTGGACGAGCCGCTTCTCGAGCACCGCCGATTCGGTCTCGGTCATCGGACGGTTCATGTTCACGGGGTTGGTGCGGACCTCGACGGGCTCGATACCCTCCCTCATGAGCACCTGACCGAGGGCCGAGTCACCGAAGGCAGGGTCGAAGCAGACCGTGGATCCCGGGAACATCTCGACGTAGTCAGCCACCGACTCGGCCACCTGGAGCTGGTCAATCGTGTCGCCTGTGTGGATCGTGAGGTGACCGTCGATGCCCCATCCACGGAGCATCCCGGCGTTCTGCATCTGGGCGACAGAGTTCTCGTTGATGTGACAGTCGAAGAAGGCCGTGTACTTCCGTCGGCCCTGCTCGTCGGTGCCGACAAACACGATCGCGATGGCGAAGATGTCGCCCTTGGCGGCCGGGTCCAGACCGATGAACGCCCGCTGTCCCTTGAACTGTTCGAGGCTGAGCTTCTGATCGGCGCAGGCGTCCCACTTCTCGATCGCCATCCACCCCTCGGCGGCGCCGGCCCAGCGGTTCAGGTGGTACATGATGAACTGGCCACGCTGCTGGCTCATGGCCAGGGCGTCACGGGCCAGCTTCTCCAGGTTCCGCTCGTAGACGCTGACACCGAGGTTCGGGTTGGCCATGAGCCAGCCACGTCGATCGGCGATGTCGTCCGTCTCGGCCTGATAGATGACGGTGAACGTCTCCTCGGCCTCGACCTTCCCTTCGAGGATGTCCTTGTTCTGCTGGAAGATGCCGTAGCCGATGGAGCTGGTGTCGAAGCCGCCCGTGCTGAGGGTGAGGAGCAGGGCCTGCTTCCTCTTGACGATGGCTCCCTTGAGTGCGTCCCAGAGGTCAGACCTGAGGACATGCAGCTCATCGAGGATCAGGCAGTTCGGGCGTGATCCGTGCTGGCTGTCGGCGTTGGCGGTCTTCGGCTTGAAGACAGAGCCAGACTTCGTGTTTAGCAGGGAGCTGGCGTTGAGCTCGATCCCGAGCTCTTTGGCGATGTCGAGCTGTGAGCCCACGGCCGCCTCGAGGATCTGTTTGGCGGTCTTCCAGACGTAGTCCGTGCCCTCTTTGCTGAAGGCGTAGGCGAGGACCTCGGCGTTCATCTCGCCGTCCATGAACGCCATGTAGATGCCGATGGGCGCGGCCAAGAACGACTTGCCGTTCCCCTTACCCATCCAGATGTTCGCGACCAGGAAGCGCCTGAGGTCTGTCCGTTTGTCGACCCAACCGAAGAGGTTGGCGACGATGAACACCTGCCAGGGTTCGAGGTGGATCCGCTCGTACCGAGGAACGTCGTTCCTGGGCAGACACTCGATGAAAGTGCAGGCCTTGGCCGCCTTCTTCTGATCGAACTTGAACGGGAAGTCGTCCGACCTCGACCGCTCCAGATCGTTCAGGAACCTCTTACACGCACCGACCGTCAGCTTACAGGCGACGATCTTCCCGTCGATGACTTCTCTGGCGTACTGCTTGGCTATCTTCGAGTAGTCACGCTTGACGGGCTTCTTCGGCATCAATTCATGAGGTCATCAAAGATCCGCTTGAACGCGGAATCCTCGGGCTTCTTGCCCTTGATGCTGACGGTGGATCGAGACTGAGGAGTCAGACCGAACACCGACAGCCACTCCTTCACCGCCCGCTGGGCGGCGATCAGCTCCTTCTGCGTGGCGTCCGGGCTGAGGCGTAGACGCTCGTAGTTGGACCTGACAGAGACAGTCATCACGAAGGCGTCGTAATCCTCGGCGCCATAGACTCCGAGGTGGTCGACGGCCTGCTTCAATCTGAGCCAGATCGTACGCTCTGTGCCATCGAGGCCGGGCTGTGGTGCGGGGACCTCCACGACATCGATCTGAGGTGCGTCAGGTTTCGACCGGTCCTTGCGGAGCGTGCCGGACGCCTTCTTGATCTCGTCTGGTAGGCGGTTAGCCCCGCCCGATCCTTTGCCACCCATAGACTTTGTTCCTCGTTTCGCTGACCGCGCAAGTTTTGACCTGGCGATGGGGGACGGGACCCCCAGGCCCATTATCTTGAGTCACTCACCGAGGCCCTTCGGAGCCCTTCAGAGTGATTGGGATGTTGAGCCATGGTTGCCACCATCCCTTCCGTCCCGCCCTCTCCGATCGTCACTGGTCACTTCGAGCAGCCATCCTCTGCTCTACGGTCGAAGGCTGCTCTCGCTTCCTTCTGCTTCCTGCGCTGGGACGGCTTCGTGTGGTGCCGTCTGTCCAGGTACTGCCTCAAGATCTGACCGTCACGGACCTTCCGACTGAACCGCCGTATCGTCTGCTCTGGGTTCTCATCGCTCCGTGGTTGGACCTGTAGGCCCTTGAACTTCGAGTGGTCGAACTCCCGCCAAATCACCTGATCACTTCCTTCCTCTTGTGTCCGAAACCGCCGTCCTCACGGCACGTTTTAGAATCGTGGCAACGTTTACAAAGCGCCTGAAGGTTGGCTCTATCGAGGAACAACATCAGGTCACCGAGATGAGGAGTGATGTGATCAACGACCGTCGCCTTCTCTCCGCACATCCGGCAGGTAGGTTCCTCTGCCAGCACAACTGCCCTGAGCCGTCTCCATTCAGGCGTACGGTAGAGGGCGTAGCGATCGGCTCGCTTCTCTCTGTTCTGCGCCTGCCTCTGTGCGTAAGCCTCGGCTGCGGCCTGCTGGTGCTGAGGACAGCGTGATGCTCCTCTGACCCGGATCGAGCAGCCTGGGTGCATGCATATTCTGAGGGGAGACAGGGCCACGTTCTAGGTATGGCCCTCGGCAAACTTTCAGCCCTAGCTATATTAATTTCCGTCGGATTCTCGACGAACGGGCAATAGAAAAGCCCTGACTGTCTAGGAGTTCAGTCAGGGCCGATCGAGGACCGATCTGTGAGGGAAGCCTGTATCAGGGCTTCTAGCTATATCTAGTATCTAATCTAGCATTCAGCCTGTATCTGATCTTCTCTTATAGTCTAGTCTTCAGTCTTAAGCTTCTAGCTATTCTATAGTCTATAGCTATAGATTAAGAGCATGCCGGAGGCATAACGGAAATAAGAATAGAGGCGGAACGCAGACAACTCTTTTTTCTTTTTCAGCAGCCTCTCTCAGCAGCCCCCTTGCAGGGAAATAGGCGGCTCAAAAGACTTTGTGACCAATTTTTCTGCTTTTTACTGCTCTTTGTAAAAATTACATGGCTGGAATCATGATCTGATTTCATTCTCTGATTCCTCTGCCCTGTGCCTGATCAGATCGTCCCGCTTCACCCACCAGAACTTCTTGCATGAGCTGCATCTGGCCGCTGCCGCATGCGGGCCAGAGCCCTTGCTCAGGGTCACCTCTACACTCTTGCACTTCGGGCACTGGATCATCGTCGGGTCTCCTCAGGGATACCTAGGACGTCCAGGAACATCCCAACCACTTCCTGACCATTCCTCAGGACCATCGCTCGATCACCCAGGACCCCTCGGCGAGTGACGGAACCGGCAGGCCTATGTCCTGGATGGCCCGGCTGTCAGAGGGCCTCCGATCGTCACCAGTCACTTCGTCACTTTTGCAAAATATTTTGCGTCCTCCAGGGTAAATATCTGTCCGACCTCCTAATTGAGATAGGAGGCGATGGATATGAAACTGAAGGGAGTATGCAACGAGTGCGGAGCAGAGTTCACTTACAGCCGTAGCACGGCGATCGGTCGTCCCAGGTTGATCTGCGATGACTGCCGTGTCCCGGCGCCGGCCCCGACTCTTCGGCAGCTGATCGATGAGATCGCTCAGAGCCAGAGGCGTGTCGAGTCGACGCTGGACCGTCTTGAGAAGCGAGGGGGCAAGTGATGCGCCGGCCGAAGCAGGGCACGAGGGTGGCGTTCCGGTCGCCCGTCAAACACGAGGATCCGTCCAGGGTGAAATCGGTGTGCAAGTCATGCGGACGGACCTTCTACACAGAGGCAGATTTCGAGGTTCCGGTATGTAGTCTCGACTGTCTCAGGAACATGAGAGCTGGTTTGGTAGTCTGGGAGAGTTAATGAGATGGCAAGCAAGAGGATCGATCCGCTGAAGCGGTTCTGGAAGAAGGTACGTATCGACCCGGAGACGGGCTGTTGGATCTGGACAGGGAGTCTGTCCGGTAACGGCTACGGCAGCCTCAACCTCGGCCGTGGGCTATACATTAAGGCACACAGGTTCGCCTACGAGACCTTCGTCGGTCAGATCGCTGAAGGTCTTGAGCTAGCGCATAGCTGCGACGTGAAGCAGTGCTGCAACCCTGCACACCTCAGGGCGACCACTCACGCCGAGAACATCCAAGAGGCCTGGGATCGTAATCTCTGCCCACGTAAGCGGCGCAAGTTCATCGGCAGCGAGAACGCCGAGCGTATCGTGGAGCTGCTCCGGGACACGGACCAGACGTACTACGAGATCGCCGACGCTTTCGGCATCGGCTACCTAACCGTGGTGCACATCAACTCCGGGTTTCACTGGGCCGACGCCCATCCCGAGATTCCCAGGCCGATCCGCAACAGCTACAGGCGTCAGACCGCCTCGACTGCGATGTGAACCGGAGGCTGCATGCGATGCCCTGTCTTCGAGCCTGGGAACGGGAACTTTACACGGCGCATCGGCTGACCCACTGCCGTGAGTGCCTCAGGATCCTGCCCCGCTACCTCGTCAAAGATGGCGTCTGCCACTACTGCCTGAATATCCCGGTGGACGAGGAACGGGTCAGGACCGAGCGCCAAAAGGCGATCGAGATCGGAAGGAAGCTGAAGTCATGAGCGGGAAGCCTGGCCGTAGACGGACCGTCACCGATGAGCAGATCGCCGAGCTTCGGCGTCTGGCTGCCCTCGGGCTGTCGGTCGCCGAGATCGCCGAGCAGGTCCAAGTGTCCAAGGCGGCCGTCTACTACCACATGCCAGGAGTCGCCGTGATGGGCCATCGCAGCCAAGGCCGCCTCAAGAGGCAGGAGGACGATCCCGAGGTGCAGCGCATTGTCGCCGACCTCCTCAGCAAGTGGCGGGCCGAGGGACATAGGTGAAACGCTGAGTAAACTCAGTGATATAATTTACAAATGCGATGGCCTCTTTATTTTTGTGTTGCTATTTAGGATTGACGTTAAACAGGATCTAGGTATGAAAAAAGCCGTTTCTGTTGACGCAGAAACGGCTCATGGACCGGATCGGGGTTGCACCGACATCGCACTACTTGAGAGGCAGGCATGTTGCTGTTGCACCACACAAATGGTGGATGGGGCGGTTCAGATAAGGCGTGGCGGCGGGCCCCTCCACCGAACTTCGAGGGGATAATCATGAGGAAGCTGATTCTCGCCGTACTGTTGATCGCAGCCTGCGGCCCGAGCGCCACGCAGATCGATAAGACCACCGAGACGCACTTCTGGGGCCTGCGGCTGGCGACCGAGAGCCTGGCGAACGCAAAGCGTTCCTGTGAGCTCTCTTCAGAGATGGCCAGCCAGAACAACCCGAGGTCGATCGAGGATCGGGATCGGGCATGCAGCAAGTGGCGCGACGCCGACAAGTCCCTCAGGGACAAGCAGGCTGAGATCGAGACCTACTGCCGGGAGCGCCTCGACTCCTGTGAGCGGGTGAAGCGGCTCCAGGCGATGGCGAGGTAGGTCAGGCCTTGGTCTTGACCCGAGGCACCTGAGAATAACTGGGACGTTAGGTGGCGTAGAGCCTACCTATTAGGTGAACACAAAACATCTCATCTACGCCCTGAAGGACCCCAGAGATGGTCGGGTCCGTTATATCGGACAATCAAGCAGGGGCCTCGATCGTCCCCGTGATCATGCGGCTAGAGCCAGGCTGAACCATGATGCTGGCAAATCTCACTGCTACAGGTGGATCAGACAGCTTCTGAGCCTAGGCTTGCAGTACGAGATCGAAGTCGTTGAGAGCTTTGACGAGAGCCCAGATGTTAAGGAACTACTCGATACAGCGGAGATTCGCTGGATTGCTCTTTACCGACAGCAAGAGCTAGACCTCACGAACAGTTCTGACGGTGGCGGCGGACGCCGCGGCCCGAGGAAAACTCCCGTCTCAGAGGAAACACGGCGGCGTATTTCAGAAGCTAAGAAGGGAACGCCTGCCTGGAACAAGGGTAAGCAGCTCTCTGCTGAATACCGGAAGAAGCTCTCAGAGAATCATCGTGGGATGACCGGCAAGAAGCAGACGGCGGAGACCCGAGCCAAGATCTCCGCCGCTCTACGTCGCAGAGTTACTTCATCCTAGGACGAGGAACCACAGCCCGGGTGGCGTAGAACTTCATCATCGTGTTGTACGAGTGTCCCAGGAAGGCCGACACAGCCTTCGGGTCCTCGCCTGCCTCGACAGCCTTCGTGGCCAGGGTCGCCCGGTACATGCCCGGCGTGAACGGCTTCACCTTCGCATCCTCACAGGCCTTCTTCACCGCCCGGTAGAACATCACTCGGTTGAACGGGCCACGGCCCCGGATGCGGACCGCCACCTCCTCAGCCTCCTCGGTCAGCTCGGTCCGGTGGACCCGGCCCGACTTGTGGATGACCTCGGCCACGTAGATGTCCTTCCCGTTACGCCGAGGGTAGGTGAGGTTGCCGCCGTCGTCCTGGGCGAACCGTTCCAACTCCGAGACATGCCAGCCGGTGGCCTCGAGGAAGACCATCAGGTCCCGGTATTCCTCAGACAGATGCTTCATGACCTTCTGATGTCGGTCGTCCGAGATGACCTTGGGCCGGGTGAGCTGGGCTGGCTTCCCGGGCGGCCTGACCAGAGACTTCGTCGGGTCCTTCTCCACGAGGCCGCTCTTCACGAGCCAAGTCCAGAAGGCGCTGACGACGTTCACCCGCATCCCGCGGTTCGGAGCTTCCTTGAGGGCGAGGTTGAAGTCCTTGAGGTTCGCCTTCGAGATGTCCGAGGGCAGCCGCTCCGCCCACCACTTCAAGTACGACCGGCAGCGTCCGATCCGACCCTCAGAACGACCGCCGGCACGTAGCGTCTCGACGTACGAGTCGATGAGGTCCTGGTCGAGCGTGACCCCGTCCTCGCCTCCGAGCGGCCTGTAGTTGTCTGGGTCCTGCTCCCACCGCTCGTACTCCTTCAGCGCCGCCTTCTCCGTCGAGCACTTCGTGCTGACCGAGTACCGCTTGCCGTTCCGCATCTTGTAGATGTGGAAGACCTTGATTCCAGGGGCCTCCCAGTACCGCCCACCGAGCCATTTCTTGTAGGCCATGCCACCCTCCTTGGGTGGGTAGGTGGTACATCAGTGATACACATAGGTACACTTGGATAAACAAAAGGGCTCCCCGGATGTGCCGGAAAGCCCTTTAAATTCAGCTACTTGACCCCACGGGGATTCGAACCCCGGTTCCAGCCTTGAAAGGGCCGTGTCCTGGGCCTCTAGACGATGGGGTCGCGCGGTCTAGTACCCGACCCTTGGGCTCGTGTAAAGGGGCGCGTTTCCCGGACGGGGAGGGCGGGAACTGCGCGCGATCAAGGCGCGCGGCCGGCCGCGCCGGTGGGCTGCGCGGCGGGGCGGGAGCCGGGCGCGGGCGCCTGGTAGAGCGTGCCCCGGACCCAGTCCCAGAGCGGCACGGTCACGTTGAAGTTCCACCGGTTCATGAGGTGCGGAGCGTGGTGGAGCTGGTGGTGCCGCCGCAGCGTCCGGACGAGCGCGGTCCGCGCCAGCCACCGGTCCTGGGGCAGGTGGTAGGCGAGGTGCAGCCACTCGTAGGAGAGCACGTAGAGCACCACGCTCGCGACCCACAGGGCGGCCAGGTTGGGCTGGCGGAGCCAGACGAAGGCGAGCGTGAGCGGCGAGGTGACGGCGAGGATGGCGAGCACGCCGTAGGCCGGAAGCAGCACCAGCTTCAGCTCCCGCCAGTCGCGCATCGCCATGTCCTCGGCGACGTACACCGCGTGGTGCTGCGGCGTGTGGCGCACGTAGAACACCTCGGCGAACCGCAGCCGGCGGTGCAGCATCCCGCGGTGGGCCGTCCACTCGACGGCGTTGCCGAACACGAGGAACGCGGGCACGGCGGCGAGCTGCCACGCGGCGAGACCCTGGATGCGCGAGAGCGCGAACGCGGCGATGGCGAGGCCGGCCACCGCGGGGAAGAGCAGGTGCCCCCAGGGCGAGTACCACCGCGGGATCCGGGAGAGCAGCTCGGCGCGGAACTCCGAACGGGAAGCCTGGGTCATGGTCCGCGTCTCCGGTCGCCGGCCGTTCCGGCGGGGCCGCGGAAAGGTAGGGGCGTGGAGGGGCCGGCCGCAACTGAACGCTGGCGCCCCGCACGGAGCGAAACGTGGTCGCGAGGCCTCATGACGCGGTGCGGCGGCGCCTCCGGGGAGATCGCCGCCGCGCCCACCGACCCTACGCCGCCGGCGCCTCCTCGAAGAGCCAGGTCGTCAGGTACCGCTCGCCGGTGTCGGGCAGCACCACCACGATGAGCTTGCCCGCGTTCTCGGGCCGCCGCGCCACCTCGCGCGCCGCCCAGGCCGCGCCGCCGCAGGAGATGCCGGACAGGATGCCCTCCTCCCGCGTGAGCCGGCGGCCGAAGTCGCCGGCGTCGGCGTTCTGGACCGTGATCACCTCGTCGATGAGCGAGGTGTCGAGCACCTTCGGCACGAAGCCCGGTCCCCAGCCCTGGATCTTGTGCGGCCCCGGCTTGCCGCCCGAGATCACCGGCGAGTCGGCCGGCTCGGCGGCCACGATGCGGATGGACGGCTTGCGCGCCTTCAGCACCTGGCCGACGCCGGTGAGCGTCCCCCCGGTGCCGGTCCCGGCGACCACGATGTCCACCTTGCCGTCGGTGTCGCGCCAGATCTCCTCCGCGGTGGTGCGGCGGTGGATCTCGGGGTTGGCCGGGTTCTCGAACTGCTGGAGGATGAGGTACCGGGGGTCCTCGGCCGCGAGCGCCTGCGCCTTCGCGATGGCGCCCTTCATGCCCTCGGCGCCGGGCGTGAGCACCAGCTTCGCGCCGAACGCGGCCAGCAGCTTGCGCCGCTCCACGCTCATGGTGTCGGGCATGGTGAGGACGAGCTTGTAGCCCTTCGCCGCCGCGGCGAACGCGAGCCCGATGCCGGTGTTGCCGCTGGTCGGCTCGAGCAGGATGGTGTCCGGCGCGATCTTCCCGTCGCGCTCGGCCGCCTCGATCATCGCCACGCCGATGCGGTCCTTCACGCTGGAGGCGGGGTTGAAGCTCTCCAGCTTGGCCACCACCGTCGCCCGGGCGCCGTCGATGATCCGGTTGAGCCGCACCAGCGGCGTGTTTCCGATGAGCTTCGTGACGTCGTCCGCGATCCGCATGCGCCCTCGCTCCCGCCGGTCGCCCGGCCGATTCCGTTATAGCGGACATCCTTAGAAGCGGACGCGCCTCCTGTCAAGCGGACACGGCGGCGGCCCGCCGCGGACGCCCGCTGCCGGGGACCGGGCCCGGGCGCCGGCGCGGCGCTGAGACGCGGTCGCGGGAGCGGGTGCGTGTGTCACCCACCGTCAATACTCCCTGACGGGGGGTGACGTGGCCGAGCCTTGCTGATCCAGGTCAATCCCGCGAGCGTGCGACAGGCTGCCGCAGCGCCCGAACTCCATGGACCTCGCCACCCTCTGGATCGTCTCCGGCTCCCTCGCCAGCGTCGGCCTGCTCGCCGGCGGCCACCTCGGCCGGCGCTGGGCCCGCGAGCGCCGCGACGCCGCCGAGCTCGAGGCGAAGCGCGCCCGAGGCCAGCACCTGGCCCGCTCGCTCCACCCGGTCATCGACCCCAACATCTGCATCGGCAGCCTCTCCTGCCTGCGCGCGTGCCCGGAGGGCGACATCCTCGGCATCGTGGACGGCGCCGCGAAGCTGGTGCACGCCGACCACTGCATCGGCCACGGGCGCTGCGCCGCCGAGTGCCCGGTGGGCGCGATCCGGCTGGTGTTCGGCACCGCCGAGCGCGGGGTGGACCTGCCGGAGGTGGACGAGTTCTTCGAGTCCTCGCGGCCCGGCGTGCACGTGGTCGGCGAGCTGGGCGGGATGGGGCTCATCAAGAACGCGATCCAGCAGGGGCTCCAGGTCGCGGAGCGGCTGGCCGAGACCGCGTCGCGCCAGGCGCCGGTCGCGGTGGTCGGCGCGGGCCCGGCCGGCATCGCCACCGCGCTCGGGCTGAAGGCGCGCGGCATCCCGTTCCGCCTGCTCGAGCAGGGGACCATGGGCGGCTCGATCGCCCATTACCCGCGCAAGAAGGTGGCGATGACCGAGCCGGTGGACCTGCCGCTGGTGGGCCGGTTCGGGAAGCGCCTCATCAGCAAGGAGGAGCTGCTCGCCTCCTGGCAGCGCGTCCTCGCGAAGGCGGGCATCGCGGTGGAGGAGGGCGTCAAGGTCACCGGCCTGGACGGCGAGGACGGCCGCTTCGAGCTGCGCACCGAGCGCGGCACGGTGCAGGCGTCGAAGGTGGTGCTGGCGGTCGGGCGCCGCGGCACGCCGCGGAAGCTGGGCGTGCCGGGCGAGGAGCAGGAGAAGGTCCTGTACGGCCTGCGCGACCCGGAGGCGTTCGACGGCAACCGGGTGCTGGTGGTGGGCGGCGGCGACTCGGCGCTCGAGGCGGCCATCCAGCTCGCCACCGAGTCGAGCGCGGAGGTGACGCTCTCGTACCGCGGCGCCGAGCTGGCGCGCTGCCGCGAGGCGAACCGCGCGCGCCTCCAGGAGCTGGTCGCCGCACGGCGCGTGCGCCTGCTGCTCGGCTCCCAGGTGACCGCCATCCGGCCGCGGCAGGTGCTGCTCGACCTGGGCGGGCGCGCCGCCACGCTGGAGAACGACTTCGTGGTGGTGA
>NZ_BAZG01000011.1 GCF_000964525.1 Anaeromyxobacter sp. PSR-1
CCACCAGATCGCGGTCGTCAACTGCGAGGTCGCCTGGGAGATGGTTCAGCGGTACGGGACGGGGATACCTACCCACTGAACGGCCCCACGGGCACCCCCACCACACCTCGCCAAACCGTGCCTGGCACGTTTTCCGGGGAGGGGTCGGGGGTTGGTAAGGGGTACCGGCGAAGCCCGTGTTTTAACCGCGGATCACTGGGAGGCGCCGGTCCAGGAACGTCCGCGTTTCGGCGTCGAGGTCCCAGAGCGGCGCGAACAACACCGGATACGTGGCGAGGTCGAGCGTCGGCGCTTGGCGCTCCATGACGCTCTGCAACGGCTCGCCCCGATCCGTCAGGCCCAGGATGGCGCCCTCGAATCGGCCTTGGTTGAAACTCCAGACGATGTGCCGAAGACGTCCCGCCCTGCGGCCCTGCGACTGCGGCGTGCTCTGCGTGCAGAGCGGCAGGTTCGGGATGACCTGCTGCTCCGGTATCCACAGGGGCAGGTGCTCTGTGGCGAAGGTCTGGCTCGGAGCCAGAGCCAGATCGAGCGGAACGAAGATGGCGTACGGCCCCTTGATGATGCGATCGCCGAGGGGAGACGTGCAGTCTCGCGACGACGCGACCACCCACTCGGCGAACGTCGCGAGCCGTTCCTGCGCCAGCGTCACGTCAGACCTCCACGCGCTTGTTGGCCTGGTTCGCCATCTCCGGGTTGTAGAAGAAGAGCGTGACCTTGCTGATCGCCTTGTCGTACTTCGGCGCCAGCTCGTCGAGATCGTGAGCGGCGCTGATCATCCCGTAGATCGCTGGACGACGCGCCTCCAGAGCATCGAGGCGGAGCGTCTCGTGCGTGGACTTCGGCAGGCCCGTAAGGAACGTCGGCGAGTGATAAACCACCGATGCGAGATCATCGTTCTCCGCCATCGCCTTGCGGATCGTCTCCAGCCCGTCCGGCTGCCTCGCTTGCTCTCGCAGCCAGGTGCGGACCTCAGTGTGGAGACCGGCACGGTCCGGCTTCGGCCCGAACTCGCATTCGGCGGCGCGGAGTGCATCGGCCCTGAGCTGATTCGCGCGGGCTTCGATGGCGGACTTGGCCTTGCGCAGCTTGTCGGTCACCTCACCGGCAACCTTCTTCGCGGCCTCGTGCTTCGCCACATCGGTACGCGTCGGGTCGGCCACGAGCGCGGCCACCTTCCGCGCACCTTCGCGCAGCGCCATGTGGGCGTGAACGATCTCCGGTCCCACCGCCGAACCGATCTTCGTCGGATCGCCGAGCATCGCCTTGGTACCCGACTCGAGAACTGCGAGGTCGATGAAGTGCTCCGCATCCGGGCTGCCAACGAGGTACTTCGCCATGACCGTCACTCCTTTGCTTGTGCCTTCAGTAGGTGCTGCGCAGGTGACGCCGCCTCTTCCCACTCGTTCATCGTTCCGATCGGAACCACCATGACCCCGCCGCCGAGCGCGCCGGACGCGCCGGCCCGCTTCAAGGCCTCGATCTGCTCCTGTCGCTGCTCGGCGAGCACCTTCGTGGCGGCGATACGGGCGGCGCTCTCGATCATGCCGACCACGTCCTTGCCCTCCTCGGGCGTGAGCTCGCCCTCGAGCACCGCGCGGAGCAGGGCGTCCATCGACGATTCGTTGGACCGGCGGGCCAGCCCATGCAGCGGACGGCCCTTCCGCACGGGCGCGATACGGTCCATGACCAGCTTCAGCGCAGTGGGATCGCCGGCCTTCGCGAGCGCGATGCAACGGCGGCCAATCTGCTCGGCCTCCCCCTCGAACATGGCTTCGATGGCCACAGTGGCCTTGTTCTTCGAGCCTTTCGGACGGCCGCCCCCGCCCTTCACGAACCGACCCGTCGCCGGATCATGCGTGGGCTTCGCGCGTTCCTCGCCAGAAGGACCAGCAGCAGGAGACACCGGCACCGGAGGAGATTCGGCACCTCCTGCTGCTGGTGACGCCCCAGACGACCCGAGCCAGGGCGGCGTGATTGGTAGCGGAGCCATAAACACGGTGAGTGTCACACCGTGAAAACGTAGACGCCTAACGGTCACCCGATCCTTGTTGATCCCCAGGGATCGGTCCGGGATCACGCTCGGTGAGCTAGGCTAGAGGACCCAAGAATTGGCACGCGGACATGCCGCGCCCCCCGGGGGTCGAATGGAGGGGTGCACCCCCCGGTCCGGGTCGCCGAGTGACTGATAGTTAATCAGTGTGCCCGACGGCGAAGGGCGTGTGCCGTCAACGACTTGGGCAGCCGCGGCAGCGCTGGGGTGGCTTGTCGGGGTGACGTACAGGCACGACACTACGGTCGTGGACCGACCCGTCGAACCGCTCGACCGGCTCGCGAGAGCATCTCGTGCCACCCCAGCTACGGCGACGCCGATTGGTGTCCACAGATTGGGCTGACGTCGGGCACCGCGAACTTGAGCTAGGGGCCAACAGTACGCGTTCGGTGCGCTTGCTGGCACGAGGTCTGGGCGTCCGGCACCTGTCTCCTGGACCACTTCAGTCCGCGCTGAACCCGATCTAACGGGCTCTTCATCACGCCGAGTAGGTAGGAACCTCAACCGCTCTTCCTACCTAGCTTCCCTACCCACTCGAAGATGACTCACCCCTAATGAATACAGTAGTTTATGTATAGAGTAGGTAGGAAGGTAGGAAGGGTAGGTAGTACCAGTATGGCTTTTGTTTGATCTACTTGCGTCTAGACCGCGCTATCTGTTTACCCTACCCACCCTTCCTACCTGCCTACCCAGAGCGCAGATAACCCACCACGGCTACACGGGAATCTACCATTCCCCGAGGTCCCTACCCGCCACCCACCCGGTCCCTACCTAATCCTCCCTGCGAAACTCACAGCGCAATCATCGGACCCGAGATCGCCTTACGACAACAGGAGCCAAAGAACACGAGTGGCGTGACACTACGGTCAACGGTTGAGGAGGAATGGCCCTCCCAGCCGGACCGGAGTAGCGCGCAATGTCCCGTGTGGACTTCAAGTCGGGTGACACGCAGGTCGGGACGTTCGACGAGTTCTCCGGCGACTTCGATTTCGACTCGATGGATGAGGTGGAGGCCATCGGGGCGCTCGAGGTCGGGCAGTCCTTCACGGCGTGGGACCAGTACGCGCAACCTGGACCCGCATCTCGTAGCGGAGGCTCACATGACGACGAAGACCTACGAACTCAGGGCATCGGCGGTTCGCGCGGCGAAGAAGGCTGGACACAAGGAGGGCGATTACGAAGTAGTCCAGGTCTGGGAGAGCGCGGGCAAGAGCCACTGGGAGTGGACGCCGAAGGAGCCGCCTGCGACGTCACCTTTGGACAACGCTCCCGCAAGCGCGGCGACCCCGCCGGCCGAGGCGCCCAAGCTCGTTGTCCAGGACTACGCCGACCAGCCGAAGTCGCCACCTGTGGCCACCACGCCCGCGGCGACCCCGCCCGCCTCCCCTGCCCCAGCAAAGCCCGAGGTTGCCAAGCCCAGCAAGTCCACGGTCGAGAAGCCGACCA
Source organism: Anaeromyxobacter sp. PSR-1 (assembly GCF_000964525.1). Lineage (GTDB taxonomy): Bacteria > Myxococcota > Myxococcia > Myxococcales > Anaeromyxobacteraceae > Anaeromyxobacter. Next base: position 3,500 of record NZ_BAZG01000011.1, read on the forward strand.
AGGCGGTATGGGCCATGGCAGACGAGATGCGGAAGGCTAACCCGCAGGCCACGCGCAAGGAGATCGTGGACGAGTGCATCCGGCGCGGGATCGCCTTCTACACGGCGCGGACGCAGTACCAGCGATGGGCGAAGAGCAAGAAGCCTACGAACGCTTAGACAAGCCCTGCTGTCCGGGCCCTGCCGATGAGGTAGCTCACGAACGAAGCGCAGGTACCGAACATGAACTGCGCATCGGCAAGGTCCGCGTTTGCCTCATTCCCGAGCTGGGCATGGCGAATCCCCTTCTCGTCGTTCGTATAGCTGTAGAGCTTTTCCAAGGCGGTCGCGAAGGCCGGATGCATCGGGATCTTGGTCTTCAAGCGACCGAGCGCAGAGGTCAACGTCGCATTGGGCGACTCCGCAAGAACCTTACAGACGGACTCTACCGCGTGAATACTCTCGCGGATGCTGCCCGCTTCCTTCCCGGGTTGGCCAAGGTAGACGCCGGCGTCGTGGAGGTGTTTCCTCGCCCCTGCGAACCTATCGCTGCCAAGATCCAAGAAAGCCTGCCTGACGACTTGCCCCTCTTCCTCCGTCGCCATCGGGATCACGCTGGGCCCGGGATCAACCAACCGATACGGAACCGAATACGCTTCGAATACGCTGTTGAACTCATCCGCCAGCGAAGGATCGATCAGGAAGTCCTCACGGGAAAAGAACTCTATGAGCGAGAGCACCCTGTCGAACTGCGCGTTGAAGCATGTGCTCTTAATGTCGGCTATGACGTCTGACCAAGAAGGCTCAAATTCATCCGCGGGCCTCTGGTAGAAGTGCACATGCTGCTTCCGCAGGATCGATAGCCATGGGTCCCGAAGCCTTCGTCGGACGGCCCCGGACGTCAGGTACGTCACTGTCGTTGACGAAGTCAGATGCTCAACCAGGACCGCAAAGAGCGCATTTCGAACCGCCTGTGGCAGCTCGCCAAGGCGCAGTGGCGCTGGCAGCGGCTCATGCCCATATGCCTGAGAGAACGTCAATCTTTCGCGGGGAGGACTCGCCATTAGCTAGTTGGACCGGTCATCTTCAGGGCGGGAACGCCTACGTTGATCATCGACATACCCCCGGAGTCAACTCCGTCTCCCTTGGCGAACCCCGTGGACTGGGAATCGAAGATGCACTCAGCCGCCTTCGTCAGGATGATGTCACTATTCGCACCTGCACTCGCGGCCTTGACTAGCGCACCATAAGTGACAAGCCCGTTCTGACGATGCTTGTTGACCACAGCGTTGTGACGATGCGCCGTGTAGTTGCGCGCGGCCAGAACCAGCAGGAAGGCAATGGTCACGAACACCAAGGCCTTGCTGACCGCGAGTTGGGCCGTTTCGTAGACCCCCTGGGGCGCGAGCCACGGAATCTTGTGGATGAAGAACGTGGACACGGCGTACCCGAGCAACACGATCGTGAGTCCGACAGTGCGGTTCAACCACGTTGTCGCCAACTTGTCGTGAGCCTCCGCCTCATCTTTGAAGTAAATCGCCTGCTGCGACACACCGTGTTCGCCAGCGACCTTCCGAATCTCTTTGAGGGTTTCGTCCGCGTCAGCCTTCCGCTTCGCCATCTCGGCCTCGAGTTCCGCGACGCGATCCTTCATGCTTTGGATCGTCGCACGCGCCTCGCGCTCGAGTCGATCGAAGTCTGATGAGCGACGAAGCGAGTACGCGATCACGGGGTTCAGCGCCGTCCAGGCGTGGTCGTAGGCCGTCCGGACCTGCGCTACGAACTGGTCCCGGGCCTGCTTCGGACTCCCTACCTCAAGGGTGAACTTCAGGATTTGATCGAAGTAGCTAAAGATCGAATCAGCTTGGCTCCTGACCGCATTCGCATGTGCGATGGGCAGGTCGTCGATCGCGTCGAGCGAGATCAGCGACACCAAGTTGATCAGGCGCTGCGCCGGGGCAACCACATCCTGGAAATTGAGGCTTCCCAGTTCGCCCGCTCGCGTCAGTGTCGATGCGTCGAACGACTGAAGGCGCTCAACGGACTTTCGTGCTTCGACGATCTCGGCCAGTCGCGGGAGGTCAGCCATGCCGGGCATCGTCCCACACAGGTCTGACACGCTGGGTCTGGGGTCCGGGAACTCGGCTTCTGGTCGCCCACATCGCGGAGTGACTCTTCTCCTTAAGAACTTCGAGTGCTTGCATCGCTCGCCCGTAAGTCCGCGTGAACTGAGGGTGATCCCGCGAGTTCGCTCCAGCCTGAACGTGCGGCACGTACGGCAATGTCAGACCCCTGGCGCACAACCAAGCGCGAAAGGAGGCCACTCATGGCCAGGAGCGGCAAGGGCGGTACGAGCGGCGCGGTCCACACCGTGCCGAGCGGTTCGGGTTGGGCGAACAAGCAGAACGGGAAGGTCCTCAGCGAGCACCACAAGAAGGCGAACGCTGAAGAGGCTGGGCGGAAGCAGGCGATCCAGCGCGAGACCGAGCACGTCATCCACAAGAAGGACGGTGAGATCGGCGAGCGGAACAGCTACGGGAACGACCCGCCGGAGCGGAAGGGCTAGCGCGATGGCCGCTGTCGTCACGTACGACGTCGACGCGAGGCACGTCGAGGTCAAGAACGCGATGAAGGAGAAGGGCTACTCCGACTTCTGGACGCACAACGGGCAATCCTACAACCTGCCCAACACCACGCTCTACAAGCCGACAGCGACCGCCGCTACCGCACTCGCCGACATCAAGGCGGTCGCGGCAGCGTACCGGGTTCGCTTGGAACGGGCACTCGCCCTCGACGTGGGCAACTGGGACGCGATCCCTGGCGACCCGCACGCGCGGTAGCGGCGGTATGGCGGGGGCCCCCCGGCCGCGCCTGACTGCGAATTCCGCGCTTTGGTGGGTTTTCGGGAGGGGGTACGTGTCCCAGGTACCCCCACCGTGAAGCCGTGGCTGTCCGTGCCGCCGTTACACTGAGGCATCCGCGGTCTGGACGACCTCGAGCCCGGTCGTCAGCCGCGCGACGTGCGCCGCCCACTTCTGAACCGCCTCCATCGCCTCCGCGTCGTACATGAAGCGGTTGTAGACGGAGCTCGTCACGTCCGACTTCTGCGGCACGTGCGCGAGGATGCGATCGATGACCTCGCGGCGGTAGCCCAGCATCGCGACGCCTGTGGCCATCGTCCGACGCAGGTCGTGGAACCGCCATTCGGCCACGCGTTCGCGGAGTTCCTCGGACATGAGCTTGTCTAGGCGCTCCTTGGCCTTCCCCCACCCCGAGATCGGCGTCTTCCCATTCGTGGTGAACACGTAGACGCCGAGCTTCGGCATGGAGTCGACGATCGCCTTGGCGGCGGCGGAAAGCGGCGCCCGGAAGTCGCGCCCGTTCTTCATCCGCGAGCCGGGCATGGCGGCCCAGTTGCCGTCCAACTCGTCCCACCGCAGGAACCCCGCCTCGTTCCGGCGTACACCCGTCAGCAGCAGGAACCGCGTGGCGGGGCCGAACGGGAACCCGAGCCGCAGGGTCGCTTTCCACAGGGCTACCAGTTCGGCGTCGGACAGGATGCGCTCGCGCGGGTGGAGGTCCACAGGCGGCGGGATGCCCGTGACTGGGTTGGCATCCACGACCTCGCGGACGAGGAGCCAGCTGAACATCTTGGAGAGATGGAGCCGCAACTGGTTCGCCTGGAAAGGCGTATCGCTTGCCACGTCCTCGATGAGTTCCACCACGTCTCGCCGCCGGATCTCCTTCACCGGCCGATCGCCCCAGACCGGAACCGCGAGCCGGTCGAGCACGCGCTCCGTCTCCTTCCACGTCTTGTTCTTCGGCTTCGCATACTTCTCGATGAAGTCCTTTTTGCAGGCGGTGAACCCGTTGAGCGCCTGCTCCCTCTCCGCTTCCTTCCGGTCGGAGACCGGGTCCTCGCCACGCTGGACCGCCGCCCTCGCGTCGCGGGCGCGCTCTCTCGCGAGCTTGAGCGTGACGCCCGGGAAGGCGCCGAGCGTCAGCCGACGAGGATCGCCCTTGACGCGGTACGTGAACGACCAACTCTTCACGCCGGAAGCGGACACCCGGAGGACGAGGCCGGGCACCTCGGCGTCGTAGACCTCGAGGCGGCCGGTTGCGGGGGTGGCGAGTTTCTCAACGGCGACGGCCGTCAGGCGGATGGATGGCATCGGCGCTCCCTTGCTGGCGCCGGACGGTAGCAACATTGTGCACGCTCGCACAATGAAGCCGAATCCGGTCACCACTATACAGCGCACCCACAAAGTAGCCGTACGACCGCCGGCTGCGCTTAGGCGCCGACGGCATCGTGACGACTCCTGGGGGTGTGTATAGGGGTGAAATCATGGCTGTTCTTGTGTGTTGTCTTGTTACACACAATGTACGCCGCCGGTTAGTGGTTCACCAAAGATTTCAATGGGTCGGCCGTTGCGTATGTGATGCCGTGTTATTTGGCGATAACCATTGGCGTACAATTCGTAATCAGCAGGTCCCCAGTTCAAGTCTGGGTGTCGGCTCTCAGCATTTGCTGAGCAGATCCAGCCAGTTAAGGGCCCGTTCGACCGAACGTCGAGCGGGCCTTCTTCTAATTACGGTACGCACCGAAGGGCACCCAGCCGGCTCTGGCGCCCGGCGGCCGCGACGGTCGTCCGACTCTGCAGAGAGCGACGAGTCACGACTTCAAGACGTCGCGGCCTGCCGAAGGTGGGCCGGCGCGGAGTCACCGCCCCGAAATCGTGCGATCACGCTCTGCGGCAGCGGAACCGGACCGCAACGCACTCGTCGCGAACCTCCAGGTGCTCGGACTGCTCGGCATGCAGACCTGCCCCGCGGATGCCGCAGAGCAACGAGAGGCGGTCGAGCGCGCGTTCCGTGAGATCCAAGCGATCACTGAGCGTGCGGATGCGGCGAACGCCCGCGTCGGCGCAATGATGTGCGCCGACCTCGACGCTCTCGGAGTGGTGAACGTGGTCGTGCCGAAGAACGACGGCCACGCCAACCGGCTCCTTCTGCCTCCGGCTCCCCCGCCGAACGGCTCCGTGTGACCGGCGACCTAGAACAACGCGCCGACGACGACCGGAATCACGATCCCGAGCACGACCGCCACCACGAACATCCTCCGGCGGTACGCAGCGACGTTCTTGGGCTTTGCGAGCCCCTCGACCCGAGCGATCAGCTCGTAGCAGACGTTCGCGATGAGCCCGTAGAACGCGATGACGAGCAAGTAGACGCCGGCCCCGCCCCCGCGAAGGCCGATCCGATCGCCACACCCGAGCCCGGCCTCGAAGACGACGACCAGGAGCGCGTAGATGGCGATGACCAGCAATGTGAACCGAGGTTGCCGATCGTTCCACCACGTGCTTCCGGAGTCCGCTCCCCGCTCTTCCATCGCCGAAGTGTACCGGAGTGCTTTCCGCGAAGTCAGAGCTCGAACCGTGCAGCAGTCGTCCCGACGGGACCGCGGTACACCCTTACGCGGACCCGCGGCTGCTCGCGCCTCGCCTCAGTCTGGCGCCAGGCACGAAGCGCTGCTGCCCCGCCGCCCGGGCGGCGACCGCTTCACGAACCGTTGAACGGCGCCTGCAACTCCGCCCCTATCCCCTGCCCAACCCCTCCCTCGCCTCCGCCACGACCGCCCGCGTGAGCCGCTCCAGAGCCGGCGGCGCGAGCCGCGCGTGCTGCCAGTGCAGCGGAACGTCGATCGACGTTCCCGGGACCAGCTCCACCAGCCGCCCCGCCGCGAGGTGCGGCAGCGCGAGGTGCTCCGGGTTCATTCCCCAGGCCAGGCCGGTGAGCGTGGCGTCGAGGAAGGCCTGCGTCGCGGGGAGCACGTGCGCGGGCGGGTCGAGCTCGCGGCGGCAGACCTTCCGGATCCAGCGGCGCTGCAGCGCGTCCTTGGGGCCGAAGCGGAGCGTGGGGGCGCGCGCCAACGTGGACGCATCGACGCCCGCGCGCAGGTGCCGGGCGACGAAGGCGGGGCTCGCGGTCGCGACGTAGCGCAGCCGCCCGAGCGCCACGCTCCGGCACCCGGGCACGGGCTCGGCCCGCGCGGCGACGGCCGCCAGCACCTGGCCGGTGCGGAGCCACTCGGCGGTGTGCGCCTCGTCGTCGAGAGCGACGTCGAGGAGCGTCCCGTCCTCCGCCGCGAAGCGGGCCATGACCGCGGGGAACCACGTCGCCAGGCTGTCGGCGTTGACGGCGACCCGCAGCACCGCCGCGGCCCCGGGCTCGTCCCCGGCGGCGACGCCGGGCAACACGCCGCGCAGCTCGCGCTCGAGGAGCCCCACCTGCTCCACGTGGCGGCAGAGGCGGCGGCCGGTCGGCGTGGCCGCGCAGGGACGGCCGCGCACGACGAGCGTCGAGCCGACCCGCTCCTCCAGCAGCTTCACACGCTGCGACACGGCGGACGGCGTGAGGTGCAGCGCCCTCGCGGCGCCCTCGAAGCTGCCCTCGCGGTCCACCGCGGCGATCGCCTCGAGCAACGGGTAGTCCAGCACGGGAGCCTCCTCGCTGCGCACGGCGTGGCCGGCCCGGCCTTAGCGACGCTTAACCATCTGCAGCACTCTTCACTGTACCTGAATCCACTCGCGCCGCATGTTGCCGCGCATGAACGCCTCTCTGCTGGCGGGCTTCGGCCTCCAGGCCTCCCTCATCGTCGCGGTCGGCCCGCAGAACGCGTTCGTGCTGCGACAGGGGCTCCGCCGCGAGCACGTCTGGCCAGTGGTGCTGCTCTGCACGGCCGCCGACGCGCTGCTCATGATCTCCGGCGTGGCCGGCGTGAGCGCCGCGGTGCAGGCTCACCCCGCGGCCGTCGCGCTCGTCACCTGGGGCGGCGTGGCCGCGCTGGCGCTCTATGGCCTCCGCGCGCTTCGCCGGGCCACGCGCCGGGACGCGCTCGCGCCCGCCGGCGGCGCGCCGCTCTCCCGGCGCGCGGCGCTCGCCCAGGGCGCCTCCTTCACCTTCCTCAACCCGCACGTCTACCTCGACACGGTCCTGCTCGTGGGCACACAGGCGGTGGCCCAGCCGGCGGGCGGGACGCCGTGGTTCCTCGGCGGCGCCGCGGCGGCGAGCGCGGCGTGGTTCGGCGGGCTGGGGCTCGCGGCCCACGCGCTCGCGCCACTCCTGGCCCGCCCCGTCGCATGGCGGGCCCTCGACCTCGCCACAGGCCTCACCCTGTGCGCGTTCGCGGCGCGGCTGGCGCTCTGGGCGGGCTGACGGCAGTGATCGATTGGCCCGCGGACGTTTGCCCCTCGACCGGCTCCGCCGCCCTCACCGCGCGAACGCCTCCCGGTGCGCACGGCAGTGTCGTTCCATGAGCTCGGCGAGCGGCTCGGGGTACGCGTAGAACTCGGTATCGAGCGCGTCCAGCGTCGCTTCGACCTCGGGCTCCCACCTGTCCATCTGCTCCCAGCGCGCCGCTCGCGACGGCGCGGGGCCCTGACGACCGAAGACCGCCAGCGCCCGCCGCACGATGGCGGCCGTCTTGCCGGCGCCGATCAGCTCCAGGCCCGCCAGCGCACCGCGGGCCCGGTCGCCCGACGAGTTGAAGAAGTACTGATCGAAGCCACCGTTGTTCACCTCGGCCTCGAGCGCCCAGACGTCGAGGAGCGCTGCCTCGCTCGGGCTCAGCTCGTCGAATCCGACGCGGTCTGCGCTCAGGGACGTTCGCTCCGCCAGGGCGCCGAGGAAGTCTTCACCTCGAAGTCGGAAGATGTCGTCCAGCGACCTGGGCGGCGGCCGCGCCGCTTTCGAGCCCTTCGCGGTCGCGGCGCGAGCCCGGTCGCCGCCGAGCGGTGCTCGACCATGCCCAGCAACCCGACCCCGAACGCAATCGCGAGCACGACCCCAGCTGTCCGGCGCATGCGGCCTCCCGCACCGAGCGTGTTGGGTCGGGACGCCCGCGTCAAGCTCGCCCGCGGTGGGAGCGGGGCCGCGTCCGGCTCAGCGTCCCTTCCGCTCCAGCTCCTCGACGAGCGCCTTCATCTCGCCGATCTCGCGCCGCTGCGACTCGATGATCTCATCCGCGAGCTTCCGGACGCGCGGGTCGGTGATCCGCGCGCGCTCGCTCGTCAGGATCGCGATCGAGTGGTGCGGGATCATGGCCTTCACCCAGGAGACGTCCTCGACGGTCGCCTGGGAGCGGACGAGGTAGAGCGCGAGGCCGAACACGGCGACGGCGAACGCCACGATCGCCGCGTTCCACGCCGTCTTCCCGTACATGCCCCTCATGAACGCGAGCATCACGACCGCCATCGCCGCGCCCATGATCAGCGCCATGTAGGTGCGGGTCTCGCTGAAGTAGACGTGGTCCGGCTCGTACGTGTTCAGGTACATGAGCGCCAGCATGACCACCGTCGAGGTGGCGATCATGGCGGCGAACCTGCCATAGCTCCCCTTCATCCACGCTCCCCCGCGAACCCCTGCCGCAGTCGCCCCGACGCGGCCGCTGCCCGCGCCTCGCTTCAGTCTGGACACGGGGTGAGTTGCGCTGCCTGCCCCGCCGCCGGGGCGGCGCCTGGTTCACGGCCTGTCGATCCGTCCTCCTCGCGGCACATGGCGGTCATCGGCGGATCGACGCGGCGTCATCCCGCCGCCGGCCTTCGGGCCACCCCGCACGACCGGGCCCCCTGCCCGCTCGCGACCCCACCGTGCCGGCCCCGCGGCGCGAGACTGGCGCGGGAGGGGACCACCATGGATCGCCCGAAGGTGCTCGTCGCCTACTACTCGCGCTCGGGGCACACCCGGCGGATCGCGCGCGCGATCGCGGCCGCGCTGGAGGCGGACCTCGAGCCGCTGCACGATCCGACCGACCGGGCCGGCGTGCTCGGGTTCCTCCGCAGCGGCGCGGAGGCGCTCTCGGGCGTGCTCGTGCCGCTCCAGCATCCGCGCCACGACCCGGCGACCTACGACGCGGTGGTGGTCGCGACGCCGGTCTGGGCCTACTCGGTGAGCTCGCCGGTGCGGACGTACCTCTGGCTCGAGCGGGAGCGGCTTCCCCCGGTGGCGTTCGCGGCCACGATGGGCGGCCACGGGGCGGACCGCGCCTTCGCGCAGATGGCTTCGGTCGCGGGCCGGGCGCCGATCGCCACGCTCGCGGTCACCGAGCGCGTCGCCGCCGGCGCCGCGCCGCGACAGGAGATCGCCCGCCTCGCGACCGCGGTCCTGGTGCGGGCGCGCAGGCCCTCCCGCCGCCGCAGGGCGCGTGCCGCCTGACGCGCCAGCGCCGGAGCGGTGCGCGCGGCGCCCCGAGGTCGAGGCGGCCGCGAGCGCGCCGCCCGGGCGCCCGGGCGCTGCGCCGGAGCCCGCCTGGCGCGGCGCCATCTGGCGCGATATATCTGCCACATGGCAGAGGGCGAGGCGAAGGCGATCGAGATCCTGGGCGGCCGGGCGCTCCTGCGAGGGCGTGCGCCGACGGCGCGGAAGGCGGGCGCGGCGCGCTCCACCGCGCCCGCGAAGGGCTCCCGCCCGGCCGCGAAGGGCGCGGCGAAGGCGCGGCTCGCGCCCGGCGACCTCCGCTGGACCGGCCTCATCCGCGCCGGCCTGCCGGCCCGCTCGACCCAGACGCTCGCGTCGTCGCTCGACATGTCGGTGAAGGACCTCGCCGTGAGCCTGCGCCTCCCGGTGCGGACGGTGCACCGGCGCCTCGAGAAGGGCGAGCCGCTCACGCCCGAGGAGAGCGAGCGCGCGGTCCGGGCGGCGCGGGTGCTCGCGAAGGCCGAGGACCTGCTCGGCGAGGTGCACGGCCGCGGCTGGGTGCGCGCGCCCTGCCGCGCCCTCGGCGGCGAGATCCCCATCACCCTGCTCGACACCGCCGACGGCTTCACCGCGGTGATGGACGAGCTGGGCCGCCTCGAGCACGGCGTCCTCTCCTGACGTGGACGCCTGGCGCATCACCTTCGCGCGCCACGCGCCGGACGGCCGGCGCGCCTTCTCCGGCGAGGGCGCGCGCCTGTACGGCGGCCGCTGGAACTCGAAGGGCGTGGCCGTGTCGTACGCGAGCGCGACGCTCTCCCTCGCCGCGCTCGAGCTGCTCACCCACGCCGACCAGCGCCTCCTCGCCGGCGCGCCGCTCGCCGCCTGCCGGGCGACCTGGCCGGACGACCTCGCGGTCGAGACCGCCCCGCCCTCGGTCTACGTCCGCGGCTGGCGCCACAGCCCGGCGCCGGCGGCGCTCGCGACGTTCGGCGACCGCTGGATCGCGGAGCGGCGCACGGCGATCCTGCTGGTGCGCTCGGCGGTGATCCCCTCCGAGCGGAACGTGCTGCTCAACCCCGCCCACCCCGACGCGGCGCGGGTCGCCTACGGCGCGCCCGAGCCGTTCTCGTTCGATCCCAGGCTCGTCCGGTAGGGGCCGGCAACCGCTCGACTCCCGCGCCGCACCCACACCGGCTCGATGCCGGCGCGGCGCGCGGTCGTCGCCGCGGTTAGGTCCTGCCTCCGCCCTGCGTCGCCGGGCAGGCACGGACCGCTGCGTCCGCGGCCGACGGCGAGCGCCTCACATCGATGGAGGAACGTTCATGCACGAACCCAACGGCCGGTCACGCGACACGGAGCCGCGACGCCCGGCCGTGGCGGAGCGCGCCTCGCCCGTCATCCACGAGCTCTCGACCCCCGGCGGCCGGCCGCTCTGCGGCGCGGACGCCGTCGTCGCGCCGCCCGACCGGCCGCTGCGCGTCACGTGCACCTCCTGCCTGCGGCTGCTCGCGGACGACACGCGACGTGCCGCGCACGCGGGCAGCCCGCGCGCGGACGAGTCCGAGGACTGACATCGCGCCCCGCGTCGTCGTGCTCCGCGACGGCTAGCGCGCCGGCCCGGCGTCGTGCGCCGGAGCGGCGGGCTGCAGGTACGGGAGCCCGTCCATCTGCTCGATCGCGAAGAGCCCGTGCCGGGCGCCCCACGTCGCCCACGCCAGCTCCGACCCCCGAACCCAGACGACCCTTCCGCCCGAGCCGACCAGGGCGCGCTGCTGGCGGATGCACCAGACGAGCCGCCCCCACCCGCGCCACTCCGGCACGAGCAGAGAAAGCCGCTCCCGGAGCACGTCCATCCAGCGTCCCTTGCCCATCGTCTCGACTCCTGTGCGTGCGAGGTCGTCACCCCGCGCAGAGGCGGAATGACCGCGAGCGCCCACCGACGGTGGACGCGCGTTCGTTCGTTGCGGACGGGGACCAAGCAGCCGCTGCGCCACTGCTGCGGGGCGGAGCGCCGGAGACTCGTACCGCCCTGACATCTATCACGCCCGCGACCCGAGCGCCGCCCGCCCTGGGACGAGACCCCGAGCGCCCGTGCAGGCGCCAGCGGCCGCCGCCAGCTTCCCCGCCTCACTCCTTCGTGATCGTCCCGTAGTATCGGCCGGAGCACCCGACCACGCGCTCGCCCATGGGGTCGCGCCGGAAGTCGATCGCGAAGGTGATGCGTGTGGCGGACTCCTGGTGGAACTCCTCGACCAGGTGGAGCGTGACGTCGCCGCCGCCGGTGAGGCACTGCCGGCTGATGTTCTTCTGGCAGCGGTCGGACGAGACCACGTTCGAGAGCGTCTGACATTCCGTGTAGGGCGAGGTGTCGATCGGCCCCGACGGCCAGAACGACGTCCCGGGGGCCATGTTGCTCGAGAAGTCCGTGCCCGGGCCGCAGTCCCCCTCGAACCGGGTGAAGTGGTAGAGCCACTCGCCGTGCCCGCCCTCCTCGAGGAAGCACGCGGTCGGCTGCGGCTGGGGCTGCGGCTCCGGCTGAGGTGGCGGCTCCGGCTGAGGCTGCGGCGTCGGCGTCGGTTGCGGTTGCGGTTGCGGTTGCGGCGCAGGCTGCGGCGCCGGGGGCTGCGGCTGCGGCGCCGGGGGCTGCGGATCGGGCTGCGGCTGAGGCTGGGGCTCGGGCGCCGGCGACGGATCGCCTCCCCCGCACCCGAGCATCACGACGAGCGCCAACGCGAGCGAACCCCTCATGGCTTCCTCCCAGGGCGAGGACCGGCTCGTGTATGCATGGGCCCGGTTTCACGGAACGCGTAGGCGGGAACATGGGGAAGCGAGCGCCCCGGATGGCGCTTGCCCGGGCGCCGGGCTGCCGTGACGAATCGGTCGAGGAGGCGACGCCATGCTCCCTTCGAACGAGGCGACGACCGGCGGCCCCGAGCTGCGCCGCGGCGCCTACGAGCTCAGCACGCGCCGGGACCGCCTCGACCTGGACCTCGTCCACCGGTTCCTCTCCACCGAGTTCTGGGACACGCTCGGCATGCGGCGCGAGGTGCTGGAGCGCGCCGTGGAGCGCTCGCTCTGCTTCGGCGTGTACGACGGCGACCGGCAGGTCGGGTTCGCGCGCGTGGTCACCGACGGCGCGACGTTCGCGTTCGTCACCGACGACTTCATCCTGCCGGCGCACCGTGGCCAGGGCCTGGGCTCCTGGATGATGCGCTGCATCCTCGCGCACCCGACGTTGCAGGGCCTGCACCGCGTGCTGCTCGTGACCCACGACCCGCGGCTCTATGTCAAGTCCGGGTTCACTCCCCTGAGCGACCCCGAGAGCTACATGGAGCTCTCCGACCCCGGCGCGTGAGCGCCCGCCGCGGCGCGGCCGCGGCGCCGCGGTCAAGTATGGCGGACGCGCGCGCAAGGTTCCGGGTTGCACGCGCCCGTAAACGACTCCTCGGCCGGCGAGGCCGGCAAAGGAGCATGGCCATGGCGACGTCCCTGTACGAGCGGCTCGGCGGCGAGGAGAAGATCGCGCAGATCGTGAACGAGGTGTTCGACCTCCACCTGAAGAACCCCATCATCGGCACGCGCTTCCGGCTCGCGCTCGCGCGCGGGGCCCAGGCGTCCGGCGGCGACGAGGCGGCGGCCGCGGCGCGCCTGAAGCGCGTGACGGTGGAGTTCTTCGCGTCCGGGAGCGGCGGTCCCCAGACGTACACCGGCCGGAACCTGCGCGAGGCGCACACCGGCATGAACGTGAACGAGCAGGAGCTCGTCGCCGCGATCGACGACATCGTGCTCGCCCTGGAGCGGAACGGGATCGGCGCTCCCGAGCGCAACGAGGTGGTGGCGATCCTGTACTCGCTGAAGGGCGAGGTGCTGCGGATCTGAGCGTCGAGACGAAAAGAGGGCGCCTGGACCATTCCAGGCGCCCTCCCCCGCTCCGAGGCCCCACCTCTCGGCGGAACAGGCGGTGCTGCCGGACCGGGGACGACCGCTCGCGCCGCTAGAACGCGTACCGCAGGCCGGCCGAGACGCCGTCCACCCCGCCCGCCTTCGCGATGGCGTCGGTGATGTCGAACGTCTTGGTGCCGTTCCGCTCGTTCTCGATGTGCGCGAACACGAGGTACACGTCGGTCTTCTTCGCCAGCGGACGGATGTAGCCGAGCGCGCACTTCGAGGCGCCGGCGTCGTCGGCGGCGTCCTCCCACATCTGCGAGTAGGACGCGCGGACGCTGCCGCCGAGCACCGGCACGGGCACCGTCAGGCCGGCGAGCGCGCTGGTCTGCTGCACGGTGTCGTCGCTCAGCCGGTAGAAGCCGCCGGAGGCGTGCAGCTTCACCACCCCGAGGTCCCAGGTCGCGCCGGCGTTGCCGATGCGGGTGATGACGTCGGTGACCTTGCTCTTGTCCTGGTAGTACGCGGCCGCGGCGAACACCGGGCCGTGGCGCCAGCGCAGTCCGGTGGAGAAGCCGGGGGTGTCGTCGCCGTTCCCCTCGCTCTCGGGGCCGGCGCGGTTCTGGGCCCACAGCGCGGTCAGCTCCAGGCCGGCGAAGGTGGGCGTGACGTACTGGACGGAGTTGTCGGTGCGCGACTGCCGCTTGAGCAGGTTCTCGATGTTGCCGACGGTGCCGATCTCGAACGGATCGACGTCGCACTGCACGTAGTAGCCGGGGGTCTGGTGGCGGCCCACGGTGACCTTGCCCCAGGCGCCGGACAGGCCGGCGTAGGCCTGGCGGCCCCAGAACTGCGCGCTGGTGGACGTGCCGGTGTCGAGGCTGACGCCGGTCTCCACCAGGAACAGGGCGGTGACGCCGTTGCCCAGGTCCTCGGTGGCCTTGAAACCGAGCCGGCTGCCCGAGAGCTGGCCGGACTCGACCAGGTCGGTGGGGGTCTGGTGCGGGACGGCGCCGTTCGCGCCCTGCACGTGGGCGTAGCCGACGTCCATCTTGCCGTAGATGGTGATGGCGGGCGGCTCCGCGACGGCGGGGCGGGCGGCGACGAGGCAGGCGAAGAGCGCTGCCGAGACGAGCGGTCTCATGGCTTCCTCTCTCTCTCTGATGTCGGTGCGGGGTGCGGGTCAGTACATGAAGCGGACGATGACGAGCCCGGTGGCGATCGCGACCACGGTCGAGATCAGGCCCGGGACCATGAAGCTGTGGTTCAGCACCCACCTGCCGATGCGCGTCGTCCCGGTGCGGTCGAAGTTGATCGCCGCGACGATGGTCGGGTAGTTGGGGATGAAGAAGTACCCGTTCACCGCGGGGAACATCGCCATGAGCGCCGGCGCGGGGATCCCCAGGCCGATGCCGAGCGGCATGAGCGCGCGCACGGTGGCGGCCTGGCTGTAGAGCAGCACGGAGAGCGCGAACAGCGCGGCCGCGAACAGCCAGGGCGCGGCGGTGACCATGCCCTTGATGCTGCCGCCGAGCACCTCCATGTTGCCGGCGAAGAAGGTGTCGCCCATCCACGCGATGCCGAAGATGGCGATCACCGCCTGCACGCCGGCCCCGAACACGCTGCCGGACGCGACCTTCGAGACGTCCACCCGGCAGATCATCAGCATCAGCGCCGCCGCCGAGAGCATCACCATCTCGATGGTGTGCGGCATGCCGAGCTTGGCGACGCCGCTCGCGGTGGTCCACTGCGGGCGCATCCCGGGGAACGAGCCGAACAGCACCACGGCGAGGGCCGCCGCGAGGAAGATCCCCACCGCGATCTTCGCGGTGACCGGCGCCTCGACGCGCACCGGCGCGCCGCCGTCGGCCCCCGCGAGCGCCTGGCGCCCGGTGGGCGCGGCGAGCCCGCGCGCCACGCGGTCCTGGTACTCGGGATCCCGGTCCAGGTCCTTGCCCATGCGGTTCGCGACGAAGGCCGCCGCCAGCACCCCGAGCAGCGTGGACGGGATGCACACCTTCAGGATGTCGATGAGCTCGATGTGGAAGGCGGCGCCGGCCGCGCCGGTGGAGAGCATGCCCAGCAGCGCCACGGTGGCGGCGGAGATGGGGCTGGCGGTGATGGCCTGCTGCGAGGCGATCACCGAGATGGACATGGGGCGCTCCGGCCGGACGCCGGTCTCGCGCGCCACCTCGGAGATCACCGGGAGCACCGAGTAGGCGACGTGGCCGGTGCCGGCGAACAGCGTGAAGACGTAGGTGACGAGCGGCCCGAGGAACGTGATCCGGTCCGGGTTGCTGCGGAGGATGCGCTCCGCCACCGAGACCAGGTAGTCGAGCCCACCCGCCGCCTGCAGCACGCCGGCGGCGGTGACCACCGCCGCGATCATGAGCAGCACGTCGATCGGCGGCGAGGTGGGCTGCAGGTGGAACACGAAGGTGAGGACGCCCAGGCCCAGGCCGCCCATCACGCCCAGGCCGATGCCGCCCAGCCGGGCGCCGACGAAGATCGCGGCGAGGACCACCACCAGCTGAAGCCAGATCATGGCGGCCTCCGCCTACGCGACCTGCTGCCGGCGCGACGCGGCTGCGGGCAGGTTCGGGTTGATGTAGCGCGGGCGGAGCAGGTTCTCGGTGGAGAGCACCTCGTCGAGCAGCTCCTTCGACACGAGCTGCTTCTCCAGCACCAGCTCGGCCACCGAGCGGCCGGTGACCAGCGCCTCGCGGGCGACCGCGGCCGAGGCCTCGTAGCCGATGATGGGGTTGAGCGCGGTGACGATCCCGATGCTGTTCACCACCAGCTCGCGGCAGCGCTCGCGGTTCGCGGTGATCCCGTCCACGCACTTCTCGCGCAGGACGCGGAAGCCGTTCACCATGTACGAGATCGCGGTGAACAGGCCGTAGCCGATGACCGGCTCCATCACGTTCAGCTCGAGCTGCCCGTTCTCGGCCGCGAGCGTGACGGTGAGGTCCGCGCCGATGGCGTAGTAGCAGATCTGGTTCACCACCTCCGGCATCACCGGGTTCACCTTGCCCGGCATGATCGAGGAGCCGGGCTGGAGCGGCGGCAGGTTGATCTCGCCCAGGCCGGTGCGGGGACCGGAGGAGAGCAGGCGGAGGTCGTTGCAGATCTTGGAGGTCTTCACCGCGACCCGCTTCAGCACGCCGGCGATCTGCACGTAGGCGCCGGTGTCCCAGGTGGCCTCGATGAGGTTCTCCGACGAGACGAGCGGGGTGCCCACGATCTCGCGGAGGCGGCGCGTGACGAGCTCGGTGTAGCCCGCGGGCGCGTTGATGCCGGTGCCGATGGCGGTGGCGCCCATGTTGACCTCGAGCACCAGGGCCCGCGCCTCCTCCAGCCGCTGCACGTCCTCGCCGAGCGTGGTCGCGTAGGCCTCGAACTCCTGGCCCAGCGACATGGGGACCGCGTCCTGGAGCTGCGTGCGGCCCATCTTCAGCACGTCGGCGAACTCGCGGCCCTTGGCGGCGAACGCCTGCTGCAGCCGCCGCAGCTCGGCGACGAGCTGGCCGAGCTTGGCGTGGAGCGCGATGCGGAACGCCGTCGGGTAGGCGTCGTTGGTGGACTGCGAGCAGTTGACGTGGTTGTTCGGGTGGACGAACTGGTACTCGCCCTTGCGCTTGCCGAGGAGCTCGAGCGCGCGGTTCGCGATCACCTCGTTCGCGTTCATGTTGGTGGAGGTGCCGGCGCCGCCCTGGATCACGTCCACCGGGAACTGGTCGTGCAGCTCGCCCGCGACGATCTCGTCGCAGGCCGCGCAGATCGCCCGCGCCACCTCGGCCGGGACGACGCCCAGCTCGCCGTTCGCCTGCGCGGCCGCCTTCTTCACCTGCGCCAGCGCGCGCACCAGCTCCGGCACGCTGGAGATGGCCACGCCGGTGATGGGGAAGTTCTCGAGCGCGCGCAGCGTCTGGACCCCGTAGTAGCGATCGTCCGGGATCTCGCGCTCGCCCAGGAAGTCGTGCTCCAGCCTCGTCCTCGTCGTCATGCCGTCTCCTCGCCGCCTCCGGGCGGCTCTCGGAGCGTCTGGATGGCAACCGCGGTGCCAGCGCCGGCGGCGCCGCGGATCGCGAGCCGCCGCGCCCGGTTGGACTCACGGTGCGGCAGGGGCGCGCACGGCGAAGGGGGTTGAGCAAAGGAAACGCGCCGGACGCCGGCGCGCGCGCAAGCCCAGGAATCCGGCGGGCTTGACCCGCCGTGACCAAACTCAACGAGTTGAGGAAGCTCCCTACCCTTCGCGCTGGCCCTCGGCCTCGCGCCGCGCCTTCAGGCGCTTCGAGAGCGCCGACGGCGTGATCCCGAGCAAGCGCGCGGCGAGCGACTGGTTGCCGTCGGCGCGCCGGAGCGCCTCCTGCACCAGGAGCTCGTCGGCCTCGTCCAGCGTGGGGATGCGCTCCAGCGCCGCGAACGGGCTGGCGGGCGCCTCGCCGCGCCGGTCGCCCTCGTGCGCCACCTCGGCCTCGCCGATGGCGCGGCGGAACGCCTCCATCGACAGCACCCGGCCCTGGTGCGCGCCCACCGCGTCGAACGCCATGGCGCGCAGCTCGCGCACGTTGCCGGGGAACGCGTAGCTCGCGAGCAGCGCCGCGAGCTGCTTCGGCGGGGTGGGCTTCTTCTTGCCGAGCTCGCGCGCCGCCTCGGCGAGGAAGTGCTCGAGCAGCAGCGGGATGTCGCCCCGCCGCTCCCGGAGCGGCGGCAGGTGCACGTGGTGGGCGCGGAGCCGGTAGTACAGGTCGGCGCGGAACGTGCCCGCGGCCTGCCGCGCCGCCAGGTCGTGGTGCGTCGCCACCACCACCCGGGCCCGCATCCAGCGCGGCCGGTCCGAGCCGAGCGGGTAGTACTCCCCCTCCTGCAGCAGCCGGAGCAGCTTCACCTGCGACGCCGGGCTCAGGTCGCCGATCTCGTCGAGGAACAGCGTGCCCTCCCCGGCGCGCTCCACCATGCCGGCCCGCGCCTCGGCGGCGCCGGTGAACGCGCCGCGCACGTGGCCGAACAGCGTGTCCGCGAACACGGTGTCGTCCAGCCCGGCCACGTTCACCGGCACGAGCTCGCCGGCGCGGCCGGACACCTGGTGCACCGCGCGCGCGATCAGCTCCTTGCCGGTGCCGCTCTCGCCGGTGACCAGCACCGGCTGGCGGCTCCGGCTCACCGCCTCCACGTAGCGGAAGACCGCGTGCATCCGCGCGTCGGCGGTGACGATCCGGTCGAACGCCTCGGGGTGCTCGAGCGCGTCGTCGAGGAAGCGCCGGCGGATCTCGCGGTTCTCGCGCTGCAGCTCCTGCATGCGGATGGCCCGCCCGACCCCCTTGACGATCCGGTCCTCCTCGCTGGTCTTCACGAAGTAGTCGAAGGCGCCCGCCTGCATGCAGCGCACGGCCGTCTCGAGCTGGTTCAGCCCGCTCACCACGATCACCGAGACGTCCGGGTGCGCCTCCACGATCCGGCGGAGGAGCTCCTCGCCGGGCAGGTGCGGCATGGTGAGGTCGAGCAGCACCAGCCCCACCTCGTGCCGCTCCAGCACGCCCATCACCTCGCGCGGGTCCTCGCAGGTGAGCAGGTTCGTGACGCCGAGCGAGCGCTCCAGGCTGAGCGACATGGTCCGGAGCCAGCCCGGCTCGTCGTCCACGAGCAGCACGGCGAACGGCGGATACGCGAGCCCGGTCACGCGGCCTCCCTCCGGGGGACGGGCAGCAGCATGCGCACGGTGGTGCCCTGCCCCGGCGCCGACTCGAACTCGAGCGTGCCGCCGTGCTCCTTCACGATGCCCGCGGAGACGGCCAGCCCGAGCCCGGTGCCGCCGGTGTCGCGCTTGGTGGTGAAGAACGGGTCGGTGAGCCGGGCCAGGTGCTCCGGTTCGATCCCGACGCCCTCGTCCCGCACCTCGACGCAGACCGCGCCCTTCGCGGCGTCCACGTACGTGCGCAGGCGGATGCCGCGCGACCGGTCCGGGAGCGCCTGGCAGGCGTTGACGAGGAGGTTCACCAGCACCTGCTCCAGGCGCTGCGGGCTCCCCCGGATCGCGGGCAGCCCGGGCGCGAGCTGCACCTCGAAGCGGTCGGTGCTCTTCTTGACGAGCGCCTCCACGAGCCGCGCCGTGGCCCCCACCACCTCGTCGATCGACACGCCGTCGCGGAGCTCCGGCGGCCCCTGCCGGGCGAAGTCCTTCAGGTCCTCCACGATCCGTTTCACCCTTCGTGACGCGCCGAGCGCATCCGAGACCATCCCGGGCAGGGCCTCGCGCAGCCGCGACCAGCGCAGGCTGCCCAGCGTGTAGTCCCCCTGCTCGCGGGCGTGCGCGTCGAGGATGGGCGTGGCGTCGCGCAGCACGTCGTCGAGCACCTGGAGGTCGAGCAGGATCAGGCCGTTCGGGTTGTTGATCTCGTGGGCCACGCCCGACACCAGCACGCCGAGCGCCGCCATCTTGTCGGCCTGGAGGAGCTGCTGCTGGTTCGCGCGCAGCTCCTCCTCCTTCTGCTTGCGCTCCGCGATCTCGCGGGTGAGGTCCGCGGTCCGGACGGCGACCTGGCGGTGCAGCGTGCGGGACCAGGCCGCCATGGTCGCGAGCAGGAGCACCAGCGGGATCACCACGAACGCGCCCCAGCGCAGCATCTGCTGCACGCTGGGCCCGCGCGGCTCGAGCACGCCCAGCCAGGCCTCGGACATGGCCTGGTACTCGCCGGTGTTGCGCACGATCGCCAGCCCCTCGGCGAGCCGGGCGGCGAGCGCCTCGTTCCCGCGGCGCACCGCGAAGCCGTAGCGCTCGACCGCCGCCGGCTGGTCCATCGCCGTCAGCTTGGAGAGGCCCATCTCGCGGATGAGGTACAGCCCCGGCAGCTTCGCCATCACGGCGTAGTCGTGCCTGCCCGCCGCGAGCTGGCGCAGGACGTCGGCGTGGGTGTCGGCGGGGACGACCTTCACCTCCGGGTGCTCGCGCCGGAGGGTGTCGTGCATGATGCCGCTGCGCAGGACCAGCACCTCCTTGCCGGCGAGGTCCGCGAGCGAGCGGACCGGCCGGTCGCCCTTCCGCGCGAAGATGGCGTGGTGGACGATCAGGCTGGGCGGGGTGAAGTCCACCTCCCTGGCGCGCTCCTCGGAGAACGACATGCCCTGCAGCGCGTCGATCTCGCCGGACTCGAGGGCGCGCCGCATGTCGGCCCAGCGGCCGAGCCGGAACTCGACCTCCAGCCCCACCGTGCGGGCCACGGCCCGGGTGAGATCCACGTTGAAGCCCGCCGGCCGGCCCTGCTGGTCGAGGAACTCGTAGGGCGGGTAGCTCTGGTCGCCGCCGACGATCACGCGCTCGCGGGCCGGCGCGCGGCCGGAGGGGGCGCCGTCGGCGGCCACCGCCGGCGCGGCGAGCGCGAGCGCGCAGCCGAGCGCCACCGAGGCGCGGAGCAGGTGCTGGCCGGTCGAGGCGCGGCGCCCAGGGGGGTCGGCGTCGGCGTGGAGCATGCAGTGGCGCCCCGCGGTCGGGACGGCGGCCGGGCGCGGCGTCCTTCTACATGATCCGGCCGCCGACGTGCCGCCAGCCGGAACGGCGCGGCGCAACGCCGCGGCCCCGCTCAGCCCTCGAGCGGCCCGTCCCGCTCCGCATCCGCGGCGTCGAGGGAGGCGTTCAGGTGGAGGATCGAGCCGACCACCCAGGTGAGTGTGCCGACGCCCACCACCGCCAGGCCGGCCCGCGCGGCGGGGATGGCGCCGTCGATCAGGATCGCGGCGAGGTCGGCGTCGGCGCCGGCGGCGAAGCTGCTCACGCAGTAGACGGCGACGCCGGCGAGCGCGACGATCCAGCCCGCCACCACCAGGACCTTCCCGAGCCGCTGGCGCGCCTCGACGCGCGCGCGGGCGGCCGCGGCGCCGGACGGATCGCGCCGCCGCGGCCGGAGCGGGATGCTGCCAGGGGACGTGAGGACGCCGGGTCGGTTCATGATCTCCTCGCCATTCGCTCGAGACTGCCGGGTTGCGGGCCGGCCGCGCCCCGCTCCGCGTGGAGCGATCGCACGGCCAGGACGACGAGCTGGAGGATGCGGCCGGTCAGGCCGAGCGCCGTGAGCAGCCACGCGGCCAGCGCCACCGTCGCGAAGGCGCGCGCCACCCAGGGCAGGACCGGCATCGCGAACAGCTCCCCCAGCCGGTAGGTGCACAGCGCGTACATGCCCAGCGGGAACACCAGGCCCCAGTACAGCGGGTCGTACGCGATCCGGATACGGGACGGGCCGCCGTGGCGCCAGATCCCGAGCAGGACCAGCATCGGGATCCACCAGGTGGCGGTCGCCCAGAACATGAGCGTCAGCCCCTTCACGAACGGGAGGAGCGCGCCCAGGAACGCGGACCCGGGCGCCGCCGCGGCGAGCGAGGTCCCCGCCACCACCGAGATCGCGACCGCGCCCATGTTGATCCAGTAGGGCGGCATCAGGTCGGACGGCGAGAAGCGGAAGAACATGTAGCGGTAGAAGATGAGCGAGATCATCCAGACGTAGAGCATCCCGCCGCACAGCCAGAGCGACGCGAGGAAGAACAGCACCGCCTCGCTGCCGGGGAAGCGCGGGACGAGCGTCCGGGTCCCGAGCACCACCACCGACTGCGTCGCCACCACCGCGACGAGCCAGCCGCCGTTGATGCCCTCGCCCAGCGTCGGCTTGGGATCCCGCACCGCGAGCACCACGAACACCGCGTAGGTGCAGGCGCACCAGAGCAGCATCCCCACCCACCACAGCGCGAGCGCCGCCGCCGCGTCGCCGCGCAGCAGCAGGAGCTGCAGCCCGAGCACGCAGGTGGCCGCGACCGCGGTGAAGAAGCCGGGGCCGCGCTGGTGGCTGGCGAGGTCCGCGGCCAGGGCGCGCGGGAACACGAGCGCGCGCGCCGCGAAGAGCGCCCAGAGCACCCCGTACGCCGGCACGTTCAGCCAGAACAGGAACGTCGCCGCCTCGCGCAGGCCGAGGAGGTCGGAGACGATCGACACGATGCCGGTGGCCATCACCAGCGCGAAGTACGCGGGGTGAAGCCCCTTCAGCCCGGCGGCGAGGTGCTCCCGCAGCGGGTGCAGCGCGGGCTCGGGGCGGACGGCCGTCTCCATGCCCCACAGCATGCCGACGGCGCGGCGCCGCGTGCATCGGCCGGCGTCCGACGCGCGCGTAGGACGTCGGTCGCCCCGGGTGTCGGCGTCCGTCCGACGCCCGGGCGGGCCGCGCCGCCCTACCCGACCAGCCCGTGGCGCACGGCGTACTGCATCAGCTCGGCGTTCGAGCGCAGGGCCATCTTCTCGAGGATGCGGCTGCGGTAGGTGCTGACGGTCTTCACGCTGAGCTCGAGCCGCTCGGCGATCTCCGACACCGACCGCGCCGCGGCGAGCTGCAGGAAGATCTCCAGCTCGCGCGGCGAGAGCCGCTCGTGCGGGCTCCCGGTGCCGCCGCCGGCCAGGTGGTCGGCGAGCTGCTCGGCCAGCTCGTCGCCGACGTAGCGCCGGCCGGCCAGCACGCTGCGGATGGCCCGGATCAGCTCCTCGGGCGCGCGCTCCTTGGTCAGGTATGCGGACGCGCCGGCGCGGAGCGCCTGGATCACGAACTGGCGGTCGCCGTACATGCTCAGCACCACCACCGGCAGGCGCGGGTGCCGCTCCTTCAGCGGCGGGAGCGCGTTCAGGCTGTTCTGCCCGGCCATGGAGATGTCGAGCAGCAGCACGTCCCACGCCTGCGCCCCGAGCCGCTCCTGCAGCTCGGCGATGGTGGCCGCCTCGCCCACCGACGCGCCCGGGAACTCGGCCTCGAGGATGCGCCGCAGCCCGGACCGGAACATCGCGTGATCGTCAGCCAGCAGGATGCGCAGCATCGGGCCCGCCCGTCCTCGTCCGAGGGATCGTTACCACGATGGTCGTGCCGCCGCCCGGCGTCCCGGCGATCTCGAAGGTGCCGTCCACCAGCAGCGCGCGCTCCTGCATGCCCTGGATGCCCAGCGAGCGCCGGTCGTCCGCCGCCCAGGGGCCGATGCCCTTGCCGTCGTCGCGCACGGTGAGGACCAGGGCGGCCGGGGTGCCGCGCAGGTCGATCGAGACCTCGGTCGCGCCGGCGTGGCGCACCACGTTGGTGAGCGCCTCGCGCACGATCCGGAACAGCGTGACCGCCGGGAGCCACTCGACCGGCTCGACCGACGGGTCCACGTCCAGCATCACCGCCAGCCGGGTCCGCTGCTCGAGGTCCCGCACCAGCCCCTCGAGCGCGGCGGGGAGGCCGAGCCGGTCGAGGACCGGCGGCCGGAGGTCGGAGGAAACCCGCCGCACGAACGCCACCGCCTCGTCGAGCCGCTGCGCGAGCTCGGCGAAGCGCGCGCGCCGCGCCTCCGGGTCCTCGCCCCCGGCGCCCGCCCGCTGCAGCGCGGCGAGGTCCACCTTCACGCTGGTGAGCACCTGCCCCAGCTCGTCGTGCAGGTCCCGCGCGATGGCCGCCGCCTCCGCCTCCCGCGCCGCCGCCAGCCGGTGCGACATGGCGCGGAGCCGGCCCTGGACCTCGGCCGCCTCGCGCTGGCGCGCCGCGAGCGCGTCCGCCATGGCGTTGAACGCCCGCGTCAGCTCCGCGAGCTCCCCGTGCGCCGACGGCGTCTCGGCGCGCGCCGCGAGGTCGCCCTCCCCGAAGCGCCGCGCGGTGCGCGCGAGGTGCCGGAGCACGCGCAGCACCGACACCTCGGCCGCGAGCAGCACGCAGCCGATGGTGAACAGCGTGAGCAGCGCCAGCCCCGCCACCGTCCGGTAGAACGCGCGGTTCGCCTGCGCCGCGACCCGCGTGTAGGGCAGGCTCGCCACCACCGAGACGCCCGGCACCGCCGCCACCGGGGCCGCCACCAGGAAGCGCCGGTCGGTGCCGGACGCCTCCGCCACGGTGCCCTGGCCCGGCGCGTCCACCGCCCGGGCCAGCGCGGGATCGCGCGCCGCCCGGGCCGGCCAGGCGTCGTCGCCGGAGCGGCCGAGCGCGGTGCCGTTCCGGTCGGCGAGCACGAGCGCGTAGCCGGCCGGCAGCTCGGCCTGGCGCGCGAGCTGGTCGAGCCACTGGAGATCGAGCCCGACGAACAGCACCTCGGCGGGCGCGCCGCCGGCGCCGCGCACCGCGTAGGCGAGGTGGAGCACCGGGCGCCCCACCACCGGGCCGACCGCGTACTCGCCCACCTCGACGTCGGAGGACCCGAGCGCGCGCTCGAGCGCCGCGTTCCCGGCGAAGCTCACCCCGGGCGGCGCGGGCCGGGCGCTGCAGCGGAGCCGGCCGTCCGGCGAGAGGATCCCGATGGTGGTGAACTGCGGGTACCCGGCGAGGAGCGCCGGGAGCAGCTCCGGGCAGCGGGCCGCGTCGCCGGCCTCCGGCGCGGCCCGGAGCAGCCCGGCCAGGCGGCGCAGCAGCGTGCGCGCGCCCTCGAGCTGGTGGCCGTGCTCGCGCGAGGCGAGCTGCGCGAGCAGCAGCGCCTCCTGCTCGATGCGCCGCACCACCGCGGTCCGCTCCGCGCTCGCCGCGTAGAACGTGAACAGCATCGCGGGCAGCGTCGCGAAGCAGACCAGCAGCACCAGCCTGCCGCGGAGCGTCCCGAGGACGGTGAGGAGCCTGCGCACGCAGCGATCACCCTAGCGCGCCGGAGGCGCCCGTGCGGGCGCCCCCGGCAGCCAGGACGGGGCGCGGTCGCGCCTACGGGGCAGCCTGCACCCGCGACGCCTTCTCCTGCAGGTACCAGGCGTGCTCGGGGCGGGCGAGGATCCCGTCGAGCACCGCGGTGGCGGCCCGCGCCTGCGTCTTGCGGCCGGCCGCCTCGGCGTGCGCGATGGCCTCGCGCGCCTCCGGCACCACGCCCTCGTAGAAGCGCTTCGCGACCTCGTACATGCCGTGCCAGTGCGCGTAGTCCGGGGACATCATCGCGGCGCCGTGGCGGGCGCGGCGGCCCTCGTGGTGGTGCAGCTCGAACCACTCCCACTCGATCTTCTCGTCGAACGGCGTGCGGGTCAGGATCCCCTGCGCGTACAGCGCGTCCATGAGCGCCTGGCCGGGCTTCGCGAACTTCTCGTTGTAGAGCGCGACGAGGTCGTCGTACTGCCGGTAGGCCGCGTCCACCGTGGAGGTCGCGTGGCACACGTTGCACGCGGTCTTCATGCGGTCGCGCTTCTGCGCGGCGGTGTCCACCACCGCCGCCTTCCGGCGGGCCGGGTCGGACGCGGTGACCACCCGGTGGTCCACGTCGGTGTCCATGGGGAGCGAGACCGGCGGGCGGTTCGTCCAGGAGATGCGCTCGCCGGGATCGTGCGTGACCTTGCCGCCGTTCACGTTCGCGGACATGTGGCAGGTGGCGCAGGTCGGCGCGGCCGCGTAGTCCTTGCCGAGCACCCAGCTCTTGCCGTCCAGGTTCATGCGCTCGCGCGCGTCGCGGTAGGCGACGCCGTGCTTGGACGACTCGTAGATCTCCTTCTGCGGGTGGTCGGGGCCGAGGTGGCAGGTGCCGCAGGCCTCCGGCTGGCGCGCGCGCCGCGCGGAGAAGTCGTGGCGGCTGTGGCAGGCGGCGCAGGAGCCGAGCGAGCCGTCGAGGTTGAGCCGGCCGATGCCGGTGTTGGGCCAGGTGCCCTCCACGAACACCGGCTTGCCCTCCGCGTCGCGCAGGACCCGCGCCAGCACCTCGGGCCGGGTGGGCTTGCCGTCGGGCCCGGGCTTCAGGTCGTCCACCGTGATGGGCGCGCCGGTCCTCGCCTTCAGCGCGGTCTTGTTGCCGTGGCACTGCTGGCAGCCCGCCTGCGCGCTGGCGAGCCCGTTCACCGGGCCGGCGGGCCCGCCGGCCTTCCCGCCGGCCTTCCCGGCGGCGGACGGCGCGAACGGCGCGAACGGCTCGCGCGCGCCCTCGATGGTCTCGGCGATCTGGTTGTCGAGCGAGGCGAGGATGTTGCCGGCCTTGGCGTGGTGGCTCTTGCCGAACTCGGCGCTCTCGGTGGCGTGGCAGCGGGCGCAGTCGCGCGGCGTGACGATGGTCGCGACCAGCTCGCCGTTGTGCTCGAACGCGTCGGCGTCGCCCTTCGAGGCCTGGTGGCACTCGAGGCACCCGACGCCCTTCTTCGCGTGGGCGCTCTCGTGCCACTGCTCGACGATGCCGGCGTTCGCGTCGGCGTGGCAGTCGAGGCAGGCCTGCGAGCGGGTGGAGAGCGCGGCGGCCGCGGCCGGGGGAGCGGCGCCGGGCTTCGCGGCGGGCTTGCCGCCGGGCTTGGCGGAGGCCGTCGCGGCCGCGAGGGCGGCCGGCGCGAGGCAGAGGGCGGCGAGGAGCGCGAGGCGACGTGGGTGCATGGATCCTCTCGGAGGCGCGTTCGAGGTTGGCGCGCTGCAGGGGCCGCGCGGCGTCCGCCACGAGAGCAAGGCGCCTGCCAGGGTGCACGCCACGTGGAATCGAGCACTTGCGCGATCCGCCCCATGAGCGGCACCGCTATTTGGGTACCCCGGACCGCTCCTTCGGTGGCGCGATGATTTCACCCGGGCGTTATTGACCGCCCCGCCCTCCCCGCGGTAAGCCTGCGCCGGATTTCACCCGGGTGGAATTCCCGGCAGGCGGAGCGAGGCGATGGCGGACGAGGATCGCTACACGGCGTTCGCGGGCGCGCGGCGGATCGCGTCGGGCGCGCTGCGCGAGGTGCTGCCCGCGCTGAAGGCGCACCACGACGCCGGCGGGGCGCCGGCGCTCGTGTTCCACGATGCGAGCGGCAAGCAGGTGGACTTCGACCTGCGCGGCACCGTGGCCGAGGTGCTGGCCCGCGCCGAGCCGCCGCGCCGCGCGGGCCCGGGCCGGCCCAGGCTGGGCGTGGTGAGCCGCGAGATCTCGCTCCTGCCGCGCCACTGGGAGTGGCTCGAGCGGCAGCCGGGCGGGATCTCGGCGGCGCTGCGGCGGCTCGTGGACGAGGCGCGCCGGCGCGAGCCGGACCGGGCCCGCGCGCGCCGGGTCCGCGAGGCCGCCGACCGGTTCATGTGGGCGATCGCGGGCGACCTGCCCGGCGCCGAGGAGGCCTCGCGCGCGCTGTACGCGCGCGACGGCCAGCGCCTCCGGACGCTGGTGCGGGCGTGGCCGCGGGACGTGCGGGCGCACCTGCTCGCGCTGGCGGAGGAGGCCGAGCGCCTGGAGCGACCGGCGCAGGGAGAGGACGGGGCATGGACCGCAAGGAGCTGAAGCGGCAGGCGCGCGAGGAGAGGCCGGTCGCGGCCGTCTACCAGATCCGCAACGTGCGCGACGGGCGCATCCTCGTCGAGAGCACGCTCAACCTGCGGACGCTGAACGGGCGGCGGCTGACGCTGGCGAGCGGCACGCACCCGAACGCGCGGCTGCGCGCCGACGTGGCGGCGCTCGGGCCCGACGCGTTCGCCCTCGAGGTGCTGCAGGTCCTCGAGGAGGACGAGGACGGGCTCGTCTGGCGCCGGGACGCCCTGCGGCGGCTCGAGGCGGCGTGGATCGAGCGGCTCCGCCCGTGGGGCGAGCGCGGCTATCACCTGCCGCCGCGGGCGCGTGACCCCGCCGCGTGAGGCCGCCCGCGGTGCCGGCGCCACTCCGCCGCGGTCGGCTCCCAGAGCTCGGCCGGCAGCCGGCCCGCCACGAACGCGCGCTCCTCCACGCCGTCCGGCGCCGGGCACGCGCGCCTCCGCACCGGGTGCCGAGGATTGCGCCGCGCTGCGGCATGGGCGCCCTTCACTTGGGGCGCAGGAACCGGCGCGGCCGGCTGCTAGATTCCGCCCGCCGAAATACCCTCCGCCGGGGGTGAGCAGAGCTGGCAGGGGGGCCGACGCTTGACGACATCCTACCGTAAGGACTGGCGTTTTCGGACAAGACGGAACATTGATTAACGAGGGATCGAAGGCTACCATTCGCCCGCCTTCGGAACTCCCTCATTACGCGAGGCAATCACCGACATGGCCGGTCGCAACGGGAAGACGAGCTTCTACGACGAGGCGATGGAGACGTTTCACCGGGCCGCGGACCTCATCAAGATGGACCCGCGCGTCCGCATGGAGCTGGAGGAGCCGGACTTCGAGCACATCTTCTACGTCACCGTCGAGACGAGGGACCGGCTGGTGCCGCTGTCCCCCGACGAGCAGGCGAAGTTCCGCGACCTGCCCGCCTCCGACGTGAAGGCCGCCGACGCGTTCGAGCCGCTCGCGAACGGCAACTACGTCCTGCACCGCCGCGCGCTGCTCAAGGCGGACATCACCATGCGCTCGGGCGTGATGAACATCCCGGGCAAGGGCTTCTTCCGGATCGAGAAGGGCGGGCCGAAGAAGTTCAAGGCGTACCGGATCCAGCACAACCAGGTGCGCGGGCCGTACAAGGGCGGCATCCGCTACCACAAGGACGTCTCGCTCGACCTGTTCAAGACGCTCGCCGCCGACATGACGTGGAAGACGGCCATCGCCGAGATCCCGTTCGGCGGCGCCAAGGGCGGCATCAAGATCGACCCCTTCAACTACTCGAAGGAGGAGATCGAGCACCTCACGCTGCGCTTCATCTACAAGATGAAGGGGCTCATCGGCCCGTACATCGACATCCCCGCGCCGGACGTGAACACCAACGGGGAGATCATGGCGATGATGATGCGCCAGTTCACCGACGGTGAGCGCGAGCACCACCGCCTGCGCGGCGTGGTCACCGGCAAGGACGTGCGCATCGGCGGCTCGGAGGGGCGCGTCCGCGCCACCGGCCAGGGCGTCGTCTACTGCATCGAGGAGTGGGCGCGCGAGCACAAGTTCGACCTGAAGGGCGCGCGCGTCATCGTGCAGGGCTTCGGCAACGTGGGCTCGAACGCGGCCGAGATCCTCGCCGCCATGGGCGCCAAGATCGTCGCGGTGAACGACGCGTTCGGCACCATCCACGCCGACGCCGGCCTCGACGTCCACGCGCTCGCGCAGCACGTCCACCAGAACCCGAAGAACCTGAAGAAGACGGTGGCCGGGTTCACCGGCGGCACCGCCATCTCCAAGGACGACTTCTGGGGCGTGGAGGCCGACATCTGCATCCCGGCCGCGCTCGGCGAGGAGATCGACGGCCCGGTGGCGGAGCGGCTCAAGGTGCGCCTGGTGGCCGAGGCCGCGAACGGCCCGACCACGCGCGAGGGCGACCGCGTGCTCGCCGCGCGCAAGATCGAGGTCATCCCGGACATCATCTGCAACGCCGGCGGCGTGACGGTCTCGTACTACGAGTGGCTGCAGAACCAGCGCCTCGAGCACTGGTCCGAGGCCGAGGTGAACGCTCGCCTCGAGCAGGCCATCAAGAAGAACTACGCCATCATCCGCGACATCTCGCTGAACCGCCCGCAGCGCACGCCGCTCTACGACTCGCGGCCGTACTGCGTCGGCCAGCAGGTGGACGTGCGCACCGCCGCCATGGTGCTCGCGCTGAAGCGCATCGAGGCGCACTACCTGCTGGAAGGGTTCTCGCAGTAGGCGACCCGCCCGTCCGCTCGTGGTTCGACGGGCTCACCACGAGCGGACCTCCGGCGCGTCCGGCGGCCCCTCCCTCACTCGTCGTCACCCGCCACCGCCGCGAGCAGCGCCTCGCGCCGCGCCGAGAGCAGGCGCGCGGTGCGCGGCAGCGCCAGGCGGTACAGCCAGAGGCCCAGCGCGCCCAGCGCGGCCCAGGACGCCGCCACCAGCCAGGGCCACTCCAGGCGCAGCGCCGCCAGCACCGGGAGCGCGAACACCGCGCTCACCGCCGAGACCAGCGCCATGCCGGCGAGCGCGGTGAGCGGCGACAGGCGGCCGCCGCGCTGGATCGAGGTCGAGGCCGCCCGCGGCACCAGCACCGAGACCACGTTGCCGGCGGCGAGGAACCAGGGCGCGGCCCCGGCGTGGAGCGCCACCGCCGCGGCGACCGCCCAGGCCGGGGGCGCCCCCGCGGCGGCGGTCAGGGCCGCCGCGCTCGCGGCGAAGAGCGCGAGCGCCAGCGCGTAGACGGCGGCGTTCTTGGCGGCGAGCGCGTCCTCGAGGCGCACCGGGGCGAGGAACCACGCCCGCGCGCCGCCGCGGTCGCCGCCGAAGGCGTTCAGCCAGAACACCTCGGTCGCGAGGTGCGTGTACATCGCGAGCCCCACCAGCGGCAGGAGCCTCACCACCTCCCCCGCCTCCGCCGGCAGGTGCGGCGCCACCTTCCAGCCGAAGAACGCCGACAGCGCCGGGACGATGAGCGCGAGGACGGTGACGAGCGGATGGCGCGCCAGGTACTTCAGCTCCTTCTCGAGGAGCGGCGCGAGCCGGCCCGGCAGCCGCCACCCGCCGCCGGCCGCGCGCGCCGCGCCGCCGGCGCCCTCCCCGCCCGACCGCGCGTCGGCGAGCGCGAGCCGGTAGGCCGCCCAGCCCGAGAGCGCGCCGGCGGCGAGCAGCGCCGCGATCCAGGGGAGCGCCGCCGCGCTGCGGCCGGTGAACAGCGCCGCCCCCGCCTCGCTCGCCAGCGCCGCCGGGTAGGCCAGCCAGCGGAACCGGGCCAGCGTCCGGATCGCCTGGAACACGCCCGGCCGCGGGCCGCCGCCCGAGGAGAGGAGCAGGAAGGCCAGGCCGAGGTAGATGGCCGCGATGCCGAGCTCGCGCACCCGCCGCCCGCGCAGCAGCCGCCCCAGGAGCTCCTGCACCAGCGCCGCCATGGCGGCGGTGGCCGCCACGAAGCCGAGGCTCACCAGCGCGAGCAGCGCCAGCCACGCGCCCGGCCGCGCCAGCGCGGCGCCCGCGAAGGCGCCCAGCAGCAGCAGGCACCAGAACCAGGTGAACGGGTCGCCCAGCACCGACGCGGCCAGGCCGTAGCCGTAGACCCGGGCCGGCGGCAGCGGGTAGACGAGGAACCGGCGCAGGTCGAGCTGGGAGCGGTCCGAGACCGAGAGCGACACCGCCATCCAGGTCTGCCACACGCCGAAGTAGAGCGCCGCCACCGGGATCGACGAGCGCAGGCCCGGGCCCGCGCGCGCCGCCTGGTACGCACCCGCGCCGGTGAGGCCGGCGAAGACCAGGCCGGCCGGGATCGCGAACGCGAAGGTGGCGATGCGCGCCACCAGCTCCGGCACGCCCGAGCCGCCGCGCAGCCGCCGCCAGAGCACCCGCAGCCGGAGCTCGGCCAGCGCGCGCAGCGGTCCGCCCGCGCTCACGCGGCGCCGCCCTCGCCCAGCCAGGAGAGCCCGGGGCGCGGCCGCTCCTCGCCGACGGTGCGGATGAAGACCTGCTCGAGCGTCTCCGCCGCGCCGCGCACCTCCTCCAGCGTCCCCTGCGCCGCGAGCCGCCCCTCGCGCACGATCCCGACGTGCGTGACCAGCCGCTCCACCACCTCGAGCACGTGGCTGGTGAGGAAGATCGTCATGGCGCCGCGCGCCACCAGGTCCTGCAGCAGCCCACGGATCCCCGAGACCGCCACCGCGTCGATGCCCTCGAACGGCTCGTCCAGGAACAGCAGGCGCGGGCCGTGGATGAGCGCGCAGCCCAGCGCGAGCTTCTTCTTCATGCCGTGGCTGTACTCGCCCACCAGCTTCCCGGCCTGATCCGCGAGCTCCAGCGCCCCGAGCAGCTCGTCGGCGCGCCGCGCCGCCTCGGCCCGCGGCAGGCCGTAGAGCTGCCCGTGGATGCGGAGCTGCTCGGCGCCGGTGAGCCGCTCGAACAGCCCGAGCCCGTCCGGCACCACCCCCACCTGCCGCTTCACCGCGAGCGGGTCCCGCGCGAGGTCCGTCCCCAGCACGGCGGCCCGCCCGGAGGTGGGCGCGAGCAGGCCGGTCAGCATCTTGATGGTGGTGCTCTTCCCCGCGCCGTTCGGCCCGAGGAAGCCGTAGAAGGCGCCGGCCGGGACGGCGAGCGAGAGATCCTGGACCGCAGGCTTCCCGTCGAACAGCCGGGTGAGCCCGTGCGTCTCGATGGCGAGCATCCCGGTCCGGGTAACACGGCGACCGGGGGGCGGCAAGGCGCCGCCGGCGACGGACGGTGAACCGGAGGGGCGCGCGGACGCGCACCCCGGGGACCTCACTGCAGGAGGGACGGCACGGCCTCGTCCAGCTCGAAGTACAGGAACCGCATGCCCATGCCGCGCATGGTGAGCGGGCCCCCCGCGGTCGCGCCGCGCCCGAGCAGGTGGCAGACGTACCGCACCTCGGCCACCGCGATCATGTCCCCGTTCTCGGACGGGAACGTGATCCGCACCTGCGAGCCGATGGGCTGGGGCGAGCGGGTCTCCACGAACATGCCGCCCTCGGAGATGTTCCGGGCGATCCCCAGGCCGCAGCCGGTGTCGCCCTCCAGGTACACGCGGAAGACCTTGTCGAGCCGAGGCGCCGCGCGCCGATCCGGTCCCGCCGCCGCCACCACCTTCCGCGCCTCTCGCCGGCTCCAGAGCATCCCGTCCTCCTCGGAACGGACCAGAGCCTATGATGGTGGGGCGATGTAGTCAAAAAGATCACCCTCGCTCACCTGCCCCGCCTCGGGTCCCACCTGCGCGGGATCACCGGGGATCCTTCGGGGTACCCGCGCCACGGTACACTCGCGGCCCCGCGGCGAGCCGCCGGGCCCGCCCCCTCTCCTCCACCGAGACCATCGACATGCGTGCACTCCTGAGCTCCGTCACCCTCGCCATCGCGGCCGCCGCGCTCGCGCCTGCCCCTGCCCGCGCCGCGGACTTCGACGCGGTCGCCCGCGGCGCCGAGCGGCTCGACGCGCTCGAGCCGTTCCTGGTCCGCTACGTGGGCCACTGCGTGGACGTCTACGAGCGGCGCACCTGCGAGGCGAACGTCGCCGCGACCCGCCGCAGCGCGGACGGGAAGACGTTCGCGGTGCGGGTGCAGGACGCCGCGCCGCTGGTGAAGCCCGAGGTGCGCGGCGACGGCCGGTTCCTCTTGCTGCTCACGCCGTTCGTGGACGGCGGCGGCGTCGCGCTCACGCACGGCGCGCCGCTGCGCCAGGACGCGCAGGGCCACCCGCTCGTCGGGCTCCTGCCGATCCAGGGCACGCTGCCGGACGGGACGATGGAGATGGAGTTCGAGAGCCCGTTCCGCACCGGCGCGATCGAGCTCGAGATCGTGTTCCGGCCCGAGAAGCCCTGGAAGCTGAAGCGGAAGGGCGAGGCCGGCAGCTACGAGGGCGTCGCCGCGCGCTTCCTCGCCGTGCGCGTGCTGGACGCCCGCACCGGCGCGCCCATCGCCTCCAAGGTGTTCTGAGCCGGAGACGGCCGCGCCGCCCCCCGGGTGCGGAGGGCGGCGCGGGAGCGGTCGCGGCGAGGCGGGCTACTTGCCGCCGCCCACCGGCACCGCGATGAACACGGCGGCGTCGCCGCGGCGGACGCGGAGGAGCGCCATGTCGCCCTCCTTCAGCTTCGCCACCGCGGACCTCATGTCCTCCGGCTTCGCCACCTTCTGGCGGTTGGCCTCGAGGATCACGTCGCCGCGGCGGATGCCGGCCCGGTCGGCCGGGCCGCCCTCGGTGACGTCCACCACCACCACGCCCTCGCCAGGCTCGACGCCGAACTGGCGCGCGAGGTCCGGGGTGATGGGGGCGATGGAGACGCCGAGCTTCGGCGACTGATCGCGGGCGCCCTGCCCGCCGCCCTCCTCGCCGCCGCCCTGCTCGCCGCGGCCGACCGCCTCGCCGTCCTCCGGGCGCTGCACCACCTTCACCGCGAACTGCTTCTTCTGGCCGCCGCGCAGCACGGTCAGGTTCGCGGTCTGGCCGGGGGAGACCAGGGCGACGCCGCGGGTGAGCGCGCCGGCCGTCTCGACCGTCTTGTCGTTCAGCGCCACCACCACGTCGCCGGGCTGCAGCCCCGCCTTGTCGGCCGGCGAGCGCGGGACCACGTTCTGGACCAGCGCGCCCTTGGTGCCGGGCTGCAGGCCGAAGCCCTGGATCAGATCCGGCGACAGGTCGGACACCGACACGCCCAGGAAGCCGCGCGTGACCTTGCCCTTCTCCTTGAGCTGCGGCAGCAGCGCCTTCGCCATGTTGATGGGCACCGCGAAGCCGATGCCCTGGCCGATCTGCGGCGACACGATGGCGGTGTTGATGCCGACCACCTCGCCGCGGAGGTTGAACAGCGGGCCGCCCGAGTTGCCGGGGTTGATGGCGGCGTCGGTCTGGATGAAGTCGTCGTAGGTGCCGCCGGGGTTGATGCCGGGGCGGTGCTTCGCCGACACGATGCCGAGCGTGGCGGTGTCGCGCAGGCCGAACGGGCTGCCCAGCGCGAGCACGAAGTCGCCCTGGCGGAGCGCGTCGGAGTCGCCCAGCACCACCGTCGGCAGGTTCTTCGGGGGGTTCACCAGCTGGATGAGCGCCACGTCGGTGAGCGGATCGCGGCCGACGATCTTCGCGCCGAACTCGCGGTCGTCCGAGAGCCGCACGCGGATGTCGGTGGCGTCCTTCACCACGTGGTTGTTGGTGAGGATGAAGCCCTCGGTGTTGAGCAGGAACCCGGAGCCGAGCGACGAGCCCTTGAACTCCTCGGGCATCTCCGGCGCGGGCCGGCCGAAGTAGCGCTCGAAGAAGTCCTCGAAGCCCTCGTCCGGCGTGCCGCCGTGCGGGTTCTGGGCGCGCGGGCCGCGCTGCACGCGCGGGTGCTTGGTGACGGTGGTGGTGGAGATGTTCACCACCGCCGGGCGGAGCTTGTCGATGAGCGGCGCGAGCGAGGTCTGCACCGGGACCGCGGCCTCGGGGCCGGGCGCGGCGGCCGCGGCGTCGCGGAACAGCTGCTGGGACGGCGCCGCCGCGGGCGCGGCGGACGCGGTCGCCGCGCTGCCGTCCCGCGTGCACGCGAAGATCGCGGCGGCTGCGAGAGAGACGGTGACGATTCGGGTGATGAGGCGCATGGCCCCTCTCCTGGGGTTGGTCATGTAGAGACGTTCAGTCACGTTCCAAGGACGCTCGGGCCCGGATTCTATTCCCCGCGCCGCGGGCCGGCCGGCGCGGCGTGGGGCGCGGCATCACGCGCGCGCCACCTTCCCCACGCGGACCCTGGCGGGGCGGAGCACGCGGTCGCCGACGCGGTATCCGGCGTGGATCTCCTGCACCACCACGCCGTCCTGCGACGGATCTCCGACCGCGACGGTGTCCACCGCCTCCGCCACGTGCGGGTCGAACGGCTGGCCGAGGGTGGCGATCCGCTCGGCCCCGAGCGCGCCGATGCGCTGGTGCAGCACGCTGAGTGAAAGACGCACGCCCTCGATCAGGTGGCCCAGCCGTTCGTCGGTGGGCTCCCCCGGCGCGGACGCGGCCGCGAGGGCGCGCTCCAGGTCGTCCGTCGCCTCGAGCAGCGTCTGCGCCACGCCGGCCCGCTCGGCGTCCACGACCCGGGTCCGCTCGCGCTCCAGGCGCTGCCGGAAGGCCTTGTTGTCCTCGACCAGCGCGGCGTACGCGCGGGTCAGCTCGTCGATGCGCGCGGCCTGCTCGGCCAGGCGCGCCTCGGCGGCCGCGCCCAGGGCCGGCCCGCCCTCCTCGTCCTGCGGTGCGCCGGCGCCGGGCGGGGCGATGGGCTCCCCGTCCTGCCGGAACCGGCGTCGATCCACCACCTTCACCTGACCCTCCGCGCCCGGCGCGGAGGCGTCGCGGCGTTCGTCTGCCATGTCACGACCTCCGGCAGGCAAGCTAACCAGCGGAAAGGTCGTGTCAAACGCCGATGGGGATCAGGGCGGCGGGGGCTCGCCGGGGAGCGCGTCCACCTGCTCGCCCTGCGCGTCGCGGATCTCCACCCCGGCCGCGCGCAGGCTGTAGAATAGCAGCCACCGCTCCGCCGGCGAGAGGCTCCCGGGCGGCAGCGCGCGGTCGATCTCGGCGACGGTCAGCGTGCCGCGCCGGATCCCGATCTGGAAGAGCGCCTTGCGCGCCTCGTGGCTCTCGCTGCCGTGCCTCACCGTCGCGCCGCCTCCTCACGGCTCGCGATCCCGGTCGCCGCCCGGGTGCCCGGCGACCGCCTGCGGCGCCTGCGGGGCGGACCGCCCGAAGCCCGCGCTCGCGTCCGCCGAGGCGGCCACGGGACGGTTCGGCGCCTCCGGCGGCGCCTCCTCGTGGCCGCGCCCCTCGATGGTCCCGGGCCGCACCACCTTCGGCCCCCACAGCCGCGTGATCTCGTCCTCCTCGACCACCTCGACGGTGAGCAGCCGCGCCGCGAGCGCGTCGAGCCGCTCCCGGTGCTCGCGCACCACCGTCCGCGCGCGCTCCTGCGCCTCCTCCACCAGCGCCTGCACCTCGCGGTCCACCGCCAGCGCGGTGTGGTCGGAGTACGACCGGGTCTCGAACCCCTTCACGCCGAGGAACGTCGGCCCGCCCTGGTCGCCGAGCGACACCGGCCCGAGCGCCCGGCTCATCCCGTAATCGCGCACCATCATCCGCGCCACGGCGGTGGCGTGCTGCAGGTCGTTGGAGGCGCCGGTGGACGGCTCGCCGAACACCTCCTCCTCGGCGACGCGCCCGCCCATCAGGCCGGCCATGCGGTCCCGCAGCTCGCTGCGGGTGAGCAGGTAGCGGTCCTCCAGCGGGAGCTGGAGCGTGTAGCCCAGCGCGCCCAGGCCGCGCGGGATGATCGAGACCTTCGAGACCCGATCGGCGAACGGCAGCATCCACGACACGAGCGCGTGCCCCGCCTCGTGGAAGGCGACGATCTCCTTCTCGCGCTCGTTGATGCGGCGGCTCTTCTTCTCGAGGCCGGCCACCACCCGCTCGATGGCCTCCTCGAACTCGGCGCGGGTCACGTGGTTCTTGTTGCGGCGGGCGGCCAGCAGCGCCGCCTCGTTCACCACGTTGGCGAGGTCGGCGCCGGCGAACCCGGGGGTGCGCGCGGCCACCGAGCGCAGGTCCACGTCCGGCCCGAGCTTCACGTTGCGCGCGTGGATCCGGAGGATCTGCTCGCGGCCCCGCTTGTCGGGCCGGTCCACCAGCACCTGGCGGTCGAAGCGGCCCGGCCGCAGCAGCGCCGGGTCCAGGATCTCGGGCCGGTTGGTGGCGCCCATGATGATCAGCCCGGCGCGGGCGTCGAAGCCGTCCATCTCGGCGAGGAGCTGGTTCAGCGTCTGCTCGCGCTCGTCGTGCCCGCCCACGATGCCGGCGTTGCGCGACTTGCCGAGCGCGTCCAGCTCGTCGATGAACACGATGCAGGGCGCCTTCTGCGTGGCCTGCGCGAACAGGTCGCGCACGCGGGCGGCGCCCACGCCCACGAACATCTCCACGAACTCCGAGCCGGAGAGCGAGAAGAACGGCACGCCCGCCTCGCCCGCGGTGGCGCGCGCCAGCAGCGTCTTGCCGGTGCCGGGCGGCCCGACCAGCAGCACGCCCTTCGGGATCCGGCCGCCCAGCCGCCGGTACTTCTCCGGCGTCTTCAGGAACTCGACGATCTCCTGCAGCTCCTCCACGGCCTCGTCGATGCCGGCCGCGTCCTGGAAGGTCACGCCGGTGTCCGGCTCCATGTGGATGCGGGCCCGCGACTTCCCGAACGCCATCACCCCCGGTGGGCCCTGCCCGAGCTGCCCGGACATGCGCCGCATCACCCAGGCCCAGAACAGCAGCCCGATCGCGATCGGCGCGATCCAGACCCAGAACAGGTCGCCCATGCCGCCTCCGGCCACCGCGTCGTAGGGCACGCCGGCCTTCTCCACGGCCTGCACCAGGTCGTCGCCGCCGCCCGGGATGCGCGTGGCGACGTACGGCAGCGCCTGCCCGTTGCGCTCGCCCTCGCCCTGCGCCGGCTGCGGCTGCGCGCCGCCGCCCTGGGCCGCGCCGGCCTCCACCGGCTTCGGCACCCCGCGGACCCAGTCCGGCCCGATCACGACGCGCTCGAACGCGCCCTGGCGGACCATCTCCTTGAACTGCGAGTACGGGATGCGCCGCACGCCCACGTCCTGGAACGCGCGGAACAGGAAGATGGCGAGCGCGATCAGGACCAGCCACGCCGCCGGCGACGCCAGCGGGATCCGGGACTGGGGGCCAGGCCCGCCGGGCCCGCGCCCCCGCTCGCTGCGCTGCCCGTGGCCCTTCTTCTCGTCTGCCGACACCGAGGCCTCCCGCCCCCTTCGCAGCCAATCTGCGCACGTCCGGGGATCGGGCAATCCGGGTAAGCGCGGAGGGCCCCGGCAGGCTGCTCGCCGTCGGGGGCCTGCGGACGGGTCACGCGTGGCGGGAGCCGGCGCCGGCCCATGCGGGCGGCGCGGCGCGGACGGCGGGGGCGAGCCGGGCTACAGGCCGAGCAGCTTCGCGATGCTCTTCTCGTCGGCCGGCGGGAACTCGTACTGATCGAGCTCGTCCGGCCGGACCCAGCGGTGGTCGTGCACGCGGATGTGCTGGATGGGCCCGCGGACCAGGCGGCAGCGGTACACGCAGAAGTCGATGTCGTAGGCCTCGTACGCGTGCTCGACGTGGATCACGCGACCGCCGACCTCGACGCCGATGCCCATCTCCTCGGCGAGCTCGCGCGCCAGCGCGGCCGGGTCGGTCTCGCCCGCCTCGACGCGCCCGCCGGGGAACTCCCAGAGCAGCGGCAGCGAGGCGGTGGGCGGGCGCTGGGTGATGAGGTAGCGCCCGTCCTGCTCGATCATCGCTCCCACCACGCGGATCTTCCGGCGCATGTCGTGAACGCTCCGTCTGCGGTCCCGTGGTGCCCACCGCGCGCAGGAGGGCCGCGCCGCGCGCGTAAAGGGATTGTAGAATTCGCCCACGATGACGTCCATCCGCTTCCTCGGCGCGGCCGGCACGGTGACGGGCTCACGGTTCCTGGTCGAGACCGGCTCGGTCCGGGTGCTGGTGGATGCGGGGCTGTTCCAGGGCCACAAGGAGCTGCGCCTCCGGAACCGCGCCCCCTTGCCGGTCTCCCCCCGGTCCCTGACGGCGGTGGTCCTGACGCACGCGCACGTGGACCACAGCGGGGCGCTGCCGCTGCTGGGGCGCCAGGGCTTCAGCGGGCCGGTCCACTGCACCCCGGCCACCCGCGACCTGGCGGGCCTGCTCCTCCCGGACTCCGGGAGGCTCCAGGAAGAGGAGGCGCGCTACGCGAACCGGAAGGGCTACTCGAAGCACGCGCCCGCCCTCCCCCTCTACACCGAGCAGGACGCGCTCGAGGTGCTGCCCCGGCTCGCGCCGCTGCAGTACGCCGAGCCCCGCCGGATCGCGCCCGGCGTGACCCTCCGCTTCCACCGCGCCGGCCACATCCTGGGGAGCGCGCTGGTGGAGCTGAGCGTGGGGGGCGCCCGCGGGACGCGGCTCCTGTTCAGCGGCGACCTGGGCCGCTACGGCGCCCCCATCCTCCCCGACCCCGAGCCCGGGCCCGCCGCCGACGCCCTGGTGCTCGAGAGCACCTACGCCGGCCGGCGCCACGAGGCCGGCTCGCCCGCCAGCGCGCTCGCCGCCGAGGTCCACGCCGTCGTCCGCTCCGGCGGCGCGCTGGTCGTGCCGGCGTTCGCGGTGGGGCGCACGCAGGAGGTCCTGTTCACGCTCCGTGAGCTGGA
The DNA here is from genome assembly GCF_000964525.1 of Anaeromyxobacter sp. PSR-1. Lineage (GTDB taxonomy): Bacteria > Myxococcota > Myxococcia > Myxococcales > Anaeromyxobacteraceae > Anaeromyxobacter. Next base: position 42,995 of record NZ_BAZG01000011.1, read on the forward strand.
GGACCGGGGCGAGATCCCGTCCATCCCGGTGTTCGTGGACTCGCCCATGGCCGTGGACGCGACCCCGATCTACCTGGCGCACCGCGAGGACCACGACGACGAGACCATCCGGCGCATCGCCGCCGGCGAGGAGCCGCTCCGGCCCGCCAAGCTGACGTTCTGCCGCAGCCCGGACCAGTCGAAGGCCATCAACGACGTGCGCGGCCCCTGCGTCATCCTGTCGGCCTCGGGCATGGCCACCGGCGGCCGGGTGCTCCACCACCTGGCGCGCCGCCTCCCCGACGCGCGCAACACCGTCCTGCTGGTGGGCTTCCAGGCCGGCGGCACCCGCGGCTGGCGCCTGCAGAACGGCGCCGCGACGCTGCGCATCCACGGCGAGGACGTGCCGGTGAAGGCGCGGGTGGCGACGCTCGGCGGGTTCTCGGCCCACGCCGACGAGGCGGAGATCCGGCGCTGGCTGGCGACGCTCCCGGCGCAGCCGCGCCGCACGTTCCTGGTGCACGGCGAGCCCACCGCGCTGGCGGCGGCGAAGGCGCGCATGGACGAGCTGGGCTGGGCCGCGCTCGTGCCCTCGCACCTCGAGGAGGTCCGGCTGTGACCGGCGCGGACCGCGGGCGCACCGCGCTGGTCCTGTCCGGCGGCGGGGCGCGGGGCGCGTACGAGGCCGGCGTCGTCCGCTACCTGCGCGAGGAGCTCGCGCCCGAGCTCGGGCACCAGCCGCGCTTCGACGTCCTGTCCGGCACCAGCATCGGCGCGGTGAACGCCTGCGTGATGGCCTCGACCGCGGACGTTCCCGAGAAGCAGGGCGTCGCGCTCGCCGCCGCCTGGCGCAGCCTGCGGCTGGAGAAGGTCTTCCACTGGAGCGCGCTCAACCTGGCCGCGCTGCCCGGCTACGTGGTCCGCCAGCTCCGCGCCACGCGGATGCGCCACCTGAGCTGGCGCCTCTCCGACTTCGTGTTCCCGGAGGCGCTGGCCAAGCTCGTCCACGAGCGGATCGACTGGCCGCGCCTGCACCGCAACGTGCGCGACGGCCACGTGGGCGCGCTCACGGTCAGCGCCACCGACCTCGGCACCGGCCGCGCGGTGGTCTTCGTGGAGAGCCTGCGCGAGCTGCCCGCGTGGAGCCGCGACCCGCTCGTCGAGGCCCGCGCCTGCGCCATCGGGCCCGCCCACGCGCTCGCCTCGGGCGCGATCCCGCTGCTCTTCCGCCCGGTCCGCATCGAGGACTCCTGGTTCGTGGACGGCAGCGTCCGCCAGAACACGCCGCTCGCGCCCGCGCTCCGCCTCGGCGCCGACCGGGTGCTGGTGATCGCGCTCCGCGCGGAGGGACGCAAGGAGGAGCGGGCGCCCCGCCTCCACCCGGAGGAGGTCCCCACCACCGCCGCGCAGCTCGGCCGGCTGCTGAACGCCCTGCTGCTCGACCACGCCGACTACGACATCGACCGCCTCCGGCACGTGAACGCGATGATGGATCGCGCCGAGCAGGTGTTCGGCCCGGCGTTCGCCGAGCAGCTCGCCGCGCTCTCCGCCCGCGAGCTGGGCGCGCCGTTCCGCCGGGTGCGCGAGCTCGTGATCCGGCCGTCCCGCGACATCGGCGTCCTCGCGCACGAGCACGCCGCCCGCCGGGTCCGCCACCTCCGCCCCGGCACGCTGGCGGCGCGCCTGCTGCGCCGGGCCGCCGCCGACGTGGAGGCCGCGGCCGACGGCGCCGCCGACCTGGCCAGCTTCCTCCTGTTCGACGGCGAGTTCGCCGACGAGCTCATGGCGCTCGGCCACGCCGACGCGCGCCGGAGCCGCGAGGCCCTGCTCGCCTTCTTCGCCGAGCCCGCCGCCGCCGGGGCGCGCACCGCATGACCCCCACGGCCCCGCGCCCGCTCGAGCGCCCCACCCTGCTCGACGGGGCCATGGGCACGGCGCTCCTCGCCGCCGGCCTCCCCGCCGGCGCGCTGCCCGAGGCCTGGGTGCTGGAGCGGCCCGAGGCGATCGCGGCCGTCCACGCCGCCCACGCCGCGGCGGGCGCCGAGGTGGTGCTCACCTGCACGTTCAACGCGGCCGGCCCGCGCCTCGACGCGCTCGTCCCGCCGGAGCGGGTCGGCGCGCTCTGCGCGGCCGCGGTGCGCCTCGCGCGCCGGGCCGCCCCCGGCGCGCGCCCGGGCCGGCTAGACCGGCGCGCCGGTCCGCGGATACGAGCCCAGGAGGTGCAGCTCGTGCACCTGCGCGCGCACGCCCTCGAGCGCGCTCGCGCCGGCGGGGTCGGCGCGGTGCCCCTCGAAGTCCAGGTAGAACACGTAGTGGCCCATGGCCTGCTTGGTGGGCCGGCTCTCGATCTTGGAGAGGTTGATGCCGCGGCGGGCGAACTCGCCCATCACCTCGTACAGGCCGCCCGGCCGGTCGCGGTCGAGCGTGAAGGCGATGCTGGTCCGGTCGGCGCCAGTGGGCGGGGCGTCCTCGCGCGCCAGCAGCACGAACCGGGTCACGTTCTCGTCGGAGTCCTGGACGTTCTCCGCCAGCACCTCGAGGCCGTAGCGCTCGGCGGCGCGCCGCGGGCCGAGCGCCGCCGCGTCCGGCTCGCCGGCGGCCACCTTGCGCGCGGCCTCCGCGGTCGAGAGCGCGGGCTCGAGCGACGCCGCGGGCAGCCGCGTGCGCAGGAACCGGGCGCACTGCCCGAGCGGCTGCGGGTGCGAGAGCACGCGCCGCACCTGCTCCAGCCGCGTGCCGGGCCGGGCCAGCAGGTGCTGGCGGACCTGCAGGAGCAGCTCGGCCCGGATGCGCGCGCCGGGCCGGTGCACGAGCAGGTCGAGCACCGCGCTCACCGCGCCCTCGATGGAGTTCTCGATGGGCAGCAGGGCCGCGTCGAGCTCGCCGCGCAGCAGCGCCTCGTGGGCGTCGGCGAAGGTGGGGAACGGCACCGCCTCCGCGCCGCGGACCGCCTCGCAGCGCGCGACGGCCTCCTCGCTGAAGGTGCCCGGGGGACCGAGGTATCCGACGCGCATGCTCGCGACTCCTATCACGGGACGGCGCGGGCGCGCCGCGTCATGAACCCTGGGTGATGGCCTCGAGCAGCGCCGGGAGGGCCGCGATGTCCTCGAGGAGGTGATCCGGGGAGGCGGCGCGGAGCACCTCGGGGGTGCAGGCGCCCCACAGCGCGGCGACCGTCCGCACCCCCGCCGCGCGGCCGGCCGCGAGGTCGTGCGGCGAGTCGCCCACCATCACGGCGGCGTCCGCTTCCGCCCCGAGCCGCGACAGCGCCAGCCGCACCGGCTCCGGATCGGGCTTCGAGCGGGCGCAGCTGTCGGCCCCGATCACCGCCCCCATCCGCTCGAGCAGCCCCACGTGGCGGAGCGTGCGGTAGGCGCCCTCCTCGGTCTTCGCCGTCACCACGCCGAGGGGATGGCCGCGCGCGGCGAGCGTCAGCACCGTCTCGCGCGCCGAGGGGAAGCAACGGGTCCAGCGATCGTGCTCCGCGATCCAGAACGTCCGGTAGCGCGCGAGCAAGGGCTCGACGTCGGCGGGGCTGCGGGCGAACGAGGCGAGCTGGGCGCGGAGCGGCGTCCCGATCCCGGCGATCCACTCGGCGTCGGTCGGGCAGCACCCGTACCCGTCGAAGGCATGGCGCACGGAGGCGAGGATGAACGGAACGGTGTCGACCAGCGTCCCGTCCAGATCGAACAGGATCGCCATCCGGCGGTGTTGTGGCACGTCCGCCATCATAATGAAAAATCCCGCCCCTTCGCGACGATCGTGCCTAGCTTCGTGCGAGATGACGGGTGCGCGATGACGGGAGCGGCGATCGTACGGCGATCGGACGGGGCGGCGGAGGTGCTCACGGTGTACGGCGCGTTCGACGGCGCCTCCGCGTGGGCGCTCCGGGTCCAGATGGACGAGTCCGCCGCGGACGCGTTCGTGATCGACCTCGCCCACGCCGAGGAGGCGTGCGAGTTCGCGGCCTGCGTCCTCGCGGGCTGGGTGCGCGAGCACCGGCGCGAGAAGCAGGTGCGCTTCCGGGCGGCCACGCGCGAGCAGGCGCGGCTGCTCGCGGCGTTCGGCCTGGACCTCGACGCGGGCGAGCACGCGGCCGTGGAGCCGGTCGGCGACGGCGCGACCGGCGAGCTCGACGGCTTCCCGCTCGGGCTGCGCTCTCCGGAGGGGGCCGGGGTGCCCGCCTGAGGCGACGCTGCTGCCGCGCGTCCCCGGCTGCCGCATCCTCCAGCGGACCGTGCCGCCCACACCCTCGACGCTGGCCGACCTGATCGAAGCGCGCCGCGAGGAGCTCGCGCGCCGGTTCGTGGAGCGCGCGCGCAGGGAGCTGCGCGAGTCGCGCATGCCCGACCCGCAGCTGCTCGACTCCTTCCCCGCGCTGCTGGACGCCCTGGTGGACGCGCTGCGCAACGGACCGGCGCCGCGTGCGCCGGCCGAGCCGCCGCGGGTGGCGGCGGTGGCGACGGTGCACGGCGAGCAGCGCGCGGGCATGCCGGTGGACGTCGTCCAGCTCGTCTGGGAGTACGGCATCCTCGGCGATCTGATCCTGGAGCTGGCCGAGGAGCAGCGTCTCAGGCCGTCGACTCCCGACCTGCGCGTGCTCGAGACCGCGATCAACGCGGCCATCGCCGAGGGGGTGCGCCGGTTCGTCCAGGCGCGCGAGGTCGCCTCCCGGCGCGCCGACGCCCGGCTGCGGGCGGTCGCCGACCACGCGCCCGCCGCGCTGGTGCTCCGCGGCCGGGACGGCCGCTTCCTGTTCGTGAACCGCTTCGCGGCCGAGGTGCTCGGGGTGCCCCAGGGCGAGCTGCTGGGCCGGCGGTTCGAGGACGTCCTCCCGCCGGCCGTGGCCCGCCGCCTGACGGGCGCCGACGCGCGCGCGGAGCGCGGCACGACCGTCGAGCTGCGCGAGACGCTCGACACCCCGCGCGGCCTGCGGACGTTCCACACCGTGACGTTCGCGCTCGCCGGCGCGCTCGCGCCCGAGGACCCCGCCATCGTCTCCATCGGCCTCGACGTCACCGACGCGCAGAGCGCGCTGGAGCGCCTGCGCCACGCCGACGAGCTGCTCGAGCTGGGCGACGCCTTCCTGGAGCTGGACCGCGCCTGGCGGATCGTCCGGGTGAACCGGAACCAGGAGCGGCTCTCGCGGCGGAGCCGCGAGACCACGCTGGGACGGGTGCTCTGGGAGGTCTGGCCGGAGCTGGCGCGGCCCGACTCGCCCTACTGGATCGAGTACCACCGGGTCATGAACGAGCGCGAGCCGCGCGAGTTCGAGGCGTACTTCGAGCCGCTCGACATGTGGAACGCGGTCGCGGCCTACCCGGTGACCGACGGCGGCGTGGCCGTGTTCTTCCGCGACGCCACCCGCCGCATGCGCGACGAGCAGCGGCTCCGCCAGGCCCGGGACTTCGAGCAGCAGCTCATCGGGATCGTCTCGCACGACCTGCGCAACCCGCTGAACGCGATCCTGCTGGGCACGTCCTCCCTGCTCGCGCGCGAGGACCTCTCCGACCGGAACGTCGCCTCCATCGCGCGCATCCGCTCCGCGGCGGAGCGCGCCGCCCGGCTCATCCGCGACCTGCTCGACCTGACCCGCGCGCGGCTCGGCGCCGGGATCCCGATCCAGCCCCGCCCGACGCAGCTCCGCCAGGTCGCGCAGCAGGTGGTGGACGAGCTCGAGCCGTCGTACCCCGATCGCCCGATCTCGGTGGAGGCCTCGGGCGACACGCACGGTCACTGGGATCCCGACCGCATCGCGCAGGTGATCGGGAACCTGGTGACGAACGCGCTCAAGTACGGCGCGCGCGGCACGCCGGTCACGGTCCGCGTCGCGGCCGAGGACGGCGAGGTGTGGCTGTCGGTGCACAACCTCGGCGTCCCCATCCCCGCCGAGATCATCCCGACGCTCTTCGAGCCGGGCGGGCGGGCGGCGCCGGATCCGACCGGTCGGAGCGTCGGCCTCGGGCTGTTCATCGTGGACCGCATCGCCGACGCGCACGGCGGTCGCGTGGAGGTGCGCTCCGACGAGGAGGACGGCACCACGTTCACGGTGCGGCTGCCCCGGAGGCCGCCGGACGGCGGCACCCCGGCCTGAGGGACCTCCCTCAGGCGGCGAGGGAGGAGGCGCGCTCCGCGGCCCGGCGGGACACGTCGCGCAGCGCGACCCGCTGCGCGAAGCCGGCCGAGCCGACCACCACGCAGGCGACGCACAGCACCGCCTCCGCCACGAGCGTCCCGCCGTCCACGTGGCCGGTGACGCGCGCGCTGGTGGTGGTGAGGTCGTAGAAGAGCCACCCGAGGTTGTAGACCGCGAGCAGCGTCCAGGTGCGCTGCAGCGCCCCGCCGACGAGGCCGCGCGCCACCAGCGCCAGCGGCCCCACCGCGGAGAAGCAGATCATGTCGCCGGTCACCGACACCGCGGCCGCCAGGGCGTCCGAGGAGAGGCCGCCGCCCAGCGCGTCGCGCAGGTCGAGCGCGAGCACCGGGACCCCGATCACCAGGGCGCCGATCACCGTCGCGGCGGTGGTGCGGACGCTGCGGCGGTCGGTCAGGCCGAGCCCCGTCGCGGTTCGCCGGAAGGCGGCCAGGAACAGGATCGCGCCGGTCACCGAGAACGCGTTGATGGCGACCAGGGTTCCGAGGCGGACCCACGGATCCGACAGCGCCGGCAGGAGATCCCAGCTCCGCGCCGGGCCGTTCAGCAGCCGCACCAGCGTGGGGAGCGCCAGCGACCCGCCGGTGCACGCCCAGGCTTTCCAGAGCAGGTCGCCGGGGCGGAACGCGCGGGCCGCCGCCAGGCAACCCGCGGCGCCGAGCACCTGCCACGCCACCTGCAGGGACCACCAGACCTCGTCCGTCGGCCCGAGCGCCGCGACCACGGCCACGTGGACCGCGAGCGCCAGGAGCGGGAGCGCGCCGAGCCACCCCAGCTTCACCGGAGCGCCTCCTGCTGGCGCGCCGGGGCCGGTGTCGCCGGTGGAACGGTCGCGGGTGATCCGGTCATGAGGCGGCATCTTCGCACGAGTCCGGGGAGGCGCGCGAGAAGCCGTCGCGGGATGGGGCGGCCTGCCCCGCGCGAGACTCGGTCGCTGCGCTCAGAGCGCGTGAATCAATCCCCGGACCGAGCCAGGCGGTCGAGACGCGAGCAGCGCGAGGCGCGACGACCGAGCATGCCCCGAGGCATGTGAGGGAGGAGCAACGACGCGATGCGACGCGGATCGGCCGCCGCGGCGACGGGAGGGGATTGGTTCACGTGCTCTCAGTTCAGGAGCCCGCTCACGTTGACGTCCACCCGGATGGTCGCCGTGACCTTCACCGTGGTGTTCACGTCCGGCGCGCTGCCGGTCGCCTCGACCGTGACCGGCGAGGACGCCGCGGTCAGGTACGGCTTCAGGTCCACGCCCGCGTTCACGTCGAGGTCCACGTGGGTGGTGCCCGCGGGCAGCGCCGAGATCCCGGACTTCGAGGCGAGCAGGATCCGCGGCTGGCCGGCCGTCTCGACGTAGAGGGAGACCGAGTCCACCCAGGTCTCCAGGCTGTCGCCGGCCGTCACCTCGAGGCTGAGCCGGCGGAGCTTGGCCGAGTCCACGTCGCCCGGGTCGATGCCCTCGGCGCGGAGCTGATCGCCGCCGCCGATGTCGAGCGCCTGGATCGACGGGATCGAGCCGGCGGGCGCGCCGGGGACCCCCGGCACGTTCACCGACGCGGAGCGGGTGATGTCCACCTGGTCGAGACGACCGCAGGCAGCGAGGGCGAGCACGGCGGCGGCGGCGAGGGTCCGGTTCATCCCGACAGTGTAGCGTGCTTCCCCGCGGGGCCGAGCCCGCGCGCGGGGCGGCGCCGAGGTCGGCGAAGCTACGCCGGTGTGCGCCAACGTTCCCCTGGCCGTCACCGGCAGTCGCAGGGGACGGTCTCGCCGTCCATCCCGCTGGTGGGCAGGAAGCAGCCGGAGCCCACGACGCGCGCCTCGCGGTTGTCCGGGGTGCAGGTCAGCCACGCCCCGGTGCCGTGGTCCACCGTGCACTCGCCGGCACAGGCTCCGGCGGCGCACCCCCAGGCCGCGGCGACCTCGCACTGGCGCACGCAGTGGTCGAGGCTACGCCACGAGTAGCCGACGCCCCAGCCGCCGCAGACGTAGGTGGAGAAGTAGAGGTGATCGACGAAGCCGCAGGTGCCGCCGCGGCAGCCGCCGCCCACCGCCTCGTCGTCGTCGCACGCGGGCAGGAGCAGCGCGAGCAGCGCCGCCGCCCCGGCCGCACGCGCCCCGGAGCGCGTCATGGCCCACCCCCGGGGCGAAGCGTAGCGCGAACCGGGCGGCGCCGGGAAAGGCTAGCGCGCGGCGGGCGCCGTGGGCGTGCCCGACGGCCTCGAGTCGCAGCGCGTGGCCTGCATGGTCAGGTACCCGAGGGCGAAGAGCATGGCGGCGAGCAGGATCTTCCGGGCGGAGGGCACGCGGGGAGGTTAGCACGGCCGGGGTCCGCGGCCGGCGCCGCGGCCCGCGCGCGCCGGGGACGTGAGCGGGCGGCGCCGGACGGCTACAGCTTGATGCCCTCGCGCTGGAGCCGCTGCACGACGCGCTCGCCGACCTTCGGGGCGACGACGACCGGCCCGGCGCGCGGGCTTTCGCTCACAGTGATGCACAACACGCTCGGGAGGAACGGGAGACGCCGCGGCGCACCAAAGGGAAACGGGCCGGACCTCGGGGGATTTCTCCCGGAGTTCCGGCCCGTTTCGGAGTGGGCGCTGCAGGGTTCGAACCTGCGACCCCTGCCGTGTGAAGGCAGTGCTCTACCGCTGAGCCAAGCGCCCTGGTGCAACGAGGCGGCGAAGTATGCCGTCGGTCCCCGGGTGTGTCAACGGGTTCAGCGCGAGCCGCCGCCGGGGGGATCGGGGGGCTCGCCGCCGCCGCCGCGGCCGGTCTCCTGGAGCTTCTCGGAGAGCTCGCGGGCCTTGCGCTTGATGCGGGCGAGCTGCTTCGCCAGGTCCTGGTAGTCCTGGCGGCCGGGGATCCCCGCGGCGGCCATGACGCGCTCCTGGAGCGCCTCGACCTGCTTGCGGCCGCGCTGGGCGAGGCCCACCGCGCGCGCCACCGCCTCCTGGCCGCGCGGGTCCTTGATGACCGTCTCCGCCGCCCGCGCCACCAGCTTCGTCCCGGCGTCGAGGAGCGAGCCGGCGATGCCCTTCCCTTCGCGTCCCATGCGCCCTCCCCTACGGTAGCTCGGTCTCCACCGCCGCCAGCGCCGCGTCCACCACGCCGCGGTGCTGCGCGCGGCGGATGAGCGCCTCGAGGTCCCCCTCGACCTTCACCCGGCCGGACAGCGCCGCCTGCACCGCGTCCGCGCCGCGCAGGATCGCCTTCACGGTCCCGTACGTCGCCCGGATCACGTAATCCGGCTCGAGCTCGAGGATCTCGTCCTCGTCGGCGAGCAGCCGCCAGCGCGCGATGCGCCCGCCGCGCTGCTCGGCCCAGGCGGCCACCGTCCGCGGCCAGGCGGGCGGGTCGGCCTCCACCACCAGCGCGGCGGTCTCGCCCAGGCCGCGCAGGGCCGGGGCGAGCCCGGGCTGCGCGTTGAGCGCCGCCACCAGCGCGTCGATCCAGTCGCGCGAGCCGAACCGCATCCCCTAGCCTCGCTTGAGCCAGCCGAACAGCCCGCCGCGCCGCTCCTCGCCCGCCGCCGCCGCGGCCTGCTCGCCGGCCGCCTGGCGCCGCCGCGCCTCCTCGGCCAGCGCGCGCTTCATGGCCTCGGGGGTGTCGCGCGTCGCGAGGCCGATCTCGGTCATGCCCTTCACCGGATCGTCGAAGCTCACCTTGAGCAGGCACTCCTCGTCGAGCTTGAAGTCGATGCGCCGGCCGGTGGCCGCGGCCGGGAGGCGGATGGAGCCCAGGAACTCCTGGTCCACCAGGAAGTCGGAGTCGCCCTGGTAGATGTCGATCTCGATGGGCTGCCCGGGCTCGCGCGGCGGCGGGAGGCGGAAGCTCTTGCTCGCCGGGATGGGCGTGTTCTTCTCCAGCACCTTGCGGAAGTGGCCGGTGGGGGTGGCGATGCCGATCGGCATCGAGAGCACGTCCACCAGCGTCACCGAGTCGATCTGGTCGATCGAGTCGCCGAGCAGCGCCGCGCCGAGCGCCACGCACTCGTCGGGGTGGACGCCCTTGCGCGGCGGCTTGCCGAAGTGCTCCTGGATCTTCTGCTGCACGAGCGGCATGCGGCTCTGGCCGCCCACCAGGATGATCTCGTCGATGTCCTGCGGGCGCAGGCCCTTCTCCTCCATCACCTGGTCGCAGATCTCGAAGGTGCGCTCGACCAGGTCGAGCGTCAGCTCGTTGAGCTGCTGGCGCGAGAGCGGCATGCGCACGTCGAGCGGCCGCCCCTTGCGCTCCTCGATGAACGGCAGGTCGATGACGACGTTGGGGATGAGGGACAGGTCGATCTTGGCGGACTCCGCGCCCTTCTTCACCCGCTGCATGGCGATGGGCGACTGCGCCAGGTCGATCTTGTGCTGGCGCCAGAAGTCCTCGAGCACGTAGTCGATGATCCGGTTGTCGAAGTCCACGCCGCCCAGGAACGTGTCGCCGCCGGTGGCCAGCACCTCGAACACGTTGCCGGAGAGCTGGAGCACCGAGACGTCGAACGTGCCGCCGCCCAGGTCGTAGACCAGCACCTTCTGGTCGAGCCCGCGCGAGAAGCCGTACGCGAGCGCGGCCGCGGTGGGCTCGTTGACGATGCGCTTCACCTCGAACCCGGCGATGCGCCCCGCCTCGCGCACCGCCTGGCGCTGCGCGTCGGAGTAGTAGGCCGGCACCGAGATGATGGCCCCGGCCAGCTCCTTCTGCAGGAACGCCTCCGCGATGGTGCGGATGTGGGCGAGCACGAGCGCGCTGATCTGCGGGAGCGTGTGGACCTGCCCGCCGAGCAGCACCGCCGCCTCGCCGCTCGGCCCCTCCACGATGTCGTACGAGTAGTAGTTGCGCAGCTCCTGCACGACCTTGGAGTTCCACTTGCGGCCGATGAGCCGCTTCGCGCCGTAGATGGTGTTCTTGGGGTTGGTGACGAGCTGGTCCTTCGCCACCCCGCCCACCAGCACGTCGCCCTTGTCGCTCAGCGCCACCACCGTCGGCAGGATCAGGTTGCCGCGGTCGGTCGGGACGACCTTGGGGATGCGGTTCCGCACGTACGCGACGCACGCGTTGGTCGTGCCGAGGTCGATGCCGATGATGGGCTTTTCCCGCGCGCCTGCCATGGCCCCGAAACCTAGCACAGGAACCGGCGGCACCCGAACCCGGGGCGCGGGGCGCCGCCGCGGCTAGAACGGAACGTCGTCGCCGCCGTCCGGGTCCCCGCCGCCCGGCTCCACCGCCGCGTCGGCCGGGACGGGCCCGCGCCGCGGCGCCGGCTCGCCGAACAGCGCCGGGACGACGCTCGGATCGCGCGGCGGGAGCCCGGTCGCGGGCGGGGGCGCCGCGCCCAGGGCCGCCGGGAGGCCGGGATCGTCGAGCTGCCACCGCTCGAACAGCTCCGGCTCGGCGGGCAGCTCCTCGAGGAAGCGCGACGCCTTCATCACCACGCGCTCGCGGTCCCGCGGCGCGGCGACCACCGGGTAGGTCAGGTACAGCTCGTCCTTGGCGCGGGTGCTCGCGACGTAGAACAGCCGCCGCTCCTCCTCCTCGCCGTCGAGGTCCTTCAGCGCCTGCGCCGAGGGGAAGCGGCCGTCGGCGAGCCACACCACGAACACCGCCCGCCACTCGAGGCCCTTCGCCTGGTGCACCGACGAGAGGATCATCTTCTCGTCCGGCTCGCCGCCCTCCGAGACGGTCTCGGCCGAGATCTCCGTGAGCAGCGCGATCTCGGAGAGGAACGCCTCGGTGTCCTCGTAGCCGCGCGCGTACTGCGCGAGCTGCTGCACGTCCTCGACGCGCTGGTCGGCGTTCAGGAACTCGGCCCGCAGGTACTCCTCGTAGCCGCCGTCCAGCACCTTCTCGATGGCCTCGCCGGGCAGGTCGGAGGTGGGCGGCCGCGCCAGCGCGCGCAGGAGCTGGGCGAGCCGGGTGTAGCCGGCGCGCCCCTTGGCCGGCACGTGCGAGGCGACGTCCGGCGCGAGCAGCTCGTCCACGGTGCCGCGCCCGCGGCTGCGCCGCAGCGCGAACGCGCTCCACACCGCGTCGGCGGTGGCGGTGCCGACGCCGGGGGTGATCTTGAGGCAGCGCTTCAGCGCCAGCTCGTCGCCCGGGTTGCGCGCGAAGCGCAGGTGCGCGAGCACGTCCTTCACGTGCGCGGCCTCGAAGAAGCGGACGCCGCTGCGGACGACGAACGGGATCCCGCGCCGCGCCAGCTCGAACTGGATCTCCATCGAGTGGTGGTGCGCGCGGTACAGCACCGCGATCTCCGGGAGCGGGATGCCCTCGTCGCGCAGCTCGAGCACCCGCTGCGCCACGAACGCCGCCTGCTGCTGCACGTCGCGGCAGGGCACCACCGCCGGCAGGGTCCCGTCGCGCCGGACGCTCGACAGCTCCTTCTCGAACTGCCGGACGTTCGCGGCGATCGACGCGTTCGCGAGCGAGAGGATCTGCGGGGTGGAGCGGTAGTTGACCGTCAGGTCGAAGCGCCGCGCGTCCGGGTAGCGCTTCTCGAACTCGAGGATGTTCGCGAAGTGGGCCCCGCGGAACGAGTAGATACTCTGCGCGTCGTCGCCCACCACGCACAGGTTCCGGTGCTCGGCGGCGATGAGGTCCACCACGTCGCCCTGCAGGCGGTTGGTGTCCTGGTACTCGTCCACCAGCACGTGCCGGTAGCGCGCGGCCAGCGCGCGGCGGACGTGCTCGCGCTCGGCGAGCAGGATCTTCCAGTTGAGCAGCAGGTCGTCGAAGTCCATCGCGTTGAGCGCGTGCTTGCGCTCCGCGTAGCGGCGGGCCACCCGCAGCACGTCGTCGGTGAGCGGGACGAACTGCGGGCGGCGGTCGGCGAGCACGTCGGCGAGCGGGGTCTGCGTGTTCACCGCCATCGAGACGAGGTCGATGAGGACGTCGGCCTTCGGGAAGCGGCGCGCGCCCACCGCCAGCCCGCACTCGGCGATGGCCGCGGTCATCACGTCGCGCGAGTCCTCGCGGTCGAGGATGGAGTAGCCGCGCTGGTAGCCCAGCTCCGCGGCGTGCTCGCGCAGCACCTCGTGCGCGACGTGGTGGAACGTGCCGCCGGCGATGCGGCGCGTGTCCACCCGGCAGACCTCCTCCACGCGGCGGAGCATCTCGCGGGCCGCCTTGTTGGTGAAGGTGAGGAGGAGGATGCCCTCCGGCGCGACGCCGTCCGCGACCAGCCGCGCCACGCGCCAGGTGAGCGTGCGCGTCTTGCCCGAGCCCGCGCCGGCGATCACCAGGATCGGCCCGTCGCCCGCCTCGACGACGGCGATCTGCTGGTCGTTCAGGAGCCCCTGGTAGTTGAGCGCGCGGGCGGGCGGGGAGGCCGCCTTGAGCTGGTAATGCCGGGACATGCGTTCAGGGCAGCCAAGCTAGCAGGCGATATCGGCCGGGTCAAACCAGCGGCCCCGGCGGCGGCGGTGCTTCACGATACGTGAATTATGGCCGAAAAGTTGGAGGGGCCCACCTCGCCGCTTAGCATCCCACCCCGATGTCGCCGCTGCGCACGCTGCCCGTCGCGCTGGCCGGCCTGCTGGCCGCCTGCGCGGGCCCGATGCGCGCCGCCCGCGACAACCCCCTGCCCCCGCCCGCCCAGGGCCGGGCCGGCATCCGCGAACCGGATGCCGGCCCGGCTCGAGGTGTCGCCCCCGTCCGCGCGCGCGCCGTGCCCCGCCCGCTGCCGCGCGCGCTCGCGGTGGAGCGCGCGGTCGCGACCGCGGCGCGGCTGGTGGGCGCCCGCGAGATCGTCGTCGACGGGGCCCGGTTCGGCGACGGCTGCGCCGCGCTGGTCCGCGCCGCCTACGACCGGGCCGGCGCCCCGCTCCCGCCGGACGCCGACCCGCGGGCCCTCCACGCGCTGGCCCGCGACCGCGGCGTCGCGAGGCGCTGGGCCCCCGCCGCCGGCGACCTGGCGTTCCTGGCCGATCGGCCCGGCGGGCCGGTCGAGCACGTGGGCCTGGTCGAGTCGGCGGGCAAGGACGGCACCGCCGTGGTGCTCCACCTCACCGAGCACGGCGTGGCCCGGATCCGCGTGAACCTCGGCAAGGCCTGGAAGCTCAAGGGCGACGACGGCCGCACCGTGAACGACCTGCTGGTGGTCGGCGGCGGCCGCCTCCCCGCCGGACGGCTGCTGGTGGGCTACGCCAGGCTGCTCTGACCGGCGACCACCCGACCGCCGACGACCGTGGCCAGGAGACCGATCGCCGGCAGCGCCTCCGGCGGGACCGCGAGCACGTCGTCCTCGAAGGCGGTGAGGTCGGCGTCCATCCCCTCGCGGATCATCCCGCGGCGCCCCTCGGCGAATGCGGCCCAGGCCGCTCCCCCGGTGAACGCCCGGAGCGCCGCCTCCCGCGAGACCGCCTCCTGCGGCTGGAACGGCGCGCCGTCCGGCCCCCGTCGCGCCTCCGCCGCGCACAGCCCGGCGCGCGGGTCGGGCGACTCGATGGGGAAGTCCGAGCCGAACGCCAGCACCGCCCCGGCCGCGGCGGCGCTGCGCCAGGCGTAGGCACCGCGCAGCCGCTCGGTCCCCTCCCCCAGCCGCGCGGGCACCCAGGCGGCGTCGCTCGTGGCGTGGACCGGCTGCATCGAGGCGACCGCGCCGGTCTCGGCGAGGAGCGGCAGGTCCGCGGGCTGGAGGATCTGGAGGTGCTCGACGCGCGGGCGGAGCGGGCGCAGCGCGGGGCCGGCGTCCCGGAACGCCCGGAGCACCTCGCGCACGGCCCGGTCGCCGATGGCGTGGACGGCCGGCTGCATCCCGGCCCGGACCACCGCCTCGAGCCGCGCCCGGAGCTCGTCCGGCGCGGTGAGCAGGAGCCCGCGGTTCCCCGGGTCGTCGGCGTAGTCCTCGAGCAGCGCCGCGCCGCGGCTGCCCAGGGCGCCGTCGGCGAACAGCTTCACCGCCCGCACCTCGAGCCGGCCGCCCAGCTCCGGCGTCCCCCGCCAGCGCTCCAGCTCGGCCTCGAGCACCGGGCGCGGCGCCAGGCCGTCGATCATGGCGTACACGCGCAGCGGCAGCCGGCCCGCCCCGGCGAGGCGGCGGTACGCGTCGAGGACGTCCGGCTCGACGCCGGCGTCGTGCAC
The DNA here is from genome assembly GCF_000964525.1 of Anaeromyxobacter sp. PSR-1. Classification (GTDB taxonomy): domain Bacteria; phylum Myxococcota; class Myxococcia; order Myxococcales; family Anaeromyxobacteraceae; genus Anaeromyxobacter. The sequence goes on from NZ_BAZG01000011.1 coordinate 58,185, forward strand.
GCCGGTGAGCCCGAGGCCGGCCAGCTCGTCGAGCCCGGCGAGCAGCAGCTCCTCCAGCTCCTCCGGGCCGGGCCGCGGCAGGCGCGCGGTGACGAGGTCCATCGCCGCGTCCACCAGCACGCCGGTGGGCAGGCCGGCCGCGTCGCGGAGGATCCGTCCCCCCGGCGGATCCGCGGTGCCCGGGCCGATGCCCGCCGCGGCGAGCGCCGCGCCGTTCACCCAGCAGGCGTGCCCGTCCACGCGGAACAGCACCACCGGGTGATCGGGCGCCGCGCGGGAGAGCGGGCCGGCCTCCGGGAACGCGCCCCCGGGCCAGCGGTTCTGGTCCCAGCCGCGGCCGCGGATCCAGCGCCCCGGCGGCGTGGCGCGGGCGCGCTCGGCCACGCGCGCCGCGCAGGCCTCGGCGCTCTCGGCCCCCTCGCAGCGGACCTCGCGGCGCGCGCGGGCGAGGCCGAGCACGTGCCCGTGCGCGTCCACCAGGCCGGGCACGGCGCTCCCGCGGCCCAGGTCGAGCCGGCGCGCCCCCGGGGCCGCGCGGGCGGCGCACTCCGCCGGCTCGCCCACGCACAGGAAGCGGCCGTCGCGGATCAGCGCGGCCCCGGCGCGCGGGCGCGCCGGGTCGAGCGTGTGCAGCGTGCCGACCACCAGCAGATCGTCCATGGAGCCCCCGGCGGCCGCCGCGCGGCGGCGCAGGGCGGTGTGTAGCGCCGCCTGCACCGCCTGTCACCCCCGCCCGCGCGCCGATGCGCGGGACGAGCTCGCGGCGAGCGGGGTCCCGGAGGTCAGGCGCGAGCGGGCACGCGCATCACGCGGCCGGCACGCTCGGGCCGGCGCGCTCGGTGCGCTGCCAGGCGGCGCGCTGGCTGCGGCGCAGGAACCGCCACAGCCCCACCGCCAGCGCGGCGTTCATGGCCACGAAGTAGTGCGCCAGCGAGGCGAGCCGGCGCACCGGGCCCCGCAGCCCGGCCGCGCCGTGCCGGCCCGCCAGCGCCAGGCCGTAGAACGCGGCCTGCGCGAGCAGCAGCGCCCGGTAGCCCCACGCGCCGGGCGCGGCGGCGAGCAGCCCGTTCGCGACCGCCGCGGCGGCGAGCAGGAACGGCGCCGACCACCGCAGCAGCTTGTGCGAGACGAACGCGAAGCACAGGAACCCGGTGCGCGGGTCGAGCAGCTCCGGCACCCGCGCCAGCGCCTGCCAGTTGCCCGCGCCGATGCGCGCGCGCCGCCCGAACTCGTGCCCGGCGTCCTCGGTGGTCTCCTCGAACGCGACCGCGTCCGGCTCGAACGGCACCTCCCACCCCCGGGCCGCGATCCGCACCGGGATGACGAAGTCGTCCACGATGGTGTCGGGCGGGAGCGGCGAGAACAGGATGCGGCGGATGGCGTAGAGGCCGCCGTTCGCGCCCAGCACGCAGCCGTGCTTGCCCTCGTAGTACTTGATGGCGGTCTCGTACTTCCAGTACAGGCTCTCCTCGAACTCGCGGCGGGTCGGGTTGAACAGCCGCAGCCGCCCCACCACCGCCCCCACGCCAGGCTCGCGGAAGCGCCGCGCCAGCGCGCGGAGCGCGCCCCGCTCCAGCATCACGTTCGCGTCGGTGAGCACCACCAGGTCTCCGCGGGCCTGCGGCACCAGCCGCGAGAGGACGCTCGCCTTGCCGCCGCGCGGCGCGAGCGCGTGCACCTTCACCCGCGCGCCGCCCACCTCGCGGGCGATCTGGGCGGTGCGGTCGGTGCACCCGTCGCAGCCCACCACGATCTCGAGCCGGTCCGGCGGGTAGTCGAGGGCGAGGCAGTTCTCGATCTTGCGGCGGATCCAGGCCTCCTCGTCGAAGGCCGAGAACAGCAGCGTCACCGTGGGCCACGCCTCCGCGGCCCGGCCGCGGCGGTCGTCGCCGCCGGACACGAACCGGACGGCGGCGAGGGCCTCGCGCACCCCGTCCCAGACGGCGAGCACGAGCGGGTACCCGGCGTAGGTGAACGCGACGAGGGCGAGCGCGAGCCAGAAGCATCGCTTCCATGGCGGCAGCGGGCGAGCAACCCGCGCGCCAGCGCTCCGATGCCGCTCGGGGCTAGTGCCCCCCGCCGAACTCCACCGGCTCGGGCGCCGGCGCCGGCCGGGGCGCGGGCGGGGCGGAGCACC
>NZ_BAZG01000010.1 GCF_000964525.1 Anaeromyxobacter sp. PSR-1
GGCTTCTCGCCGCGCCCGGCCCCCTGCACCATGGCGGCGAGCGCGTCGCCGGCGGCGAGCAGCACGTCCACCGCGGCGGCGTCGAGCCGGCCCGGCTCGCCGCGGAACACGTCCACCAGGTCCTCGGCCTTGTGCGCGAGCGTGGCGATGCCGTCGAACGCCATGGCGGCGCTCATGCCCTTCACGCTGTGCGCGTGCCGGAACAGGCTGTCGATGGTGGCCTTGACGGCGCGCCCCTCGCGCACCGCCCGCTCGAGCTCGACCAGGTCGCGGCCGTAGCCGGCGAGGTGCTCGCCCGACTCGGCCACGTAGAGGGAGAGGTACTTCTGGAGGTCCACGGCGCGCCCGCCCCCGGGCCCGCGATCAGGCGTCGCCCATCACCTTCTTGACCACCGACAGCACGTCCTCGGCCTTGAACGGCTTCACGATGAAGTCGCTCGCGCCGGCCTCGATCGCCTCCATGACCAGCGACTCCTGCCCGAGCGCGCTGCACATCACGATGACCGCCCGCGCGTCGTGCTTGATGATCTCGCGGGTGGCCTCGATGCCGCTCTTGAACGGCATCACGATGTCCATGGTGGTGAGGTCGGGCTTCAGCTCCTTGTACTTCTCCACCGCCTCGAGCCCGTTGGCGGCCTCGCCGACGACCTCGAACCCGGACCCGGAGAAGATGTCCTTGATCATGTTCCGCATGAAGATCGCGTCGTCGACGATCAGGACTCGCTTCGCCATGGACTCAGGTCCCTCCCGGGAATCCGGGGACGTTACCATCGGTCTTGCGCGCCGGACAAGGCGCCGCCCGCGTGCACACCTCGCCGCACGTCACCTCCCGCCGAACAGCGCGGAGGCCTGCTCGGCGAGCGCCTCGGGGCCGAGCACCGTCACCGCCCCGGTCCGCGCCTCGGCGAGGCCGCGGACCAGGCCGCCGCCGGCCTCCGGCGGCGCGAGCGGCTCGACCCCGAGCACCCCGCCGATGAGCAGGCCCAGCGCGCGCTTGCCCTGGTCCAGGATGAGCACCATCCCGGCCCCGTCGCGGAGCGGCTGGGGCGGCAGCCCGACCAGCGCGGCCAGGTCCACCACCGCCACCACCCGGCCGCGCAGGTTCATGACGCCGCGCACCGCCTCGGAGGCGCGCGGGACCCGCGCGAAGGGCGGCTGCGGCAGCACCACCTCGCGCACCGCCGCGAGCGGCAGGGCGTAGCGCTCGCCGGCGACGCGGAAGACGACGTGGCGCACCCGGCGACCTCTAGCCCAGCCGGAACCGCGAGACCACCGTCTGCAGCTCGACCGAGAGGTTGGTGAGCTCCTGCGCGGCGCTCGCCATCTGCGACACGGCGGCGATCTGCTCGGCGGTGACCTTGCGGACCTGCTCGGTGGCGCTCGCGTTCGAGGAGGCCACGTCGGAGATGTGGTCCATGGCCTGGACCATGTCGGCCGAGCCGTTCAGCTGCTCGCGCGCGTCCTGCGAGATGACGCGCACCTTCTCGGCGCCGCTCGCCGCGATGGTGGCGATGTCCGAGAGCGTGCGGATGATCGCGTTCAGGTCCTCGCGCCCGTCGCCCAGCTCGGCCACCGACTCCTTCATGGTCTCGACCACCTTCGCGGCGCGGCCGGAGATGTCGGTGGCGAGCGAGGAGATCTGCTCGGCGGAGCGGCCGGCCGCCTCGGCGAGCTTGCGCACCTCCTCGGCCACCACCGCGAACCCGCGCCCGTACTCGCCCGCGCGCGCCGCCTCGATGGTGGCGTTCAGCGCGAGCAGGTTGGTCTGGTTGGCCACCTGCGTGATGGCCTCGACGATCTTGGAGATCTCCTTGGTGCGCTCGCCGAACGCGAACACCTGCTCGCTGGCCGCCTCGATGCGGGCGAACACCTTCTTCACCTTCTCGCCCGCGAGCCGGGCCGCCTCGCCGCCCGAGGCCGCCGAGGTGCTCGTCTCCACCGAGGCGCGGGCCGCCTCCTCGGCGCTGCGGGCGGTGCGCTCGATCGAGGCGGCGATCTCGCCGATCACCTTCGAGGTGCGCTCCACCAGGTCGGACTGCTGCCCGGCGCCCACCGCGATCTTCTCCATCGACGAGGCCACCTCGTCGGTGGAGGCGTTCACGTCCTCGGCGCTCGTCTGCAGGTCGTTGGCGCTGTCCGAGACCGACTGCGCGGTCCGCTGGATGCGCGAGACGAGGTCCCGCAGGTTCTCCTGCATGGTGCGGATGGCCTCGGTGAGGTCGTCGATCTCGTCGTGGAAGGCCTTCTGCTCCTCCGAGACCACCGCGCGCGAGAGGTCGCCGCGGCTGATCTCCACCGCGCTCGCCTTGAGCCGCCCGACGCGCGCCACCCGGGCGATGGCGAGGGTGAGCCCCTGCCCGAGCGCGAGGGTGAGCGCGAGGATGATCACGACGCCCGCGGCGCGGCTCGCCACCCAGGCCTGCACGAGCGGCACCGCGAACAGCAGCACCCCGCCCACGATGAAGTAGGAGACGAGGATCTTCGTCTGGAGCGAGACCGTCAGGCCGGCGGCGGGCGGCGCCGGGCGGAGCGGCGGCTCGGCGGCGCGGCCGCGGACCGCCACCAGGTGCGGCGCGTCCTGCCAGCGGGCGCTCGGGCGGGTGGACTGGAGTCGCTCGTCTCTCGCTCGCGCCACGCGTGCCTCTCTCGTCTCGTCGCTCGGAAGGGGGTCGCCCCTCGGGGCGGCGACCGGCGGGCCGATCCTAGACCCGCGGGAGGTGATGTCAAAGTGGCCGCGGTGCGCGGAGGTGGTCGTGGCCGGAGGGCGCCGGGCGCTCGGCGCCGTCGGGGCCCAGGATGCGGACGCCCGCGCCGCGCTCGACCCGGCCGATCACGGTGAGCGGCACCCCGGCCCGCGCGGCGGCGCGGCGCGCCCGCGCCAGGCGGGCGGGCGGGACCGCGGCCACGAGCTCGTAGTCCTCGCCGCCCCCGAGCGCGGGGCCGAGCGGATCCGGCAGCGAGCGGGCGAGCCGCCGGTAGGCCGCCGAGGTCGGGACCGCCGCCGCGTCCAGCACCGCCGCGACCCGCGACTCGTCGCAGAGGTGGCCGAGGTCCTGGACCAGGCCGTCGGACACGTCGATGGCTGCCCGGGCCACCCCGGCGAGCGAGCGCCCGAGCGCGAGGCGCGGCGCGGGCCGGCGCTGTCGGCGGGCGAGCGCGGCGGGGGCGCCGGGGGCGAGGCCGAGCGCGGCGTCGCCGAACGTGCCGGAGGCGACGAGGAGGTCGCCGGGCCTCGCGCCGGAGCGCAGCAGCGCGCGGCCGCGGCGGACCGCGCCGATCGCGGTCACGGTGACCGACAGCTCGGAGGCGCGCGAGACGTTCCCGCCCACCACCGCGATGCGGTGGGCGCGGGCGCAGGCGCCCAGGCCGCGCGCCACGCCCTCCAGCCGCTCCGGCGGCGTGCCGCGGGGGAAGGCCAGCGCCACCAGCGCCCAGAGCGGCCGCGCGCCCATCGAGGCGAGGTCGGAGAGGTTCACCGCGAGCGCCTTCCAGCCCACGTCCTCGGCGGTGAAGCGCGCGTCGAAGTGGACGCCCTCGACCACCGCGTCCACCGTGGCGGCGAGGTCCTCGCCGGGCGGCGGCGCGAGCAGGGCGGTGTCGTCGCCGGGCCCGAGGCGCACGCCCGCGCCGGCGAGCGGCAGCGCGCGGGTGAAGCGCTCGATGAGCTCGAACTCGCCCGGGGGCGGGCGCGGCGCGGCGGCGCGGCGGGGCACGGCGCGCTAGCGCCCCACCGCCGGGGCCGGCCCCACCGGCGTGAGCGCCGGGGCCGGGGTGGCGTGGATGGGCAGGAGCACGGTGAAGATCGAGCCGGTGCCGGGCGCGGAGCGGACGCGGATCTCGCCGCCGTGTGCCTCCACGAAGCTCTTCACGATGGCGAGCCCGAGGCCGGCGCCGCCGTACTCGCGGGTGGAGGAGCCGTCCACCTGGTAGAAGACGTCGAACACCTTGGCGAGGTGCTCCTCCGGGATGCCGATGCCGCTGTCCACCACGTGGATCGCGAGCCGCTCGCCCTGCAGCACCTCGGCGTTCACGGTGATGCTGCCGCCCGGCGGGGTGAACTTCACCGCGTTCGAGCAGAGGTTCACCAGGCACTGGCGGAGCTTGTCGCGGTCGGCGTGGATCCGCGGCAGGGGCGACGGATCGCAGGCGACCTTCAGCCCCTTCTTGCGCGCGATGGGGAGCAGGGTCGCCACCGCGTCGCGCATGAGCTGGACCGCGTCCACCTCGGAGAGCACGAGCCGCACCCGGCCCGCCTCGATCTTGGAGATGTCGAGGATCGAGGTGATGAGCTGGAGCAGGTTCTCGCCCTTCTCCATGATGATGCCGAGGTACTCGCGCTGCTCGGCGGTGAGCGGGCCGCCCAGGCCCTCCAGCATCATTTCGGAGTAGCCGATGACGCTGGTGAGCGGCGTGCGCAGCTCGTGGCTCATGGTGGCGAGGAAGTTCGACTTGAGGCGGTCGAGCTCCTTCAGCTTCGCGTAGCTGTCCTCGAGCTTCTGGTTCTTGTCCTGCAGCTCGCGGTAGCTGTCGGTGACCGCCTCGATGTGGAGCTTCGCCGCGATGAGGTTCTTGTGGCCGGTGAACACCATCACGTCGAGGAGATCCATGAAGTGCTTCAGGATCTTCTCGGCGGTGGGCACCGACACGCGGCGGATCTTGGCCAGGTACCCGGTGGCCTGGGCGACGTCGAAGTCCTCGGCGATGCCGGTGAGCGAGGGCGGCAGCGCGGCGAGGTCGTCGGGCACGAACGGGCCGAACACCACCCGGCCGATGAGATCGCCCTCGTACATGATGGGGTGGACGAGGTAGCGGCAGCCGGAGAAGCACGAGAAGGTGACCGCGGCCGGCTCCTCCGGCACGGCCTCCGCCTTCACCCGCCCCACCGTCTCCATGCACTGCTCGCGGCCGGCCGGCTTCGACCAGATGTAGCCGCAGAAGTCGGCGTTGCCGACCTTCACGTCCACCAGCTTGTTGCCGGCCTCGTCGAACACCTTCAGGCCGATCCGGTACAGGTCGGAGAAGGAGTGGCAGACCTCCGCGAAGGCCCGGAGGTCGAGCAGGTCGGACAGCGGGATCCGCTGGTTGAGGAACGACGCGCCGATCATGGCACCGTCGCCTCGGGCGGCAGCCGCGCGCCGCGCAGGTCCACGTGCGAGAAGATCTGGCCCAGGAACTCCTTCTCCGGGATCTGCCAGACCGCCTCCAGGCCGAAGGCCCGGTCCAGGCTGCGGTAGCAGCGCTGCAGCACGAGGTAGAGCGTCTCCACCACGCCGTCGCCGCGGATGGCCACCGCCGGCACGAACGGCGGCTGGATCACCTTGCGCAGGTCGTCGAGCTCGTGGTCGGCGCGCGCGTCGGGCAGGTCGCGCTTGTTGAGCTGGACGACGATGGGCAGGGTCCGGTAGTCGAGCCCGTTCGCCTCCAGGTTCGCGAGCATGTTGTTCCAGTAGGCGAGCGTGGACCCGGCCTCGCTGCGGCGCGAGTCGGCCACGAACGCCACCGCGTCGGTGCCCTGGAGCACGATGCGCCGGGTGGACTCGTGCATCACCTGCCCGGGCACCGTGTACAGCTTCAGCTTCACCTTCACGCCGGCGCGGGTGCGGAAGAACACCGGCATCATGTCGAAGAACAGCGTGCGATCGTCCTTGGTGTCGAGCGTCATGAGGCGCCCGCGGACCTTGGGATCGATCTTCTGGAAGAGCGACTGGAGGTTCGTCGTCTTCCCGGACAGCGCGGGGCCGTAGTACACGACCTTGACCGCGATCTCCCGGCTGTCTTCGTTGAACTGGACCATGCGCGTGGGGGCGCACCGCCACGGACGGCGGCCGCGGCGGCCATCCTAGCCGATCACCGCCCGGGCCGAACCTTTCCGCCGCCCGCTCGCCCGCTTCGGGAGCGCCGGGCCGGTGGGAGCGTTCCTTCCCCTCGCCCGGGGGACCGCGCCTACCCGCCCAGCCACCAGCGCCGGGCCGCCTCCACGGTGCGGAGCAGCGGGCAGCGCGGCAGGGTGGCGAGGAAGGCGCGGCCGTAGCCCTTCGTGACGAGCCGCCGGTCGAGCACCGCCACCAGGCCCCGGTCCTCGCGGGTCCGCACCAGCCGCCCGAAGCCCTGGCGCAGCGCGAGCGCGGCGGCCGGGACCTGCAGCTCGGAGAAGCCGTCGCGCCCCTCCTCCTCGAGCGCGCGGAGCCGGGCCGACATCACCGGGTCGCCGGGGGGCGCGAACGGGAGCCGGTCGATGATGACGAGCGAGAGCGCCTCGCCGGGCACGTCCACGCCCTCCCAGAAGCTGGCGGTCGCGAACAGGACGCTCGGCTCGGACCGGAACTCGTCGAGCAGGCGCGACTTGGGCCGGTCGCCCTGCCGCAGCACCTGGTACGGCAGGTCGCGGCAGGCCTCGTGGAACGCGTTCATGTTCCGGTTCGAGGTGCAGAGCACGAAGGCGCGGCCGCCGGTGACCGCGGTGAGCGCGCGGATGGACTCGGCCGCGGCGCGCACGAAGCCGGGGTCGTTCGGCTCGGGCAGCCCCTCCGGCGAGACCAGCGCGGCCTGCCGGGCGTAGTCGAACGGCCCCTCGAACCGGCGCTCCTCCACCTCCAGCTCCGGGAGCAGCCCCACCTGCCGGCGGAAGAAGTCGAAGCGCCCCTGCGCGGCGAGCGTGGCGCTCGTGAACACGGCGGTGTCGGTGCGCTGGTAGAGCCGCTCGCGCAGCTCCTCGGCGACGTCGATGGGCGCGGCCCGCAGGAACACGCCGCGCCCGCGCACCTCGCCGAAGTACACGCGCGACGGCTCCTTCATGGCGGTGACCGCGGCGACCTCGACCCGCAGCTCGCCCGCGCGCCGCGCGATCTGCGAGAGCGAGGGGGTGACCGCGTCGGCGAGCAGCTCGCGGAGCCCCGCCAGCGACTCGTCCAGGCGCGCGAGGTCGCGCTGCGCCCCCTCCATCACCGCGGGGGTGAGGGCCGCCTTCACGCCCTCCTCCTCCTCGCGCCGGGCCGGGCGCCGCCGGGGCGGCGGCCCGAAGCCGCGCCCGCGCGCCGGGGTCCCGCCCTGGCGCAGCCCGTCGGCCACCGCCTGGAAGAACCGCTCGCCCGCCTTGCGCAGCTCGCCGGTCGTCTCGCGCATCATCGAGGCGAGGTCGGGCCGGTCCGCCACCGCGCGGAGCGCGTCGCGGGACAGCTCCTCCACCCGGTACGACGAGACCTGCAGCCCGAAGTACTCGGTGGCGACGTCCTCCACCGCGTGCGCCTCGTCGAAGATCACGACCTCGTGCTCGGGCAGGATCTCCACGCCGGCGCGCGAGGTGCGCATGGCGAGGTCGGCGAAGAACAGGTGGTGGTTGACGAGCAGGACGTCGGCCTGCGCGGCGAGCGCGCGGGCGCGGGTGACGAAGCACTCCTCGTAGCGGGCGCACTCGCGCCCGAGGCAGTTCTCGCTGGTGGCGGAGAGGTCCTTCCAGGTGTGGAACTGGTCGGGGAGGTCGATCTCGCTCCGGTCGCCGGTCTCGGTGCGCCGCGCCCACGCCTCGATGCGCGGCCAGAGCGCCGCCTCCTCGCGCGCCGCGAACGTCGGGGCGCGGGCGAACTCCTCGCCGCGGGCCAGGCAGAAGTAGTTGGAGCGGCCCTTCAGGTAGGCGGCGCCGAACTCGAGCCCGCAGGCGTCGCGGAGCAGCGGGATGTCCTTCTGCCAGAGCTGCTCCTGCAGCGTCTTCGTGGCGGTGGAGACGATCACGCGCCGCCCGGAGAGCACCGCCGGCACGAGGTACGCGAGCGTCTTGCCGGTGCCGGTGCCGGCCTCGGCCACGAGGTAGCCGCGGCGCTCGATGGCCCGCTCCACCGCGCGCGCCATCTCGAGCTGGTCCTCGCGGTGCTCGTAGCCGGGGAGCGCCGCCGCGAGGCGGCCGCCGGGCCCGAGGATGTCGTCGAGCGAGGGGTGGGCGGGCAGGGGGATCAGGACGGGCTCCCGGTGAGCAGCGCGGCGAGGCGGAACGCGGCCCAGGCGGCCGCGGCGCCGAGGGCGAGGAGCGCGGCGACGACGAGCGCGCGCCGGAGCTTCCCGGCCTGGCGCGGCACGGTGCGCGGCAGGGACGCGAGGCCCTGGACGGTGGCGCGCTTCACCACCTCGTCGCGGAAGCGCGCGGCCACCGCGTCGCCGGGGCGCTCCGCCAGCACCGCGCGGTAGCGCCCGCCGGCGACGGCCAGCCCCTCGAGGTCGGCGAAGCGGGCCAGGTACGCCCGGTGCGCGCCCTCGTCGCCCCAGGCCTCGACCACGCGGGCCCAGGCCTCGGCCTCGGCGGCGGGGTCGGCGCCGGCCGGGTCGGGCGGGGCGGGGGCCTCGTCGGGCGCCGGCGCCGGCGCGGGGCCGGGCGCCTCCGGTGCGTCCGGGCGCGGGGTCTCGGGGGTGGACATCGGGGGCGCGAGTCTAGCCGAAAGCCCCGCCGGCCGGAGCGGCCGGCCGGGCCGCTAGAGCGAGATGGGGACCGGGACGAAGGTGACGGCGAACAGGAGCAGCGTCGCCACCGCCAGGACCCGCCCGCGGGCGTCGAGCGGCTCGTCGCGGAGCGGCGGCGGGTGGCGCGCGCCGATGAGGAAGCGGGTGAGCAGCCACCAGAACAGCCAGTTCCAGGACAGCGTCAGCCCCGCCACGAGCAGCCCCGCCGACACCACCTCGGAGCCGATGCGCGCGCCGCGCCGGCCGAGCAGCGCGTAGAGCACGTGGCCGCCGTCGAGCTGGCCCATGGGCACGAGGTTGAGGGTGGTGACGAGCAGGCCGAGCCAGGCGGCGAAGCCCACCGGGTGGACGAACACCTCGTGGCCGGCGGGCAGCGTGCCCCACACCAGCCGCTGCGCGGCCCAGGTCACCAGGCTGTCGCCGTAGACGCGCACGCCGGTGTCGGGGCCGAACGGCTCGCGCCCGTCCATCCAGGCGCGGAGCGCGTCGAGCGGCGAGGCCACCGACGCGCCCGCCACGCCGGTCGCGACCTGGTGGACCTCGGAGTGCGCGAGCCCCCACACGAGCAGCGGCACCGCCACCAGGAACCCGGCGATGGGGCCGGCCGCGCCGATCTCGAGGGTGGCCTTGCGCGAGGGGAGCGCCGAGCGGATGCGGATCACGGCGCCGAGCGTGCCGGCGCCGAACGGCACCGGGATGAAGTAGGGCAGCGTCGTGTCCACCCGGTGCCGGCGCGCCAGCACGTAGTGGCCCATCTCGTGGGTGAAGAGGATGGCCACGAGCGCGCCCGCGAACGGCAGCCCGCCCTCGAGCACGCGCCCGAGCGTGGGGCCCAGCGGCGCGAGCGGAGAGAGGGTGAAGCCGGCCCACAGCGTGGTGGCCAGGGTGGCGAGGAACAGCGCCAGGTTGGCCGCCGGGAAGCGGCTCCGCGGCCGCGGTCGGAGCACGAGCTCGTCCATCCGGAAGGTAAGCTAATGGCGGCCCGCGACGCGGGCCAACGTTCGGCGAGCCCGGGCGCGGCGGGCCGCGCCGGCGCCCGCGCCTAGGGCTGCCCCGGGCCCGGGCCGGCCAGCTCCTCGGGCGTGAGCTCGCGCAGCCCGTCCCTGTCCACGGTGAGGAAGAAGAGCGGCTTCTCGGGCGTGCGCCGCGGGCCCATGGTGATGTCGCCGGTGGCGCCGACGTAGCCCTTCACCGCGGCGAGCGCGTCGCGCATCTGGTCGCGCGTCTGCGCCTTGCCGAGCTGCGCCCGCGCCATCCCGGCCGCGTCGAACGCGCTCGCCTCGAGGATGGTGGGCACCTGGCCGGCGTGGCGCCGCTCGAACGCCTCCACGAACGCCTTGGTGGCCGGGCGGGAGGAGCCGGCGTAGAAGCCGTCCACGAAGATGGCGCAGCGGACGTAGCGGCCGGCGCCGCCGGGCGCGGTGTCGAACAGCGACGGGTCGCTCGACCAGCCGTTCGCGCCGAGGAGCTGCACCGGCCGCAGGTCGGCCCGCCCGGTGGTCTTGCGGATCCGCTCCACGTCGTCGGGCAGGCAGGTCTGGGTGACGACGTCCTCCACCGCCAGCGCCGGGGCGATGAGCTTCACGTTGCGGGCGAAGTCCGGGATGAAGATGGCGTCGAAGTCCACCACCGGCGCGAGCCGGTCGCGGGCCTTCTCGAGCGCCTTCTTGCGGCGGAACGGGTCCTTCTCGGCCTTGGCGATGTCGCGCTGCTGCTCCTGCCAGTCGCTGCGCTCGTCGAGGTACAGCTTGCCCACCATGTCCTTCACGAGCGGCGTGAAGGTGGTGCGGTCCGGCGCGTAGGTCTCGGCGCCGCGGATCTCGCCGCCGCGCCCCTCCACCTCGTCCCAGAACGCGTTCGCGAGCTCGGTGCCGTAGGTGATCGAGGGGTACATCACCGCGAAGCGCCGCATGCCGCGCCGGCCCATGGCGAAGTCGGCGAGCGCCTTCGCCTGCGCCGAGGCGGTGAGCATGTTCTGGAACACGTGGGGCCCGGCGTCGGTGAGCCCCTCCTGCTTGGAGAGCGAGATGAAGGGGAGCTGCAGCTCCTCGGCGGTGGCCGCGGCCCGCTCGGCCTCGGCGTTCGTCACCCCGCCCACCACCGCGATGGCGCCCTCCTCGAGCGCCAGCGCCTCCAGCGCCTGCGCCGCGCCGTCGGGCTCGCCGCGCGTGTCGCGCACCGCCACCCGCACCCCGCCGCCCTCGGCGGCGAGCTGCACCGCGCGCACGATGGCGACGCCCCACGGCTGGTAGTCGCCGGACAGCGGGACGGCCACGCCGATCACGTTCGGGCGCACGAAGGTGAGCCGGGCGATGCGGTCCACGATGGCGCGCGCGTCCTTCGCGTACGGGCCGGCCGGCCAGCGCAGGAACACCTCGCGCGCCGCCTCCTGCGCGCGCGGGTAGTCGCGCAGGTGCAGGTGGATGCGGGCCGCCTTCATGGCGAGCGGCTCCTGCAGCGGCGCCTCGCGGGGCAGCTCCTGGCGGAGCCGGTCCACGTCGGCGAGCTGCAGCCGGTCCACCGCGTCGGCGCCGCGGGCCAGCACCGCGCGCCGCTCCTCGCCCTGCGTCAGGTCGGCGAGCTCGCCCAGCCAGCGCACCGCGTCCGGCCAGGCCCCGGCCGCCTCCGCCGCGGCCGCGGCGCGGGCCGCCGCCTCCGGCCGGCGCGACGGCTCGAGCTGCGGGTAGATGGACGCGAGCGTGCGCAGGCCGTCGGCCGCGTGGCCGCGCTGCACGTCGGCGAGCGCGAGCCCGTACTTCGCCTCGGTGGCGCGCGGGTGGAGCGGGTACTCGGAGACGAGCGTGCCGTAGGCCTGCGCGGCGCGGTCGGCCTTGCCGGCCGCGAGCAGGAGGTCGCCGGCCTGGTGGAGCGCGTCCGCCGCCGAGGGCACGCCGCGGAACCGCTGCGCGAACGCGAGCAGCCGGTCCGCGCCCGGCTCCGGCGGCAGCGCCGCCACCTCCTGGCGCACCCGGGCCAGCTCGACGCGGGCGACCTCGTCCGCCTGCGAGACGTCCATCTCCTGGCCGTTCACGACCACCCGCTTCGGGCAGCCGGCGAGCGACAGGACGAGCAGCAGCAGGAACCGGCGGCCGAGGACGCGCATGGGTTCGGGATCTACTGCGGAACGCGCGAGCGTGGAAGAAAGTCCTGGAAGCGGGTCGGACGGGGCGCACATGCGCGGCGAAGCCGCGCCCGCGGGACGTCGCGCGGACCCGCGTCAGCGGGCGCGCGAGGTCACGGGCCCCGCGCAGCAAGGTGGGGCCCCGTGGAGCTCTGCTCCATGGGGCGGGGCGCAGCCCCGTCACCGAAGGATGTCGCCCACCTTCTCCCAGAAGGTCCGGGCCTGCGGGTTCGTCTCCTCGCCGGAGAGCGCCGCGAACCGCTCGAGCAGGTCGCGCTGCTCCTTGGTGAGGTGGGTGGGCGTCTCCACCAGCACGCGCACGTGCTGGTCGCCGCGGCCGCCGCCCTGCAGCGCCGGGATGCCCTTGCCCTTCAGGCGGAACATCTTGCCGCTCTGCGTGCCCGCCGGGACCCGCAGCTTGGTGGGCCCGTCGAGGGTGGGGACGTCGATCTGCGCGCCGAGCGCCGCCTGCGTGAACGAGATGGGGATCTCGCAGAGGACCTCGGTCTCCTCGCGCTTGAAGATGGGGTGCTCGCGGACCTGCACGACCACGTACAGGTCGCCCGGGATCCCGCCCGCGGCCGGGGCCGGCTCGCCCTCCCCGGAGAGCTTCAGGCGCGTGCCGGTGTCCACGCCGGCCGGCACCTTCACCTCCACGGTGGCCTGCTCGCGGGTGGCGCCCGCGCCGCCGCAGCTCTGGCACTTGTCCACGATGACCCGCCCCGTGCCCTGGCAGTGGTGGCAGGTGCGGGCGATGGAGAAGAAGCCCTGCGTCAGCCGGATCTCGCCGGCGCCGCCGCAGGTCGGGCAGGTGCGCGGGCTCGTGCCGGGCTTCGCGCCGGAGCCCTTGCACACCTCGCAGGTGCGCGGGCGCGGGATGGTGATGCGCGCGGTGGTGCCGAAGGCGGCGTCCTCGAACGCGAGCTCGAGGTGGTAGCGGAGGTCGGAGCCGCGGGCGCGGCCGCGCTGCCGCCGGCCGGGGCCGCCGCCGAACATCTCGCCGAAGATGTCGCCGAAGATGTCGTTGATGCTGGCGGCGCCGGCGCCGCCGAAGCCGAAGTCCTCGAAGCCCTGGCCGTTCGCGTGGCCGAACCGGTCGTAGCGGGCCCGCTTGTCGGGATCGGAGAGGACCGAGTAGGCCTCGGAGGCCTCCTTGAAGCGCTCCTCTGCCTCCTTCGAGCCCTCGTTCTTGTCCGGGTGGTACTTGTGGGCGAGCTTGCGGTAGGCGGTCTTGAGGGTCTGCTCGTCCGCGTCCCTCCCCACGCCGAGAACCTCGTAGTAGTCGCGTTTTTCCACTGTGTTCCCGGCCATTTGTGTGAGGAAGTCCCGTGGGCCGTGCGGAATATAACGCACGGGCGGGCGCTGACAATTCGCGCGCGCGGCCGGCCGGGCGCCGCGCGCCGGGCGGCGGTGCGGGCGGGCGAGCGGGCGCCCGGTGCGGCCGCTAGCTCGTGCTGCCGCCCTGCTGCGCGTAGATGGCGTCGGCGATGCGGTACGCCGAGCCCTCGAGGCGCGTCAGCGCGTCCTTGATCGCCGCCGGGTCCACGCCGGGCAGCACCGCCTTCAGCGCGTCGAGGTCGGCGTGGATCTCGGCGAGGTCCTCCGCCTTCAGGGCCGAGGCGTACTCCTCGAGGCTCTTCTCGGTCGTGTAGATGAGCCCCTCGGCGTTGTTCTTGAGGTCCGCCAGCTCCTTCTTCACGCGGTCGTCGGCCTTGTTCGCGTCGGCGTCGCGGATCATCCGCTGGATCTCCTCCTCGGACAGGCCCGAGGAGGCGGTGATCCGGATCTGCTGCTGCTTGCCGGTGCCGAGGTCCTTCGCCGACACGTGCACGATGCCGTTCGCGTCGATGTCGAAGGTGACCTCGATCTGCGGCACCCCGCGCGGCGCCGGCGGGATGCCCACCAGCTCGAAGCGCGCCAGCGTCTTGTCGTCGGCGGCCATCTCGCGCTCGCCCTGGAGCACGTGGACCGAGACGAGCGGCTGGTTGTCCACCGCGGTGGAGAACACCTGCGACTTCTTGCAGGGGACGGTGGTGTTCTTCTCGATGATCTTGGTGAAGACGCCGCCGGCGGTCTCGACGCCGAGCGACAGCGGCGTCACGTCGAGCAGCAGGACGTCCTTCACCTCGCCCTTCAGCACGCCGCCCTGGATGGCGGCGCCGACCGCCACCACCTCGTCCGGGTTGACGCCCTTGTGCGGCTCCTTGCCGAAGAAGCGGCGCACCACCTCCTGCACCTTCGGCATGCGCGTCATGCCGCCGACCAGGATGACCGTGTCCACCTGGCCCACGCCCACGCCGGCGTCCTTCAGCGCGGTCTTGCACGGCCCGATGGTCTTCTCCACCAGGTCGCCGACCAGCTCCTCCAGCGTGGCGCGGTCGATGGTCTCGGCGAGGTGCTTCGGCCCGCTCGCGTCGGCGGTGATGAACGGGAGGTTCACCTCGGTCTCGCCGGCGCTCGACAGCTCGTGCTTGGCGCGCTCGGCGGCCTCCTTCAGCCGCTGGAGCGCCATGCGGTCGCGGCGCAGGTCGATGCCGTTCTGCTCCTGGAACCGCTTCGAGAGCCAGTCCATGAGCCGCTGGTCGAAGTCCTCGCCGCCCAGGAACGTGTCGCCGTTGGTGGCCTTCACCTCGAACACGCCCTGGTTCAGCTCCAGGATGGTGATGTCGAAGGTGCCGCCGCCGAGGTCGTACACCGCCACGCGCTCCGACTTGCCCGCCTGCTGCTTGTCGATGCCGTAGGCGAGCGCGGCCGCGGTGGGCTCGTTGATGATGCGCAGCACGTTCAGGCCGGCGATGCGGCCCGCGTCCTTGGTGGCCTGGCGCTGGGCGTCGTTGAAGTAGGCCGGGCAGGTGACGATCGCCTCGGTGACCGGCTCGCCCAGGTAGTCCTCGGCGGTCTGCTTCATCCGCGCGAGCACCATGGCCGAGATCTCGGCGGGCGAGTAGCCCTTGCCGCCCACGTCCACCCAGGCGTCGCCGTTGTCGGCGGCCACGATGCGGTAGGGCACCAGCCCCGCCGACCGCTGCACCTCGGGGTCCCCGAACTTGCGGCCGATGAGCCGCTTCACCACGTAGACGGTGGACTCCGGGTTGGTGATCGCCTGCCGCTTCGCGATCTGGCCGACCAGGCGCTCTCCACCTTCGGTGAATGCGACCATGGACGGCGTGGTGCGCGATCCCTCGCTGTTCGGGATCACGACCACCTCGCCGCCCTCCATCACCGAGACGCAGCTGTTGGTCGTCCCGAGGTCGATGCCGATGACCTTGCTCATCCGTGGGCTCCGGCTCCCGTGGGGCGGGCTCGGCCGCTACTCCGGGCCGGCCTCGCCGTCCGCCGGCGGCGCGGCGGCGGGCGGGGGCGCGACGGCCACCCCGACCATGGCGGGCCGGACCAGCCGGTCGTTGAGGGTGAACCCGCGCGCGTGCTCGAGCACCACCGTGCCCGGGGCCGCGTCCGCGGTGGGGACCTGCATGAGCGCCTCGTGCAGCGCCGGGTCGAACGGCGTGCCCATGGCGGAGAAGCCCTTCACGCCGTGCTTCGCGAGCGCCTGCTCCAGCGTCGAGCGCACCATCCGCACGCCCTTCGCGAGCGGGTCGTCGTCGGACACCGCCGCGAGCGCGCGGTCGAGGCCGTCGAGCGCCGGGAGCAGGTCCTTGAGGAGCCGCTCGTTCCCGAACTTCTGGACCTCGTCGCGCTCGCGCGCCGCGCGCTTCTTCGCGTTCTCGAGGTCGGCGGCGGCGCGGAGCAGCCGCTCGTGCTCGTCCTTCAGCCGGTCCAGCGTCTCGCGCGCCTTCGACTGCGACAGCTCGAGCTGCGTCTCGAGGAGCTGCACGCGGGCAGCGAGCGCCGCCGGATCGCCGGCGGGGACGCCCTCGGCCTCGGGCGTGATCTCGACGCCGGGCTCGCCCGCCCCGGCGGGCTGGCCGGCCTGGGCCTCCTCGCCGTGCGAGATGCGCTCCACCGAGCGGAGCGCCTCCTCCACCGCGTTCGCGGGGATGTCCGCCTGGAACGCGCCTTTTTCGTGGCTCTCTGCCATCGCCTCTTTCGCCGTGATCGAGCGGAGTTGCGGCCCGGAGGGCCCCCGGACCGGGAGCCCGCATCATGGCACGCGGGCGCCGCCGCGAACAAGGCGATCCGGCCGCACCCGGGGCGCGCCGCCGCGGCCCCGGCGGGGTCTCGTTCAGCCGCCCTCGGACAGCGCCGCGAGCGCGCGGGAGATCTGGCGCGCCGTGAGGTCCACGAGCGGGATGACCCGCGCGTAGTTCATGCGCGTCGGACCCACCACCGCCAGCGTGCCGAGCACGCGGTCGCCGCGGCCGTACGGCGCCGCCACCACCGACACGTCCGGCACCGTCGCGAACTCGCTCTCCGCGCCGATGAAGATCTGGACCTCCTGCGCGGTGAGCACGCGATCCAGCACGCGCAGGATCCGGTCCTTCTCGGCGAAGCCGCGCAGCAGCGCGCGGGCCTTCTGCACGTCCGAGAACTCCGGCGCGTCGAGGAAGCTCGACTCGCCCTCCATCACCACCTTCTCCACGCCGGCCGCGGCGAACGACTGCTCGGCGAGCACGAGCGCCTTCTGCAGCAGGTCGTGGAGCGCGCTCTGGTCGGCGCGCATGTCGGTGAGGATGGCCGCGCGCAGCGCCGCCAGCTCCGGCTCCGCCGCCTCGCCGCGGGCGTGCAGCTTCTCGTTCAGGTAGGCCGCCGCGCGCTCCAGCTCCGCCGGCTCCATGGGGAACTCGAGCTGCACCAGCTTGTTCGTGACGATGCCGGCCTCGGACACGAACACCACCAGCACCCGGTTCTCGCGCAGGCGCACGAACTCGAGCTGGCGCACCGGGTCGGCCTGCGGCCGCGGCGTCGTCACCACGCCGGCGTGGTGCGAGAGCGAGTGGAGCAGGTCGGCGGTGCCCTCGATGAGCGAGGACACGTCCGGCGCGGCCTGGGCCAGCCGCTCGATCCGGTCGCGGTCGGCGAGGCTGGGCGGCCGCACCTTCAGCATGGTGTCCACGTACAGCCGGTAGCCGCGCTCGGTGGGGATCCGGCCCGAGGACGCGTGCGGCTTCTCGAGGAACCCGAGCGCCTCGAGGTCGGCCATCACGCTGCGCACGGTGGCCGGCGACCACTCCAGCTCGTGCCGCGAGAGGAGCGGCTGGCTCGCCACCGGCTCGCCGGTGTGGATGTAGTCCTGGACCAGCGCGCGGAGGATCTCGCGCTCCCGCCTGTCCAGCTCGTCCGCCGTGGCCATCGCCGTGTCCGCGTCTACTCGCCCGCGAGGTGCCGCTGCGCCGCCCCGGACAGCACCGGGAACCGCCCCTGCGACAGCTCCCGCCACCGGGCCGCGGCGCCGGCCGCCTCGCCCGCCTGCTCGGCGATCAGGGCCTCGAGGTGCACGCGCTCCTCGGCATAGACGTAAGCGAAGCCGGCCCTCGCCGCACCGTCCGCGTCCAGCCGGAGCGCCTCGCGCAGCGCCGCGCGGGCGCCCGGCAGGTCGCCGCGCGCGTCCGCCAGGATCGCGAGCGCGTACCACGGCCCCGGGCGAGACGGGTCGATGTCGCGGGCCGTCTCGAGGTGCGCCTGGGCCGCCGGGAGGTAGCCCTCCAGCGCGTACAGCTCGCCCAGGTTGACCAGCGCGGCCTGCTGCTCGGGCGGGCTGCCGGTGGACACCACCTCGTCGAGCAGGCGGCGGGCCGCGTCGGGGTGGCCTTCCACGAGGTAGGAGACGGCGAGGTCGTTCAGCGCGCCGAGCTGGTCGGGGCTGGCGTCGAGCGCCGCCTCGAAGGACGCGCGCGCCGCGGTCACCTCGCCGGCGCGCAGCCGCTCCGCACCGCCCGACGGCGCGGTCGCGAGCGTCGAGACGAGCGGCGCCGCGTCCTCGCTCGGGCGCGGCTCCTCCGCCCCGCCGCAGGCGGCGAGCAGCAGGGCGACGAGCGCCGCGGAGGAGGCGAGGCGTGGATGCGGGTACCGCACGGGGTCCCTCTGCCAGCAGTCGAGGAGCGCGTCGAGTGTACCGGCCGCCCACACGTCGATCAAGGAACGGCCGCGTCCCGCGAGCGCGCGTCCTGCCGCGGGCTTACACTATTTCCACGGTGGGCGCCGGGCGCGACGAGGATCGGCGCGGGCGCACCTCCGAAGTCCCCGGCCGGTGACGCGGCCCCGCGACCTCGGGGGTGCGGGCGCGGCGAAGGTCGATCGCAGCCCGGCGCCTCCGCTTCCCCCCACGAGTGGGCGCGGCCCCGTCCCGCCCGGCCCCGGGCCCGGCGCGCCGCGCGCCCTCGCCGTTCGCCGTGACAGCACCCGCCCGCGCCCCTAAGATGCCGCCCGCTCCGAGCCCCGCCATGACCGCCGCAACAGGAGAGACCTCGGGCGCGAGCGTGCGCGATCGCGTGCGCCGCGCCCTCGAGGAGAAGCGCCGCGCCGACGTCACCGGCCTCGTGGGGGCCGCGCGCGGCCTCCTGGTCCGCGACCTGCTCGCCCCCGGCCCGGGCCGCGCCCGCTCGGTGCTGGCGGTGGCGGCGGACGAGGAGGAGGCCGACGCGCTCGCCCGCGACCTCGCCTTCTTCCTGGGCGAGGGCGCCGTGCTCCGCGTCCCCGCCGACGCGGTGCTGCCCTACGACGACCTCTCGCCCGACCGCGGCGTGGAGATGGAGCGGCTCGCCGCGCTGGCGCGCCTGCACCTCGCCCCGGAGCAGGCGAAGGCGGTGGTGGTCTCGGCCCGCGCGCTCGCGCGCCGCACCGTGCCGCGCCGGGTGTTCGAGGCCGGCTCGGACCTGCTCGGCAAGGGCGTCGAGGTGGACCGCGAGGCGCTCGCCGCGAAGCTCGTGCTGCTCGGCTTCGCCCGCACGCCGCTCGTCGAGGACCCGGGCACGTTCGCGGTCCGCGGCGGCATCGTGGACCTGTGGAGCCCCGCCGACCCGAAGCCGGTGCGGCTCGAGTTCTTCGGCGACGAGATCGAGAGCTGCCGCGCCTTCGACCCGTCCACCCAGCGCAGCGAGGGCGACGTGGAGGAGGTGCTGCTCTGCCCCTCCCGCGAGGCGCTCTTCACCGAGGAGGGCAAGGAGGCCGCCAAGACCGCGGTGCGCGAGGCCGCCGAGCGGGTGAACCGGCCCACCTCGCGGGTGCGCGAGGTGCTCGACGCCATCGACGCGGGCACGCCGTTCTTCGGCCTGGAGGCGCTGCTGCCGGGCTTCCACCCGGGCGGCCTCGGCACGCTCTTCGACTACCTGCCGCCCGGCGCCGCGGTCTACGTGGACGGGGTGGCGGCGGTGGAGGACGCGCTCGCCGAGCTCGACGAGGCGCTCGCCCGCGAGCACGCCGCCGCGCTGAAGCGCGAGGAGCTGGTGCTGCCGCCCGCGGCGCACTTCCTCCCCGGCACCGAGGCCCGCGCCCGCGCGCTGGCCCTGCCGACGGTGGTGCGCCACCGGGTGTGGCTCGGCACCGAGGAGCCCATCCGCTGGGCGCTCGAGGAGACCGCCGGCATCCGCGGCGAGATCGAGGGCGCGCACGGCGAGGAGGGCGCGCTCGCCCCGCTCACCCGGCGCCTGGAGGACTGGCGGCGGCGCGGGATCGCGGCGGTGGTGGCGGCCGGGACCGCGTCCGCCTCCGAGCGGCTCCGCCGCCTGCTCGAGGACCGGCGCCAGCAGTCGCGCGTCCACACCGGCCCGCCCGGCGCGCCGCGCGAGATCTACGACCCGGCGGTGCACGTGCACGTGTTCGCCGGCGAGGTCTCCGGCGGCTTCGTGGACGCGGCCGCGGGCCTGGCGGTGGTCTCGGACGAGGAGATCTTCGGCCGCCGGGTGCGCAAGAAGGCGCGCCGCGCCGCCGAGGAGAACGCGTTCGCCGCCGCGTTCCGCGAGCTGAACGAGGGCGACCTCGTCGTCCACGTCGAGCACGGCATCGCCCGCTACCTCGGCCTCACCAAGATGCAGATCCGCGGGGTGGAGGGCGACTTCCTCGTCCTCGCCTACGACGGCGCCGACCGGCTCTACCTGCCGGTCGCGAAGCTGCGCCAGGTGCAGAAGTTCACCGGCGCCTCGCCCGAGGCCATCCGGCTCGACAAGCTGGGCGGCAGCTCCTTCGCGCTCCGCAAGGCGCGCGTGAAGGAGCAGCTCCTCAAGATGGCCGCCGAGCTGCTCGACATCTACGCGGCCCGCGCCGCCCACCCCGGCTTCGCCTACCCGGAGCCGGACCAGCTGTTCCGCGAGTTCGAGGCAGAGTTCCCCTGGGAGGAGACGCCCGACCAGGCGAAGGCCATCGAGGACGTGGTCCGCGACATGCGCAAGGGCCGCCAGGGCCCGGCCGCCGCCGCGCCCATGGACCGGCTCGTCTGCGGCGACGTCGGCTACGGCAAGACCGAGGTGGCGATGCGCGCCGCCATGCTGGCGGTGCTCGCGAAGAAGCAGGTGGCGGTGCTCGTCCCCACCACCGTGCTCGCCGCGCAGCACGAGCGCACCTTCCGCGAGCGGTTCAAGGGCTACCCGGTGCGCATCGAGGCGGTCTCGCGCATGCGCACCCCCGACGAGGTGAAGCACGCGCTGAAGGCCGCGGCCGACGGCAAGGTGGACATCCTCGTCGGCACGCACCGGCTGCTCGCGGCCGACGTGTCGTTCAAGGACCTGGGCCTCGTGGTCGTGGACGAGGAGCAGCGCTTCGGGGTCGCGCACAAGGAGCGGCTGAAGAAGCTGCGGAAGCTCGTGGACGTGCTCACGCTCACCGCCACGCCCATCCCCCGCACCCTGCACATGAGCCTCGCCGGCGTGCGCGACCTCTCCATCATCGCCACGCCGCCGGAGGACCGCCGGGCCATCCGCACCTTCGTGATGAAGTTCGACCCGGGCGCGGTGAAGGAGGCCATCGAGACCGAGCTGAAGCGCGGCGGGCAGGTGTTCTTCGTCCACAACCGCGTGCGCTCGATCCACGCCATGCAGCGCTTCCTCACCGAGCTCGTGCCGAAGGCGCGCGTGGGGGTCGCGCACGGGCAGATGGGCGAGGGGAAGCTCGAGCACGTCATGACGCAGTTCGTGGACAAGGAGCTCGACGTGCTCCTCGCCACCAGCATCATCGAGTCCGGCCTCGACATCCCCAGCGCGAACACCATCCTCGTGAACCGCGCCGACCACTTCGGCCTGGCGCAGCTCTACCAGATCCGCGGCCGCGTCGGCCGGAGCCGCGAGCGCGCCTACGCGTACCTGCTCGTGCCGGCGCGCCGCCCCGTCACGAAGGACGCGCAGAAGCGGCTCGAGGTGCTGCAGCGCTTCAGCGAGCTGGGCGCGGGCTTCAAGATCGCGAGCCACGACCTCGAGATCCGCGGCGCGGGCAACCTGCTCGGCAAGGACCAGTCCGGCCAGATCGAGGCGGTCGGGTTCGAGCTGTACCAGGAGCTGCTCGACGAGGCGGTGCGCGAGCTGAAGGGCGAGGCGCCGCGCGAGGAGATCGACCCGGACGTGCAGCTCCCGGTGCCGGCGTTCATCCCCGACCCGTACATGCCGGACGTCCACCAGCGGCTGTTCTTCTACAAGCGGCTGGCGCAGGCCTCCACCGACGAGGACCTCGACGAGGTCCGCGCCGAGATGGTGGACCGCTGCGGCGACCCGCCCGACGAGGTGGACGCGCTGTTCGAGGTCATGGCGGTGAAGGTCCGGCTGCGGGCGCTGCGCATCCGCGCGCTCGAGACCGGGCCGGGGCGGCTCGTGCTCACGCTGGGCGAGTCGGCCGCGCTCGACCCGTTCCAGCTCGCGAAGCACGTGCAGGCCTCGGCCGGCGCGCTCCGGCTGACGCCGGACATGAAGCTCGTGGCGCAGCTCGGCGGGCCGCCGGCGCCGAAGGCCGCCGCGGCGCGCCCGGCCAAGGGCGCCGCCGTGCGGCAGAGCCCGCGGCAGGCTGCGGCACAGCGCCGCGTGGCGGCCGACGCCGCCCGCCGCGCCCAGCCGCCGCCGGCGGCGCCGCCCTCGCCGGCGATGCAGGCCGCGAGCGGCCGCGAGCTGCTGCAGGCCGTGCGCGAGGTGCTCGCCGGGCTGGCGCGCTGCGCGCGCCCGGAGTGAGGGGCATCCGGGGGTCCAAGCGGGCGGCGCCACGCCGGATTTCGGGGGCGCCGGCCGGCCCGGCGCATCCTTGATCGGCGCCCCGTTCCGTGCTCTTTTCTGCGGCTCGGAAGCGCGCGCTCCGCCGCTCGCCGGGGGGAACACGGCAGGCGCCCCGCGCGTTCGCACCCCAGGTCCTTTCCCACCTCAAGGAGCATCGACCATGCTGCGTCGCATCGCCCTCCTCGGCCTCGTCGCGCTGGCGGGCACCGCCTGCCAGCCGCAGTCGAAGGACACGAAGAAGTCCGGCCCCGCCGTCGCCACCGGCAGCGGGTTCACCATCACCGCCGGCGAGCTCAAGGCGCGCCTCGACGAGCAGTCGCCGTTCATCCGCGCCCGCTACTCCACGCTCGAGCGCAAGAAGGAGTTCCTCGACAACCTGATCCGGTTCGAGGTGCTGGCGCGCGAGGCCGAGCGGCAGGGCCTGGCGAAGGACCCCGAGGTCCAGCTCACGCTGAAGAAGGTGATGGTCCAGAAGCTCGTGCAGAAGAACTTCCAGGACGCGAACGGCGCGGCCGCCGAGGCCATCCCCGACGCCGACCTGCAGAAGTACTACGACGAGCACAAGGCCGAGTACTACCGCCCCCGCCGCGTGCGCCTCGCCGCCGTGGTGTGGAACGCGCCCGCCGGCAGCCCCGAGCGCGCCGCGAAGGTCGCGCTCGCGAAGAAGGCGCTCGCGAAGCTGAAGACGGAGGAGAAGAAGAACACGCTCGCCTTCGCGCAGCTCGTGAACGAGTTCTCCGAGGACGCGGCCAGCAAGGCCGCCGCCGGCGACCTCGGCTTCAAGACGCGCGAGGACCTGGAGAAGGCCTACTCGAAGGAGTTCGCCGACGTCGCCTACAACCTGCAGCCCGGCGCGACGAGCGGCGTCCTCGAGACCCCGAACGGCGTCTACCTGGTGAAGGGCACCGGCGAGCAGGACGAGCTGAACCGGACGTTCGAGCAGGTGAAGGCGCAGATCCAGACCAAGCTCTACCGCGAGAAGAAGACCAAGGAGTTCGACGGCTGGCTGAAGAAGCTGCGCGACGACGCCAAGGTCAGCATCGACGAGAAGGCGCTCGAGGCCGTGGAGGTCTCGGCCGCCGCGCCGGCCGGCATGGGCGGCATGCCCGGCATGCCCGGCATGCCCGGCGGCCACGGCCCCATGGGCGCCGGTCCCCGCCCCATGGGCGCGCCCGCGCCCGCGCCCGCCCCCGCGCCGGCCCAGCCGGCCCCGGCCCCCGCCCCGGCGAAGTGACGTGCGCCCGGCCCTCGCGCCCATCCTGATCGCGACCGCGCTCGCCGCCGGCTGCGGCCGCTGCGGCGGCGCGCGCTCCGGCGAGCGCCCCGCGCCCGGCGCGGTGGCGGTCGTGAACGGCGAGCCCATCGCGCCCGACGCGGTCGCGCGCGAGCTGCGCGACGCGCAGGCGGGCGCGGAGGGCCAGGCGCCGGCCACCGGCGACGTGCTGCGGCGGCGCGTGCTCGACGACCTCGTCGACCGCGCGCTGCTCCTGCAGCAGGCGCGCGCCCGCTCGATCGTGGTCGGCCAGGACCAGGTCGAGCGGGCCTTCCTCCGCCTCCGGGCGGAGTACCCGGGCACGCACTTCGACGACCTGCTCGCGCAGGAGCGGCTCAGCCAGGCCGAGCTGAAGGCCCGCCTCAAGGACCAGCTCACCGTGGAGCGCCTGTTCGAGCAGGAGGTGTTCCCGCAGGTCCAGGTGGTGGACGCCGAGGTCGAGCGTTACTACGCGGAGCACGGCCCCGAGTTCCAGGAGCCGGAGCGGGTGCACGTGCTCCAGATCGTCGTCGCGAGCCGCGAAGAGGCAGCCCAGGTGCGCGAGAAGCTCCGCCGCAACCCGCAGACCTTCGCCGAGGTGGCGCGCCGCTCGTCCATCGCCCCCGAGGGCAAGGGCGGCGGCGACCTCGGCTTCATCGGGCGCGGCTCCGGGTTCCCGGAGGTGTTCGACACCTGCTTCTCGCTGCCGGTGAACGTGATCTCCGACGTCACCCCGTCCCCGTACGGCTTCCACCTGTTCAAGGTGGTGGAGAAGAAGCCGGCGCAGCGGCGCACGCTGGAGCAGGCGCGCGCCGAGATCGCCGAGAAGCTCGGCCGCGAGAAGCGGGCCGGGGCGCAGGCGGAGTACCTCGAGGCCCTCCGCAAGCGCGCCCAGATCGAGATCGACGAGAAGGCCCTCGCCGCGGTGACCCCTTGAACCTCTCCCTCGCGCTGCTCGCCGTCACCCTCTCCAACGCCGCGCCCGCCGCGCCGGCGCCCCCCGCCGCCGCGGCCCAGCCGCCCCGGCGCGTGCTCGACCGGGTGGCCGCCATCGTGAACGGCGACGTGGTCACCCTGCAGGAGCTGGAGCAGCGCGCCGCCGCGCTCGGCCTGGCGGCGGCCGACGCGCTCCCCGCCGGCCCGGAGCGCGAGCGCGCCCGCGCCGAGGCGCTCCGGCGCGCCTTCGACCAGGTGGTCTCGGACAAGCTCTTCGCCGAGAAGGCGAAGGAGCTGGAGATCGAGGTCACCGAGAAGCAGGTGGACGACGCCATCGAGGGCGTGAAGAAGCAGAACGGCTTCACCGACGCCCAGCTCGAGTCCGCCCTCGCCTCCGAGGGCTACTCGATGGCCGACTACCGGACCCGCATCCGGCGCGAGCTGCAGAACTTCTCGCTGCTCCAGTACAAGGTGGCGGGGAAGATCAAGACGTCCGAGGAGGACCTGCGCAACTACTACCAGTCCCACCCGCAGGAGTTCGACGGCGAGGACGAGGTGCGGGTCCGCCACATCTTCATCCCGTTCCCCGAGGGCGGCGGCGCGCAGGCGCAGGCCCAGGCGCGCGCCGAGGGCCAGCGGGTGCTGCAGCGGCTCAAGACCGGCGAGGACTTCGGCGCGGTCGCGAAGGCCGTCTCCCGCGGCCCGTCGGCCGAGGAGGGCGGCGAGCTGGGCTGGCTGAAGCGCGGCACCATCCACCGCACGCTCGAGGACGCCGCCTTCGCGCTCAAGACCGGCGAGATCTCCGGGCTGGTGGAGGCGGGCCCCGGCGTGCACATCCTCAAGGTCGAGGAGCGGCGGCGCGGCGGCGGCAAGAGCTTCGAGCAGGCGCGCGACGAGATCCGGCAGCGGCTCGGCGAGGAGCAGGCCGAGAACTACCGGCAGCAGTACGTGGCCGAGCTCCGGCGCGACGCGCTCATCGACGTGAAGCTCCCCGAGCTGCGGCCGTGAGCCGCGCGGGGCGCCCGCGCATCGCCATCTCGCTCGGCGACCCCTCCGGCGTCGGGCCGGAGGTGACCGCGGGCGCGCTCCGCGCGCTGCGCGGCGAGCTCGTCCCCCTGGTGTTCGGCGACCGGCGCGTGCTCGCGCGCGCGCTCGGCGACCTCGGCCTGCCGGTCGTCGAGCCCGGCGCGCCGCTCCCGGCCGGCGGGGCGCTCGTCGCCACCACCGCGCTCCCCGCCGCCCAGCTCCGCCCCGGCCGGCCCGCGCCGGCGGCGGGCGCGGCCCAGCTCGCCTACGTGGAGGCCGCGTTCCGCGCGGTCCGCGAGGGCGCCGCCGCCGCGCTCTGCACCGCGCCGGTGTCGAAGGCGCAGGTGGCGCGCGCGCTGCCCGGGTTCGTCGGGCACACCGAGTGGCTGGAGGCCGCCTGCGGCGTGCGCCGGTCGGTGATGATGCTGGCGGGCGACCGGCTCCGCATCGCGCTCGTCACGAACCACGTGGCGTTCTCGCGGCTGCGCCGCGCGCTCACCGTGCCGCGCATCGTCGAGACGCTCGCCATCACCCACCGCGCGCTCCGCGACGACCTCGGCATCGCCCGGCCGCGCCTCGCGCTCGCCGCGCTCAACCCGCACGCGGGCGAGGAGGGCGCCTTCGGCGACGAGGAGTCGCGGCTGCTCGCCCCCGCGCTCGCCGCGGCCCGGGCCGCCGGCGCGCCCGCCGCCGGGCCGTTCCCGGCCGACTCGGTGTTCTTCCGCGCCGCGCTGGGCGAGTTCGACGCGGTGGTCGCGCTCTACCACGACCAGGGGCTCATCCCGGTGAAGCTGCTCGACGCGGTGGGCGGGGATCCGGCGGTGAACGTGACGCTGGGCCTGCCCATCGTCCGCACCAGCCCGGACCACGGCGTCGCCTACGACATCGCCGGCAAGGGCAAGGCGAGCGCCGCCTCGATGATCGCGGCGCTGCGGCTGGCGGTCCGGATCGCGAACGTCCGCGCGCGGCGCTGACGTCCTCGCTCGTGGTTCGACGGGCTCACCACGAGCGGAGTTCAGCCTTCCGCTCACCCCGAGCGTAGCCCGCCGCAGGCGGGCGGAGTCGAGGGGCCACCCCGAGCGCGCTTCGGAGCTCCGCTCACCCCGAGCCTGTCGAGGGGCGAGCGGGGGTCTACACATTGAACCTGAAGTGCATCACGTCGCCGTCCTGGACGACGTAGTCCTTGCCCTCGATGCGCAGCTTGCCCTTCTCGCGGCAGGCGGCCTCGGTCTTCAGCTCGAGGAGGTCCTCGATGCGGATGACCTCGGCCTTGATGAAGCCCTTCTCGAAGTCGGTGTGGATGACGCCCGCCGCCTGCGGCGCGTGCGAGCCCTTGCGCACGGTCCAGGCGCGGCACTCGTCCTCGCCAGAGGTGAAGTAGGTGATGAGGCCGAGCAGCCGGTAGCCGGCGTGCACCAGCCGGTGCAGGCCGGGCTCCTCGAGGCCGAGCGAGGCGAGGTACTCGGCGCGCTCCGGCGGCGCGAGCTCCACCAGCTCCGACTCCACCTTGCCGGAGATCTCCACCATGGGCGCGCCCTCGGCGTCGGCGAGCGCCTTCACCGCCAGGATGCTCGGGTCGGTCGCCTCCTTGCCGAGCTGCGACTCGTCCACGTTCGCGATGTAGAGCACCGGCTTCGAGGTGAGCAGGAACAGGTCCTTCACCGCGGCGCGGTCCTCCTCGGAGAGCGCCTGCGCGCGCACCGGCGTGCCGGCCTCCAGGCCCGCCTTCACCCGGTCGAGCGCCGCCACCTCGAGCTTCGCCAGCTCGCCGGCCTTGCCGGCGGCCTTGGTGTTCTTGAGCGCGCGCTCGCGCTTCTTCTCGACCGAGTCGAGGTCCTTCAGCATGAGCTCGGTCTCGACCACGTCGCGATCGCCGCGCGGGTCCACCTTGCCGGCCACGTGGACGACGTCGGGGTCCTCGAAGCAGCGCAGCACGTGGGCGATGGCGTCCACCTCGCGGATGTTCGCGAGGAACTGGTTGCCGAGCCCCTCGCCCTTGGACGCGCCGGCGACGAGGCCGGCGATGTCGACGAACTCGAGCGTGGTGGGGGTGGTCTTCTTCGGCTTGAACAGGGCCGAGAGCGCGTCGAGGCGCGCGTCCGGCACCGGCACCACGCCCACGTTCGGCTCGATGGTGCAGAACGGGTAGTTGGCGGCCGCCGCCTGCGCGGCGCCGAGCAGCGCGTTGAAGAGGGTGGACTTCCCCACGTTGGGGAGGCCGACGATGCCGATGGAGAGGCCCATGTCCTGCTCTCTCTATCCCGCAAGAAACGAAACGCTCCGGCGGACGCGGGGGCCCGCCGGAGCGCGATGCGAGCAGCGGGAACCGGGCGGCTAGGCCGCGCGGTTCGCCGGGAGCTGCGCGATGTACTCCTCGACGAGCGCCCGCTGGGCCTTCTCGTCGAGGTTCGCCTTCACCAGGCGCGAGGCGGCGTCGATGGCGAGGTCCACCACCTGCGCCTTGAGGTCGGCCTTGGCCTTCCCCAGCTCCTCGGCGATCTGGCGCCGCGCCTCGGCCACCAGCTCGTCCGCCTCCTTGCGCGCCTTGGCGGTGAGCTCCTGGCGGAGCGCCTCCACCTCCTGCTGGTTCCGGCGCGCGAGCTCGGCGGCCTCGCGCTGCGCCTTGGCGAGCGACTCCTTCTGCGCGGCGAGGAGCCGCTCCGCCTCGGCCCGCTCCTTCTTGGCCGAGTCGATGGCCTCGCGGATCGAGCGCTCGCGCTCGGCCAGCATCTTGACGATCGGCCCCCACGCGAACTTCGCGAGCACCGCGAGCATCACGAGGAACGTGATGGCGGTCCAGAGCGTGAGGCCGGGGTTGATGTCGGCGATGCCGCCGGCGGCGAGCACCGGGACCGGCGAGAGGAAGGAGGCCATGGCAGTCACTCCCAGGAGACGCTGGGCTCCGCGACGGGCGGAGCGGTTACTTGGCGAGGGCGAGGAGCAGGCAGACCACGATGGCGAACAGCGTCGCGCCTTCGATGAGGGCGGCGGCGATGATCATCGAGGTCCGGATGTCACCGGCGGCGGTCGGCTGGCGGGCCGAGCCCTCCATGGCGGCGGCGGCGAGCTTGCCGATGCCGAGGCCGGCGCCGAGGACGGCGAGGCCGGCGCCGAAGCCGGCGGACAGGTACGCGAGGGCGACAGAGGTCATGGCTGCGTTCTCCGATGCTGCGGGGCGGTGTTGCCGGGCCGCTCGTTTCCCGGGGCGCTTACCGCGCTCGACTACCCATGGCCGGGGGACGCCCCCGCCACGTGTGAACCGTGCTCCGAGCCCATGCCGGGCCCGGCGTGACCGTGCTCCTCCGCGTGCCCATGGTCGTCGCCGTGGTGGACCAGGCCGGCGCCGATGAAGAGCGAGGAGAGCATGGTGAAGATGTAGGCCTGCACGAACGCCACGAAGAGCTCGAGCAGGAAGATCCCGAGGGCCATCGGCACCGAGCCGAACGCCACCCAGGGCGTGCCCAGCGCGAAGATGAGGCCGAGCAGCGCCAGGATCACGAAGTGGCCCGCCACCATGTTGGCGAAGAGACGGACGGTGAGGGCGAAGGGCTTCGTGAACAGGCCCAGGAACTCGACCGGGATCATGATGATCCACAGCGGCGCGAGCGACTTCGGCACGCCGCCGGTGAGGTGGGCCAGGTACCCGCCCACGCCCATGGCGCGGATGGCGGCGTACTGCGTGATGAAGAAAGTGAAGAGCGCGAGCGCGACCGTGACCGACAGGTTGGCGGTGGCGGTGGCCGAGAACGGGATGAGGCCGAACAGGTTCAGGAACAGGATGAAGAAGAAGGCGGTGACGAGGTACGGGACGAACCGGTCCGCGTCCTTCTCGCCGATGTTCTTCACCGCGATCTCGTTCCGGACGAACGCGACCAGCACCTCGATGAAGTTGTAGAGGCCGCGCGGCACCAGGCTCTTCTTGCGGACGGCGGCGAGCACCACCACGAGCAGCAGCGCCGAGGCGAACCACATCATCATGACGTGCTTGGTGGGCGTCATGTCGAGCGCGCCGAACTTGAGCGCGTCGCCGAACGTCTCGCGGAGGTCCCACTCGCAGTTCCAGGCGGGCCTGCCGTTGCAGAAGCCGGGGTGCTCGATGACGTAGCCGTCGGTGACGTGGTGCATCATCACCGCGCCCAGGCTCTCGTCGTGCCCGCCCTCGTGGCCGGCGGCCTGGCCGTGCTCGCCGCCGGCGGCGTGGGCCTCGACGGCCGCACCGTGCTCGCCCGCCGGGGCGGCGTGCGCGTCGGGGGCGGCGGCCTCGGTGGCCGCGCCGTGCTGCTCGACCGGGGCGGCGGCCGGCGCGGGCGCGGCGTCGTGCTGGGCGAGCGAGAGGCTGAGGGCGAGCGTGACGAGCGTGGCGGCGGTCATGCGGTCGTTCCCGTTCCTCGGTTGAGCGAGTGGACGAAGGCGCCTTCGATGGCGCTGAAGACGAAGTAGGGCACGAAGAAGGCGACGACGAAGGCGTAGATGCTCTCGCCCGCGCGCGCGACCGCGACGGTCCCGAGCGCGACGAGGAGGATGCGGACCAGGAACGCCGAGGCCATCACCGCGAGCGCGCGCTGCACCGGCTTCGACCCGCGCGCGAACCGCGCCATCGCGACGATGGAGGCGAGCGCGGTCACGCCGGAGATCGAGGCGCCCACCAGCGCGCCGCGGCGGTACGGCCCGGAGGCGAGCGCGAGCGCGACGAACGCGGCGGCGACGGCGGCGGTGACGAGCTGGTGCTTCAACTCAACGGTCCTTCTTCCCCGATCCGAGTACGGTCCTGAAGAAGCTGACGAACCCGCCCACCATCCCGAGCAGCGCGCCGAGGAGCAGGAACCACGGCGTCCGGTTCCCCAGCTTCCCGTCCAGCCAGTGGCCGGCCCAGGCGAACAGCCCGATGGAGGCGACCAGCGTGGTGGAGGCGCCCATGTACGGCGCCGCCTTGCGATACCCCTCCGCAAGGTTCGAGAGCCCCTTCGTCTCCGGATCCCGGCGCTCTCGATCGCTCGGTCCCGGCACTGCGCGCCTCCGCCCCTCGTCCCCGGAATCACCGGAGGTTACCGATGTTTCGGCGAGCCGAAGGGCACGCCCGTATAGCAGGCGGGAATGGCCGCGTCAATGGCCGCGCCCCCCGCCCGGAGCCATCCCGCTTCACCCCGCCGGCGGCAGGGCCGCGACCAGCCGGTCCACGTCGTCGGGGGTGCTGTAAAGGTGCGGCGCGACGCGGATTCGGCCGCCACGGAGCGAGGTCCAGACCCGGGCCGCCCGCAGCGCGTCCTGGCCGGCGTCGGTCGCGGCGCCGCCCGCCGTGGACCGGATGCAGACGAGGTGGCTGCGCGCCTCGGGCGCGAGCGGGCTCGCCGCCTCCCAGCCCGGGGGAAGGGCGGCGAGCAGCCGATCGCCGAGCGCCCGGGCGTGGGCCTGGATCCGGGCCGGCCCGGCCTCGAGCAGGAGCCGGAGCGACTCCGCCAGCGGGAGCAGGTTGTTGAAGCTCGCGGTCTGGTGCGCGTCGTAGCGCCGCGCGCCCGGCCGCAGCTCGACCGCGGTGGGCAGGTGCTCGAAGTCCTCCGAGCCCTTCACCGCCCACCAGTTGAGGTCGCCGACCGCCAGCCGATCGAGCGCGGCGGACGAGAACAGGCCGAGCGCGGTGCCGTAGGGGCCGAGCAGGAACTTGTAGGCGGCGGCCGCGTAGACGTCCACGCCCGAGCCGCCGAAGTCGAACGGCATGGCGCCCGCCGCCTGGCTGCCGTCCACCACGGTGAGCGCGCCGGCCCTGCGCGCCGCCTCCACCACCGGGCCGGGGTCGATGCGCCCGCCGTGCAGGTACGAGACGTGGGCGAACGCCACCACCCGCGTGCGCGGGCCGATCTCGGCGGCGAGCCGCCCCGCCGACACCGCGCCGCTGGCATCGTCCGGCTCGACCACCCGCACCCGCACGCCGCGCCGGGCGAGCCAGCGCCAGGGGAAGTCGTTCGACGGGTACTCGTGGCGGGCGATCAGGATCTCGTCGCCCTCGGCGAGCTCGAGCCCGCGCGCCACCGCGTTCACGATCTGCCCGGCGCCGGTCGCGACCGCGACCGCCTCCTCGCGCGCGCCGAGCAGCCGCGCAGCGAGCGCGCGCACCTCGTCCACCGCGGTGAGGTAGGTGCGCGGGCCGATGCGCCAGGGCTGCTCCTTCAGCTTGAGCGCCTCGCGGCCGGCGCGCGAGGCCGCCAGCGGGAGCGGCCCCTGGTTCGCGGCGTCGAGGTAGGCGATCCCCTCGAACGCCGCGAAGCGGTCGGCGAGGAGCGGGTCGAGCTCCCCCAACGTCAGGCCACCTTCGCGGCCTCGGCGAACGCCACGCGCGCCGCCGCCACGGTGCGCGCCACGTCGTCGTCGGTGTGGGCGGTGGAGAGGAACGCCGCCTCGAACTGCGAGGGCGGCAGGTAGGCGCCGTGCTCGAGCATGGCGTGGAAGAACGCGCCGAAGCGGCGCGTGTTGCAGGCGCGCGCGCTGGCCGCGTCGAACACCGGCCTGTCCGAGAAGAACACGGTCAGCATCGAGCCGACCCGGTTCAGCTGCACCGGCACCTTCGCCTCGGCCGCGGCGGCGACGAGGCCGTCGGCGAGCGCGGCCGAGAGCGTCTCGAGCTTCCGGTAGGCCGCCTCGGTCATGAGCTTCAGCGCGGCGTGGCCCGCGGCCATCGCCATCGGGTTCCCGGAGAGCGTGCCGGCCTGGTAGATGGGCCCGGCCGGCGCCACCCGGTCCATCACGTCGCGGCGGCCGCCGAACGCGCCCACCGGCAGGCCCGCGCCGATCACCTTGCCGAAGGTGACGAGGTCGGGGCGGAGGCCGTACAGGCCGCAGGCGCCGCCCGCGGAGAGGCGGAAGCCGGTCATCACCTCGTCCACGATGAAGAGCGCGCCGTGCTTCCGGCACAGCGCGTGGACGCCCTCGAGGAAGCCGGGGCGCGGCACGAGCACGCCCATGTTGCCGACCACCGGCTCGAGGATCACCGCCGCGATCGAGCTGCCCTTCGCCTCGAACACCTTCTCCAGCGCGCCGAGGTCGTTGTACGGGGCGGTGAGGGTGTGGCGGGCCACGTCCGCGGGCACGCCGGGCGAGTCGGGGAGGCCGAGGGTCTCGACGCCCGAGCCGGCCTTCACCAGCAGCGGATCGCCGGCGCCGTGGTAGCAGCCGTCGAACTTCACGATGTCGTCGCGCCCGGTGAAGCCGCGCGCCACGCGGATGGCGGAGGTGGTGGCCTCGGTGCCGGAGGAGACGAACCGCATCTTCTCCACCCACGGCATCCGCTCGCGCACCAGCTCGGCGAGCAGGATCTCGCGCGGCGACGGCGCGCCGAAGGAGGAGCCCTCCTTCATCGCGTCCTGCACCTCGCGCATCACCTCGGGGTGGCAGTGCCCGACGATCATCGGGCCCCAGGACAGCACGTAGTCGACGTAGTCGTTCCCGTCCACGTCCACGATGTGCGAGCCCCTGGCGCGCGCGATGAAGCGCGGCGTGCCGCCCACGCCCTTGAACGCGCGCACCGGGCTGTTCACGCCCCCGGGGAACAGGTCGTTCGCCTTCTCGAACAGCTTCTGCGACAGCTCGGTCTTCATGGTCCCTCCCGCGGGGCGGGCTTCGCCGGCCCCTTGTCGAACGCCGCGGCGCGGTCGCCGGGCCGGGCCGTTCCCGCCCGCGCCCGCCGCTCGCGCACCGCCTCGATGTTGGTCCGGATCGCGTCCGGGTTCGGGTGCCCCGGCAGCGCCAGCGCGTACAGCTCGAGCGCGCGGTCGAGGTCGCCGGACTGCGCGTGGATCTGCGCCTGCGCCTCCAGCGCGCGCGCCTTCACGTCCGGGCGCGAGCGCCGGTCCACCAGCGCCTGGAACGCGCCCAGCGCCTCCTCGTCGCGGCGCTCCAGCGCCCACGACTGCCCGGTGAGCAGCTGCGCCTCGTCGGCCAGCTCGTGCGTCGGCCACTTCTCGCGCAGGATGCGCGCCTCGGTGCGCGCCTGCTCCCAGCGCTTCAGCGCCAGGTACTCGCGCGCCACCTCGAGCTGGTAGCGCGGCGCGTCCGGCGAGTCGGAGCCGGCCACGTCCGCGTACTGCGTGATGGCGGCGAGGTGGTCGCCGTAGCGGTCGCGGAAGATGTCGCCGAGCCGGCCGCGCGCCTCGTGCGCCTCGGGGCCGCCCGGGTGGAGCGAGATGATGCGGCGGTAGTAGGCGAGGGCGCTCTGGTAGTCGCCCAGCTCGAGGTACGAGACGTCGCCCGCGAACTTGAGCGCCTTCCAGCGCACCTCGGCGTCGGCCTTCCCGAGCTGCCCCTCGCCGAGATCGGCGAGGAGCTGCTGGTAGCCGGCGAGCGCGCCGCGCGGATCGCCGGCGTGGCGGAGCGCGGTGGCGGCCTCGAGCTTGCGCTCGGCCGAGCCGCAGCCGAGGGCGAGCGCCGCGGCCAGCGCCGCGGCGGCCCAGCGGGACCGGGGCGGGCTCACCCCTGCTCCTCCGGCCCCTCCCCGCCCTCGCCGCCCTCGCCGGAGGCGTCGCCGGCGTCGCCGCCGACGTCGCCGTCCTGGGGCGCGGTCTCGACCGGCGCGGCGCCCTCCGGCTCCTCGCGCACGCCCGCCTCCTCGGCCTCCGGGGTGGTCTCGGCGACGCGCGCCACGCCCACCACCTGCTCCTCCTTCGACTCGAGCGTGATGAGGCGGACGCCCTGCGTGTTCCGGCCGATGACGCTGATCCCGCGCGCGGGCATGCGGATGAGCATGCCGGCGTTGGTGATGAGCATCACCTCCTCGGCGTCGCCGACGGTGGCCGCCGCGACCACCGGGCCGTTCCGCTCGGTGGTCTTGATGGTGATGATCCCCTTGCCGCCGCGGGTCTGCACCCGGTACTCGGCGAGCTCGGTGCGCTTGCCGTAGCCGTTGGCGGTGACCGTGAGGACGGTGTGCGCCTGCTCGCCCTCGGCTGCGGCCGCGATGGCGGCGCCGGCGACCACCTCGTCGCCCTCCTCGAGCGTGATGCCCTTCACGCCGTAGGCGGTGCGCCCCATGGGCCGGACGTCCGACTCCTCGAAGCGGATGGCCATGCCGCGCGCGGTCGAGAGCAGGATGTGGCTGCGGCCGTCGGTGAGGCGCGCGGTGATGAGCTCGTCGCCCTCCTCGATGCCGAGGCCGATGATGCCGGCCGCGCGCGGCCGGGCGAACTGGTCGAGGCGGGTCTTCTTGATGAGCCCCTTGCGCGTGGCCATGAAGACGAAGGCGGGCGTGCCCTCGGCCGCGACCTCCTCCGCCTTCTCGGCCTCGTCGCCCTCGGCCTCGGCCGCCTCGTCGGCCGCGCCCGGCGGCTCGGGCAGCCGGCGCACCGGCAGGATCGCCGCGACCTTCTCGCCGGGCGCGAGCTGGACCAGGTTCACGATGGGCTTGCCCTTGGCGGTGCGGCCGGCGGGCGGGATCTCGTGGACCTTCAGCCAGTAGACCTTCCCCTTGTCGGAGAAGACGAGCAGGTAGCTGTGCGTGGAGGCGACGAACAGGCTCTCCAGGAAGTCCTCGTCGCGGGTGGCGGCGCCGGTCTTGCCGCGCCCGCCGCGCTTCTGCGCGCGGTAGAGCGACACCGGGTTCCGCTTCACGTAGCCGAGGTGCGAGACGGTGACGACCATCTCCTCCTCGGCGATGAGGTCCTCGGTGGAGAGGTCGGTGGCCTCGCCCTGGATCTCGGTGCGGCGCTCGTCGGCGAAGAGCTGCTTCACCTCCTTCAGCTCCCCGACGATCACCTCCATCAACACCTTCTCGGAGCCGAGGATCTCCTTCAGCCGGGTGATGAGCTTCTGCACCTCGGCCAGCTCGTCCAGGATCTTCTGGCGCTCCAGGCCGGTGAGCCGCTGGAGCTGCATCTCCAGGATGGCCTTCGCCTGGAGCTCGGACAGCGCGAAGCGCGCCATCATCTCGTCGCGGGCGGCGTCGCGGTCCTTCGCCTTCTTGATGAGCTCGATGATCTCGTCGATGTGGTCGAGCGCGATCTGGTAGCCGAGCAGGATGTGCTCGCGCTCGCGGGCCTTGCGCAGCTCGTAGCGGGTGCGCCGCGTGACCACGTCGCGGCGGTGCGCCACGAAGCGCTCCAGCATCTCCTTCAGCGTGAGGATGCGCGGCTGCCCGCCGTCGATGGCGAGCATGATCACGCCGAAGCCCATCTGCATCTGCGTGTGGGCGTACAGGTTGTTCAGCACCACCTGCGCCATCGCGTCGCGCTTCAGCTCGATGACGATGCGCATGCCCTCGCGCGAGGACTCGTCGCGCAGGTCGCTGATGCCCTCGATCCGCTTCTCGCGCACCAGCTCGGCGATGTGCTCGACCAGCTTCGCCTTGTTGACCTGGTACGGGATCTCGGTGACGACGATGGTCTCGCGCTCGGTCTTCGGGTGGATCTCGACCACCGTGCGCGCCCGCACCTGGATGGTGCCGCGCCCCTTCTCGTAGGCGGCGCGGATGCCGTCGCGGCCGTGGATGAACCCGGCGGTGGGGAAGTCCGGCCCCGGGATGAAGCGCATCAGCTCGAGGACGGTGGCCTTCGGGTTCTCGATGAGGTGGACGGCCGCGTCGATCACCTCGCCCATGTTGTGGGGCGGGATGTTGGTGGCCATGCCCACCGCGATGCCGGCCGACCCGTTCACCAGCAGGTTCGGGAAGCGGGTGGGCAGGACGCGCGGCTCGAGGATCGACTCGTCGAAGTTCGGGCCCCAGTCGACCGTGTCCTTGTCGATGTCGGCGAGGAGGTGGTCGGAGAGCCGCTCCAGGCGGCACTCGGTGTAGCGGTAGGCCGCGGCGGGGTCGCCGTCCACCGAGCCGAAGTTGCCCTGGCCGTCGATGAGCGGGTAGCGCAGGTTCCAGTCCTGCGCGAGGCGCACCAGCGCGTCGTAGACCGAGGCGTCGCCGTGCGGGTGGTACTTCTTCAGCACCTCGCCCACGACGCCGGCGCACTTCGAGTAGCGCTTGTTGTGGTGCAGCCCCTCGGTGTGCATCGCGTACAGCACGCGGCGGTGCACCGGCTTCAGGCCGTCGCGCACGTCGGGCAGCGCGCGGCCGATGATCACCGACATCGAGTAGTCGAGATACGACTTGCGCATCTCCTGCTCGATGTTGACCTGCGGGCCCCCGGGCGGCGCCGGGGGCGGCGGGGGCGCGGGCGCGTCGGGAGGGGTCGGGGGCAGGGTGTCTTCGGGCATCGGCGGGCTCGCGGCCAGGCGGCGCGCGGAGCGTGTGCGACCGCTCCGCTGGGAGGGGTGGTTTTATCCGATTCCCCTTGGAGATTCAATGCGTTTGCCGCGCTGCGGCGGGGCGGGCGCGGCGCCGCGCCGGGGAGGCGTCCGCGCTGCGCGGAATTCACGCACCGTGCGGCGCGGACGGGGCGGGCGCGGGCCAGCGAAGGCCCTGAAACGGCGGCGGGGAAGGCGCCGGAGCGCCTTCCCCGCCGTGGGAAGCCTGTTTCGCGCCGCCTAGCGGCCCGCGACCGTGAGCCGGGCCGCGGCGCGGCGCACGCGCGCCGACTCGGCCGAGTGGCCCTCGTCCTGCTCGGTGAGCTGGAGCAGCCGGTTCTGCGCGTCCTCGAAGGCCTTCCGGGCGCGCTCCACGTCGATCTCGCCGGCCGCCTCGGCGGTGTCGGCGAGCACGATGACGCGGTTGTCGGCGACCTGCAGGAACCCGCCGCCGACGGCGTAGTGGTGCTCCCGCCCGCCCTCGACGTAGGTGAGCCGGCCGGGCTCGAGCGCGGTCATGAAGGGCTCGTGGTTCAGCCGGACGCCGAACCCGCCCTGCACGCCGGGCGCGCGGACCTCGTCCACCTGGACCGAGAGGACCCGCTTCTCCGGCGTGACGATGTCGAGCGTGAGCGCCATCGGTTACCCCGCGGTGAGCTTCTTGGCCTTCTCCACCGCCTCCTCGATCCCGCCGACCATGTAGAACGCCTGCTCCGGCAGGTCGTCGTGCTTGCCGTCCACGATCTCCTTGAAGCCGCGGATCGTGTCGGGGAGCTCGACGTACTTGCCCGGGTTGCCGGTGAACTGCTGGGCGACGGTGAAGGGCTGGGAGAGGAAGCGCTGGATCTTGCGGGCGCGCGCCACGGTGAGCTTGTCGTCCTCGGAGAGCTCGTCCATGCCGAGGATGGCGATGATGTCCTGCAGGTCCTTGTAGCGCTGCAGGGTCTCCTGGACCGCGCGGGCGACGGCGTAGTGCTCCTGGCCGACGACGTTCGGGTCGAGGATGCGCGAGGTCGAGTCGAGCGGGTCCACCGCGGGGTAGATGCCGATCTCGGTGAGCTTGCGGTTCAGCACCGTGGTGGCGTCGAGGTGCGCGAACGCGGTGGCCGGTGCCGGGTCGGTGAGGTCGTCGGCGGGCACGTAGATGGCCTGCACCGAGGTGATGGCGCCCTTCTGCGTGGAGGTGATGCGCTCCTGCAGCTCGCCCATCTCGGTGGACAGCGTCGGCTGGTAACCCACGGCGGACGGGATGCGGCCGAGGAGCGCGGACACCTCGGAGCCGGCCTGGGTGAACCGGAAGATGTTGTCGATGAAGAGCAGCATGTCTCGGTTCTCGACGTCGCGGAAGTACTCCGCCACGGTGAGCGCCGAGAGGGCGACGCGGGCGCGGGCGCCGGGCGGCTCGTTCATCTGCCCGTACACCAGCACGCACTGGCTCTTCGACAGGTCGTCCTTGTTGATGACGCCCGCCTCGATCATCTCGTGGTAGAGGTCGTTGCCCTCGCGGGTCCGCTCCCCCACGCCGCCGAACACCGAGAAGCCGCCGCGCTTCTTCGCGACGTTGTTCACGAGCTCCATCAGCAGCACGGTCTTGCCCACGCCCGCGCCGCCGAACAGGCCGATCTTGCCGCCGCGGAGGTACGGGGCGAGCAGGTCGATGACCTTGATGCCGGTCTCGAACGCCTCGACCTTCACGTTGAGGTCGGTGAGCAGCGGGGCCGCGCGGTGGATGGGGAGCGTGCGGGTCGCGGCCACCGGGCCGCGCTCGTCCACCGGCTCGCCCACCACGTTCAGGATGCGGCCCAGCACCTCCTTGCCCACCGGCACGGCGATGGGGGCGCCGGTGTTCTTCACCGGCATGCCGCGCACCAGGCCGTCGGTGGAGTCCATCGCGATGCAGCGCGCGGTGTTCTCGCCGAGGTGCTGCGACACCTCGATGACGAGGTTGTCCTGGCGGTCGTCCACGCCCGGGTTCGTCACCTTGAGCGCGGTGTAGATGTCGGGCAGCGCGCCGGGCGGGAACTCGACGTCCACCACCGGGCCGATGACCTGGGTGATCCTGCCGTTCTCAACGTTCGTAGCGGTGGCCATGTCTTCCTTTCGGGGACCGTTACTTGAGCGCCTCGGCGCCGCCCACGATCTCCATGAGCTCCTTCGTCACGTAGGCCTGGCGCGCCCGGTTGTACTGGAGGCTGAGCGACGCGATCATCTCCTCGGCGTTCTTGGTCGCCGACTCCATCGCGCTCATCCGCGCGCCGTGCTCCGACGCGGCGGACTCGAGCAGCGCCCGCCACACCTGCATCGCCACGTGGCGGGGCAGGAGCTCGGCGAGCAGCGCCTCGCGGGAGGGCTCGTACCTGAAGTCGATGCCGGCGGTGTCCGCGGCGGCGGCCGAGGTGTCGATGGGGAGCAGCTGCACCACCACCGGCTTCTGCGAGATGGCGCTCTTGAACTCGTTGTAGGCGAGGAAGACGGTGTCCACCTCGCCGGCGAGGTAGCGCTCGGTGGCCTCGCGCGCGAGCGCCTCGGCCTTCTCGTAGGCGAGGTTCGCGTGGATGCCGGTGTAGTCCTTGCGGATGTCGAGCTTGCGGGCCTTGAAGTACTCGCGGCCCTTCTTCCCCACGGTGGAGAGCGCGATCCGCTCGAAGCGGTCGCCGTTCTCGGTGAGGAAGCGCTGGACGAAGCGGCAGATGTTGGAGTTGAAGCCGCCGGCCAGGCCGCGGTCGCTGGTGACGACCACCACCTCGGCGGTGCGCTGGTCGCGCGGCGCGAGCAGCGGGTGGGCCACCTGCTCCTCGGCGGCGGCGCGGGCCGCCAGCCGGGAGAGCGTCTGGTCCAGCAGGATCGCGTACGGCCGGGTCTTGAGGACGGCGTCCTGCGCGCGGCGGAGCTTCGCCGCGGACACCATCTTCATGGCCTTGGTGATCTGCCGGGTCGAGCGGACCGAGCCGATGCGGTTGCGGATGTCGCGAAGGGAAGGCACGGGAGCCTCGTCTCCTCGGGCGGCTAGCCCTCGATCTTGAAGATGCCGGCGAACTCCCGGAGCGCGGCGTCGAGGTCCTTGCGGATGCCGTCGTCGAGCGCCTTCTTCTCGGCGATCGCCTTGGCGATGCCGGGGTGCCGGGCGTCGAGGAACTCGAGCAGCTCGCGCATGTAGCGGACCACCTGCTCGGTCGGGACCGCGCGGATCCAGTTCTGGCCGTCCGTGTCCTTCTGCGTGCCGGCGTAGATCTGGATGACCTGCTTCTCGACGGAGAGCGGCGCGTACTGGCCCTGCTTCAGCAGCTCGACCAGGCGCTCGCCGCGGGCCAGCGTCTCCTGGGTGGCCTTGTCGAGGTCGGAGCCGAACTGTGCGAACGCCGCCAGCTCGCGGTACTGGGCGAGGTCGAGCTTCAGCGAGCCGGCCACCTGCTTCATGGCCTTGATCTGCGCGGAGCCGCCGACGCGGGACACCGAGATGCCGACGTTAATGGCCGGCCGGACGCCCTGGTAGAACAGGTTCGACTCGAGGAAGATCTGGCCGTCGGTGATGGAGATGACGTTCGTCGGGATGTACGCCGACACGTCGCCGGCCTGCGTCTCGATGATGGGGAGCGCGGTCAGCGAGCCGGCGCCCTCCTTGTCGGAGAGCTTGGCGGCGCGCTCGAGCAGGCGGCTGTGGAGGTAGAACACGTCGCCCGGGTACGCCTCGCGGCCCGGCGGGCGGCGGAGGAGCAGCGAGAGCTGGCGGTACGCCACGGCCTGCTTGGAGAGGTCGTCGTAGATGATGAGGGCGTGGCGGCCGGAGTCGCGGAAGTACTCCGCCATGGTCACGCCGGTGTACGGCGCGAGGTACTGCATCGGCGCCGGGTCGGAGGCGCTGGCGGAGATGACCGTCGTGTACTCCATCGCGCCGTACTTCTTGAGCGT
This sequence comes from Anaeromyxobacter sp. PSR-1, assembly GCF_000964525.1. Taxonomy (GTDB): domain Bacteria; phylum Myxococcota; class Myxococcia; order Myxococcales; family Anaeromyxobacteraceae; genus Anaeromyxobacter. The sequence continues at coordinate 39,995 of NZ_BAZG01000010.1, forward strand.
GTCGACCACGCGCGCGACGGTGGACTGCTTCTGGCCGATGGCGACGTAGAAGCAGTAGAGATTGTTGCCCTTGTTGTTGAGGATGGTGTCGATCGCCACCGCGGTCTTGCCGGTCTGGCGGTCGCCCAGGATCAGCTCGCGCTGGCCGCGGCCGATGGGCACGAGCGCGTCGATCGCCTTCAGGCCGGTCTGCATCGGCTCGTGCACCGACTTGCGCTTCACGATGCCGGGGGCCTTGATCTCGATCTTGCGGGTGTGCTTCGAGGTGATGGGCCCGCGGCCGTCGATGGGGTTGCCGAGGCCGTCCACCACGCGCCCGAGCAGCTCCTCGCCCACCGGCACCTCGGCGATGAGGCCGGTGCGCTTGACCGGGTCGCCCTCGCGGATGTGCTCGTAGGGCCCCATGATGGCGGCGCCGACGTTGTCCTCCTCGAGGTTGAGGACCAGGCCGCGCACGCCGCCCGGGAACTCGAGCAGCTCACCGGCGGCGGCGCCGGCGAGGCCGTAGATGCGGGCGACGCCGTCCGCCTGGCTCAGGATGGAGCCGGTCTCGGCGACCTCGACCTTCTTCCCGTAGTCCTTGATCTGCTCGCGGATGATGCGGCTGATCTCGTCGGCGCGGATTTCCATCGGATCGGTTCTCCGGGGCGATGCTGTGAGGGGAGCGAGTTCGTTACTGCTTCAAGGTCTTGCGGAGGTCCTCGAGCTGGGTCCGCAGCGAGCCGTCGTAGACGAGGCTGCCGACCTGGGCGACGACGCCGCCGAGGAGGGCCGGGTCGACCGCGCGATCGAGGAGGACCGTCGCCTTCGTCGCCTGCGAGAGGCGGTCGGCGATGGACTGCGCGGCCTGCGCGTCGAGGGGCACCGCGGAGGTGACCCGGGCGCGGAGGCGGCCGAGGTGCTGATCGGCGAGCGCGCGGAAGGTGTCCACCACCGCCGCCAGGTAGGCGAGGCGGTTCCGGTCGCCGAGCAGGAAGAGGAGGTTGGCCGGCTCGCGCTCGAGCTTCAGCGCGGAGGCCAGCTTCTCCACGATGGCCCGGCGCTGCTCCTTCGAGTAGACCGGGTTGGACAGGACGTCGCGCAGATCGGGGGAGCCTTCGACGGCGTTCTTCAGGACCTGAAGCGCGTCGTTCCAGGGCTCGACACGGCCCTGCTCGACGGCGAGGCTGAAGAGCGCCCGGGCGTACCGGCGGGCGATGGAACCCATGAGCATAAGGGACGCGCTCCGTAGCATGTCGCAGGCGCCCCGGTCAAGTACGTCCCGGATTTAGTCCGTGGACTTTCGCGGGGTTCGGGCCTCGTTTGACACCCGCACCCGTCGACTTACGTTCCCCGCGCCTAAAAGGAGGTCAAAAATCATGGCGATGCTGACCAGATTCGAGCCCTTCCGCGACCTGGCGAGGCTGCAGGACGAGATGAGCCGCATGTTCGGCGAAGACCGCCTGTTCCGCGCCGGCGAGTCGGTGGGCTGGACGCCCGCGTGCGACATCTACGAGGACGAGGACGCGGTGACGCTCCGCTTCGAGCTGGCCGGGGTGGACCCGAAGGACGTGGAGGTCCGCTTCGAGAACGGCGTGCTGACGCTGCGGGGCGAGCGGAAGCTCGAGCACGAGGAGAAGCGCGAGAACTACCACCGCGTGGAGCTCGGCTACGGCACGTTCACCCGGTCCTTCACGCTCCCGAGCACCGTGGACGCGGAGCACATCCGCGCCGAGGCGAAGAACGGGGTGCTGGCCGTGACGCTGCCGAAGCGCGCCGAGGCCAAGCCGCGCGCCATCCAGGTGAAGATCACCTGAGTGATCCGACGGGGCTGCGCCCCGCCCCACGGAGCGGAGCTCCGCGGGGCCCCACCCTGCTGCGCGGGGCCCGTGACCTCGCGCGCCCGCCTTCGCGGGCTCGCGCGAGGTCCCCGCGGGCGCGGCTTCGCCGCGCGGACGGGGCTGCGCCCCGCGATGCGCGGGATCGCACAGCGGCCTCAGCAAACGAAAAGCGGGCCCCGTCTCCGGAGCCCGCTTTTCTCATGCCCACGGTCTGACGCGCCGCGTTACGGCTTGACGGCCGCGACGGCCGGGGCCGGGGCGGGCTTCGACGCGTTCTTGTCGAGCGCCTCCATCTTCGTCTGACCCTCGAAGATGACGCCCTTCTCGATCATGAGCGACGGGGCCTCGATGTTGCCCCGCATCTTGGCGGGATGGTGCAGCTCGACCGCGTTCTTCGCGCGGACGTTGCCGTTGATCTCGCCGTGGACGATCACCGTGCCGCAGGTGATCTCGGCGGACACCTTGGCGCCCTCGCCGACCACCAGCACATCGTTGGTCACGATGGTGCCGGTGAACTTGCCGTCGATGCGGACGGTGCCTTCGAAGGTGAGCTTCCCTTCGAACTCCGAGCCGCGGCCCAGGAGGGCGTTGAGATCCCCGGACGCGGCCGGGATGGAGGTGAGTTCTTCGCGCTTCAGCATGGCCATGGAATGCGGCTCCTCGTTCCTCGATGGCTTCGTGGGCGTGTCTTCAGCCGGGCCGGACACGCCGTCAGACGGCGCGTCCTCCCTCAGCTTGCTCCAGAAGGACATCCTTCCTCACAGTGGTACTGGATCGGCCGTCGCCGGCCCAGGCTCGACGTCCCTTGAACCGGGGACGTCGAACCCTACTGTTACGCTCCGATCTTTGCCAGTATTCCGTCGAGTTCGTCGAGGGAGGTGTATTCAACCTCGAGCTTCCCGGCGACCGCAGACTTGGGGACGACGCGGCACCGCGCGCCCAGCCGGCGCTGCAGCCGGTGCGCAAGGTCGCGGATCGCCGGGCTGTCGGCGGGCGGATCGGCGGGCCCCGCCTTCGACGGCTTCTTGGAGAGGCTCCGCACGAGCGCCTCGGTGGCGCGCACCGACAGCCCCTCGCGGATGGCCCGCTGCGCGATCTTGCGGATCGCCTCGGCCTCCTCGAGGCCGAGCAGGGCGCGGGCGTGGCCCATGTCGAGCTGGCCGCCCCGGACCGACTCGCGCACGTCCTCCGGGAGCTTCAGCAGGCGGAGCGCGTTCGCGACGGTGGAGCGCTCCTTGCCGACGCGGGTCGCGATCGCCTCCTGCGTGAGGCCGTGGTCCGCCTGGAGGACCTCGTAGGCCTCCGCCTCCTCGATCGCGTTCAGGTCGGCGCGCTGGAGGTTCTCGACCAGCGCGAGCTCGAAGGCCTCGCGGTCGGTCGCCTCGCGCAGGACCGCCGGGACCTCCTTCAGCCCGGCGCGCTGGGCGGCGCGCCAGCGGCGCTCACCGGCCAGGATCCGGTACCGCCCGCCGTCCTTGCGCACCAGGATCGGCTCGACGATCCCGTGCTGCCGGATCGAGGCCGCCAGCTCCTCGAGCTTCGCGTCCTCGAAGCGCTTGCGGGGCTGCTCCGGGTTGCGCTCGATGGCCTCGACCGGGAGCGTGAGCAGCGTCCGGCCCGGGATGGCGGGCGCGGGCGCCGCCGCCGCGCTGGGCGGGGGCGGGGCGTTGGACAGCAGGGCGGCCATTCCGCGCCCGAGGGCGGGGCGGCGCTTCTCGGCGATGCTCACGCGAGACCTCCCTCCGCGCCGAAGCGGGCGGCGACCTCGCCTGCGAGCTCGAGGTAGCTCTGACACCCCTTCGACGTCACGTCGTAGAGCAGGATGGGCTTGCCGTGGCTGGGCGCCTCGGAGAGCCGCACGTTCCGCGGGATCACCGTGCGGAACACCTGGCTCGCGAAGGTCTTCCGGATCTCGTCCGCGACCTGGTTCGCGAGGTTGTTGGGCGAGAACATGGTGAGGACGATGCCGTCCACCGTCAGGCCCGGGTTGGCGGCGGCGCGCACGAGCTCGATGGTCTTCAGGACGTCCGCGAGCCCCTCGAGCGCGTAGTACTCGCACTGGAGCGGGATGATCACGCCCTGCGCCGCCACCAGGCCGTTCAGCGTGAGCAGGCCGAGCGACGGTGGGCAGTCGATGACCACGTACTCGTAGCTCGGCGCGAGCGTGTCCACGGCGCGCTTCAGGCGCGACTCGCGCGCGTCGAGCTCGGCCAGCTCCAGCTCCGCGCCCACCAGGTGGCGCGAGGCGGGCACGAGGTCGAGGAACTTGAGCTCGGTCTTGCGAACCGCCTCCGAGAGTGGCTGGTCGTCGAGGAGCACCTCGTAGATGGACTTCTCCGACTCGTCCCGGCGGATGCCGAGCGCGCTGCCGGCGTTCCCCTGCGGGTCCACGTCCACGAGCAGCGTCCGGTGCTCCGCGGCCGCGAGCGACGCGGCCAGGTTGACGGCGGTGGTGGTCTTGCCGACCCCGCCCTTCTGATTCGCGATGGTGAGGATGCGGCCCATGCGCCCTGCTTCCACGGGGGCGATGCCCCCAGCCGACGTCTCGTCCAAGAAGAGTTCCCTCGTTGCGGTTCCGGTGTCCCGATCTGGGACGGTGCCGAGGGACCATGCCCTAGCCCTCTGACACGGGGGCGTTCCACGTGGAACGTCCGCGCCGGGAGGACCCCGGCGGCCACCCTGTTCCACGTGGAACACGCCCGCGGCGGCGGTGCCGCCGTTCCACGTGGAACACCGGTTCCTGCGCGGGAAGTCCGGGGAAGCCGGCCGGCCGGGCCGGCTGGCGCCGCGGTCAGCCGCCCTTCGACTCCAATCGCTCATCCCGAGCGTAGCGCGGCCGCATGGCCGCGCGGAGTCGAGGGACGCTCAGGGTGACCCTTCGACTCCGGCGAGCCTTCGGCTCGCCTACGCTCAGGGTGAGCGGGAAGACGAACGCCCGCTCGTGGTGAGCCTGTCGAACCACGAGCGGGAGCCCGCGTTCGACCCCAGCCGCCTACTTCCGCTGCCAGCGGGCCACGGCCCGCGCGGCGCGCGAGATGGGCAGCTCGAACACGTCCAGGCCGACGAGCGTCAGCCCCTCGGCCGCGCCGACGGCCTGGAGCGCGTCGCGATCCACCTCGCGCCCGAGCATGGCGAGCAGCGTCCCGCCCTCGGCGAGGTAGCGGGCGCCGAGCGGCACCCATCGATCCGGATCCGCGAGCGCCCGGGACACGACCGCGTCCGCGCGCGGCAGCCCCTCGCGCTCCGGGTGGCCCTCGGCCCGCACCGCCACCCCGCGGACCGGCAGGTCCAGCTCGGCCGAGACGGCCTTCACGAACGCGATCTTCTTCGCCACGCCGTCGCAGCAGGTGACCGACAGCTCGCGGCGGACGCACGCGAGCGGGATGCCCGGCAGCCCGGCGCCGCTCCCCACGTCGAGCAGCGTCCGCGCGCCGGCTACGAGCGGCAGGAGCACCAGGCTGTCCACCAGGTGCTTCTCGGCGAGCTCGGCCGGCGCGGTGATGGCGGTGAGGTTGACCTTCCGGTTCCAGGCGAGGAGGCGATCCGCGTAGCGCTCGAGGAGCGCCCGCGCCGCCGCGTCCACCGGCAGCCCGAGCGCCTCGATCCCGCGGGCCAGCGCCTCGTGGAAGGCCGGGTCCATGGCGGCGGCTAGGCCTTCCGGCCCCGCCGGCCGATGGCCGCGTCCACCTCGGCCAGGTGCTCGGAGAGGAACGCCTCGACGTCCGCGTCCTCGAGCCCGAGGTCGCGCAGCACGCCCTCGTAGACGAACTTGAAGCCGTCCCGGTACTGATCGTCCTGCAGCGCGAAGGAGCGCCGCAGCACCGCGGCGGAGAAGAGCTTCTCCTCCCGGGTCTTCTCCTTCGCCAACGGCTACTCCTTCGCCCCGCGCTTCGCGGGGATGACGAGCAGCTGCCGGAAGATCCCCTCGCCCTCGCTGCGCGTCGAGACCTCGCCGTTCCCGACCAGCGCGAGGTGGATCTGCCGCCGCTCCCGCGGGCTGATGGGCGCGACCGCCAGCACCTGGCCCATCCGCACCGCGGCCGCCGCCAGGCGCGCCGCCATGGCCTCGACCGCCGGGTCGCCCTCCTCGCGGAAGCCGCCCACGTCGAGGTTCACCCACTTGCGCCCCTCGGAGCGCGGGTTCACGACGCGGTTCACCAGGTACTGCGCCGCCTCGACGAGCGCGGACGAGAGCTCGAGCTGGTTGCCGGCGGCGGCCGTGACGGCGACGCCGATGGCCTCGGGCGTCTCCTTCACCTCGATCGCCACCTCGCCGCCCATCCGGCGGAACAGCTCGGTGAGGAACGACCGGGCGGCGGCCACCTTCTCGGGCGCCTCGCGCGGCGGCGGCGCGCCCTCCCTCGGCTGCCTCTCGTCCATGGCTCCTCCGCTACTTCCCGGCGGCCGGGGCGGGCGCCGCCTGCTGGTGCTTCATCATGAGCTGCTGCTGCACGATCGAGAGCAGGTTGTTGACGAAGATGTAGAGCGTCAGGCCGCCCGGGACGAACAGCATGATGACCGTGAAGAACCCCGGGAAGAAGTAGAGCATCATCTTCGCCTGGGCGTTGTCGGCCGGCTGCGGCGAGAGCTTCTGCATCACGAAGCTCGAGATGCCCATGGCGATGGGCAGGATGAAGTACGGGTCGTGCGCGGTGAGGTCCTTCATCCAGAGGAACGGCTCTCGGTACAGCTCCACCGAGGTCTGCAGCGCCGCGTAGAGCGCGAACCACACCGGCATCTGCAGCAGCATGGGCAGGCAGCCGCCGAGCGGGTTCACCTTGTGCTTCTGGTAGAGCTGCATCACCGCGAGGTTCATCTTCTCGCGGTCGTCGCCGAACTTCGCCTTCAGCTTCTCGATCTCCGGCTGCAGCTTCCGCATCTCGTTCATCGACTGCATCGACTTGTACGTGAGCGGGAACAGCACCAGGCGGACGAGGACGGTGAGCAGGATGATGGCGACGCCCCAGTTCCGGACGATCGCCTCGAGCCAGCGCATCACGTAGAGCAGGCCGCGCGCGAACAGCGCGAAGAACTTCGCCACCGCGCCGTAGTCGATGGCGCTCTCGAAGCCGCGCCCGTAGCCGCGCAGCGTGTCGAGGTCCTTCGGGCCCGCGTACACGGTCAGCGACAGCTTACGCGCGCCGCCCTCCACCGGGACCGCGAGCGCGGCGACGCCCGCGCCCTTCACCGGCCCGCGCGCGAACGTGCAGGTGCCGATGGGCTCCGCCGGCAGCACCGCCGCCACGAAGTAGTGCTGGTCCACGCCGGCCCAGGACACCTGGCCCTCGAGCTTCTCCGGCGCGCCCTCCTTGGCGAGGTCGAAGCGCTCGGTGGTGGTGCCGGCCCGGCAGACCGGCCGCACGAAGTCGAGCGGCGGGCCGGAGAAGATGCCGCCGCTCTTCGTCTCGGGCGGCATGAACGCGGGGTAGAGCACGCCCACGGTCCCGTTGCCCGCGCCGCCGGAGAGCTCGACGTCGAGCGCGAGCTCGTACGGCTTGCCGGTCACGCGGAACGTCTTCCTCGCGGCGAGGTTCCCGACGCGCCCCTCGAACGTCACCGACGACGCGTCCTTCGCCACGATCCGCATGGGCGCGCGCGCGCCCGGATCCGCCGCCACGTCCCCGCCGCCGCCCAGCTCCGGCGACGCCGAGAGCGAGAGCGGGTAGGGCTGGCCGTCCGTCACGTGGACGAGGTCGATCTGCACCTCGCGGTCCTTCTCCTGCTTGCGGAACTTGTCGCCCTCGAGCCGGAGGCTCTTCAGCGCGCCGCCGTAGGTCGTGAGCGTCGCCTCGAAGCCCTTGCCGGCGAGCTTCACCGTCTCCTCGGGCGCGTCGGGCGGCGGCGCCGGGACCGCGGCCGCGGCGGAGCCCGGGGCCGGCGACGCGGGGGCGGTCGGCTTCGCCACCTCCGCCGGCGCCGCGGCCGGCTTCGGCTGGGGCTGCGGCTTCTTCGACGGGAAGATCACCTGCCAGAGGATCAGGATGCCGACCGACAGCACGGTCGCGAGGAGGATGCGGCGATTGTCAGGACCCAAGGTCTACCTCTTAGGGGTCAGTTCCGGCACCGGGTCGACACCCCCGGGATGGAACGGGTGGCAGCGGCAAACGCGGCGCACGGTCAGCCACGAGCCCCGCAGCGCGCCGTGGCGCTGGAGGGCGGTGACCGCGTACGCGGAGCAGGACGGATAGAAGCGGCAGGCCGGCGGCAGGAGCGGCGACACGAGCCGCTGGTAGATGCGGACGAGCAGCACCAGGGCGCCGCGGATCACGCGCCGCCTCCGGGCGCCGCCCCGAGCGCGCGGGCGGCCGCGGCGAGCGCGCGGCGCGCGCCGTCGAGGCCCATCCGCAATGCGGCGGGGCGGGCGATGACGACCAGATCGACGGGGGGAAACTCGGGGCGGATCTCGCGCCAGGCCTCTCGGACCCAGCGCTTCACGCGGTTCCGCTCGACGGCGTTTCCAACCTTCGAGGACACCGTGATCCCGATCCTCGGCCGGGGCGATCCGGAGACGAGCGCGAGGACGAGCACGTCTCCGGAGTACAGCCGCCTGCCGTGCTGCTGGACCTGGACGAACTCGCGGCGGCGCCGCAGCCGCGCCGCCTTCGGCAGCCTCACCTCGGCCGCTACTTCTTCGGCGCGCGCGTGGTGAGGCGCTTGCGGCCCTTGGCGCGCCGGCTCTTCAGGACGTTTCGTCCGCCGGGGGTCTTGGAACGCTTGAGGAAACCGTGGGTGCGGTTCCTCCGCTGCTTCTTCGGTTGATAAGTCCGCTTCATGGCGCGGCAAACTCCCCGATCGCTCGCGCGATGTCAAGGTTTCCGCGCACTTCGGGCCTCCGGGCGCTGCCGTCGCAGGATCGCCTCCGGGGCCTCGCCGGAAACCTGCGTGCTTTCGCCGACGATCAACTCGGCCTTGATCCGCGCGGCGAACCTTCGCTAACTTCCGCGCCCGCACCACGAGCCCGCCCGACTCCTCGCAGACCGAGCGAAGAGTGGAGCCGCAGACTCCCAGGGAGCCTGCGGACGGGGGGCATTTTCGCGTTTTCGGTCCTTGGGGGACTTGGGGATGGAAGCACCTGCGAGCGCACTCGTGGAAACGCCGCTCGACGATCTCTGGTCCCGCATCGACGGGTTCCTCCGCGCCCGCTGCCGCGAGGACCTGTACGAGCGCTGGTTCGAGCCGCTCCGCCCGGTCTCGCTCGGCGAGGGGCGGCTCCAGATCGGCGCGCCGGACAAGTTCCACCGCGACTTCGTGGAGGACAACTACCGGGGCTGGTTCGAGGAGTTCATCCCGGAGCTGACCGGCGAGCGCCTCCGGATCGCCTTCGCGGTGGACGACGCGCCGCGCCCGCTCGGCGCGCCGGCCGCCCCGCCGCCCGCCGCCGCCGTGGCCGCGCGCGCGGCCGAGCCGCACCTCGAGCCGCGCGACTCGCGCCCGAACCCGCGCTACGCCTTCGACACCTTCGTGGTCGGCGCCTCCAACCACTTCGCCTTCGCCGCCGCCCAGGCCGTCGCCGCCAACCCCGGCCGCACCTGGAACCCGCTCTTCCTCCACGGCGACTCCGGCCTGGGGAAGACGCACCTGCTCCACGCGGTGGCCCACGCCATCCTGGAGAAGAGCGGCGGCCGCGTCGCCATCGTGTCCTCCGAGCGCTACACCAACGACTTCGTCGCCGCCCTCTCCAGGGGCACGATGGACGAGTTCCGCCGCAAGTACCGCGAGTGCTCGGCGCTGCTGGTGGACGACGTGCAGTTCCTCGCCGGCAAGGACAAGACGGCGGAGGAGTTCTTCCACACGTTCAACGAGCTCCACGACCACCACGTCCAGATCGTGCTCTCCAGCGATCGCTCGCCGAAGGAGCTGAAGGGCCTCGACGAGCGGCTCTGCTCGCGGTTCGAGTGGGGCATGCGGGTGCAGATCGAGGTGCCGGAGTTCGAGACCCGCGCCGCCATCCTCCAGAAGAAGGCGGACGTGGAGAAGATCGACCTGCCGGACGACGTCACCCAGCTGCTCGCCCAGCACATCCGGTCGAACGTCCGCGAGCTCGAGGGCGCGCTCATGCGCCTCGCCGCGTTCGCCTCCCTGAAGAGCGAGCCGATCACGGTGCCGCTCGCCCGCGACGTCCTCGCCGACGTCATCCCGCCGCCCGGCTACCGCCCGCCCATCGAGAAGATCCAGGAGGCGGTGGCCGGCCACTACGGGCTGACGGTCGCGAAGCTCACGAGCGCCTCCCGCGAGCAGAAGATCGCGTTCCCGCGGCAGGTGGCGATGTACCTCTGCCGCGAGTTGGCGAAGGAGAAGTTCCAGTCCATCGCCGAGAAGTTCAACAAGAAGGACCACACCACCGTCATCGCCGCGGTGGACCGCGTGAAGGGGCTCCTCGAGTCGGACGACGCCGTCCGCACCGCCGTGGCCCAGCTCTCCGCGAAGCTCGCCCCGTGACCCGCCCGCGCCGCCGCGCCTCGCCCCGCCGCCTCGCGGCCGGGGAAGGCCGCGGTGCGTCCGTCACCCTTCGACGGGCCCACGGCGAGCGTCTTCCCGGTCCGCTCGCCCCGAGCGCAGGCTCGCCGAAGGCTCGCCGGCATCCCGAGCGCAGGCCGTGCCGAAGGCGCGGCCGGAGGCGAGGGACCGCCCTCGGTCGGCCCGCACCCGGATCAGCCTGTGGGAAGGCCGTGGATCCTGCGTCGATCCGGCTGGGGATGGGCTGTGGGCGAGCGTTGACACTCTCTCTCGCGGCGCGCTACACAACCCACACCCAGCCGGATCCACGGGTTTTTCCGGGGAAGAAACTCGAGCAGGATCAGGGCGCTCGGCCGCTTTTCCACATCGGTCCTCCCCCTGCTTCGACGACGGATCTCAAAGAAGAGGATCATCCCATGGAACTGAAGATCGGCGCCCAGGAGCTCGCGAAGGCGCTCGGCCGCTCGCAGGGCATCGTCGAGAAGAAGAGCACGATGCCGATCCTCTCCCACGTCCTGCTCGAGGCGAAGAAGGGCGACCAGCTCGTCGTCTCCGCCACCGACCTCGACCTGGCCGTCTCCTCCGAGCACGCCTGCGAGGTGCTGAAGGAGGGCGCGGTGGCCGTCTCGGCCCGCCACCTCTACGAGATCGTCCGCGCGCTGCCCGAGCAGACCGTCACGCTCAAGAAGGCGCACAACAACTACCTCGAGGTGAAGAGCGGCCCCTCCGAGTTCCGGATCGTCGGCCTGCCCGCCGAGGACTTCCCGGCGCTGCCCCGCTTCGACAAGGTGCCGTTCGCCGACGTGGACCCGGCGCTCCTGCTCGAGATGATCGAGCGGACCTTCTTCGCCGTCTCGAACGACGAGACCCGCTACAACCTGAACGGCGTCTACTTCGAGCCGGCCGGCGACGCGCTCCGCCTGGTGGCGACCGACGGCCACCGCCTCTCGCTCTCCGAGCGCACCGTCGGCGCCACCTTCGGCCTGAAGCGCGGCGTGATCCTGCCGAAGAAGGGGCTCGCCGAGCTGAAGAAGCTGCTCGCCGAGGCGGCCGAGTCCGGCGAGGAGAAGCCGGAGGCGAAGCTCGGGTTCGTCGAGAACAGCGCCATCTTCCGCCGGCCGAACGTGGTCCTGGTGATGCGGCTCATCGAGGGGCTGTTCCCGGACTACAAGCAGGTCATCCCGAAGGCCGGCGAGAAGGTCTTCAAGGTGGGCCGCGGACGGTTCCTGGAGACGCTGCGGCGCATCTCGCTGCTCTCCTCCGACAAGGCGCACGCGGTGAAGCTGGACCTCTCGAAGGACCTGCTCCGCGTCCTCTCGCAGAACCCGGACCTCGGCGAGGCGAAGGAGGAGGTGCCGGTCGAGTACGCGGGCGAGCCGCTCAAGATCGGCTTCAACGCGCGCTACATCATGGAGGTCCTCCAGGCGGTGAAGTCGAACGAGGTGGTGTTCGAGCTCGCCGACGACCTCTCCCCGGGCGTCCTGAAGGGCGGCGAGGAGGCGGACCAGGGCTTCACGGCCGTCGTGATGCCCATGCGCATCTGAGTGAAGCTCCTCTCCCTCCACGTCCAGGACTTCCGGAACCTCGCCGCGGTCGAGCTCGCGCCGTCGCCGCGGGCCACCGTGCTCCTGGGCGAGAACGGCCAGGGGAAGACCAACCTCCTCGAGGCCATCTACTTCCTCACCACGCTGAAGCCGCTCCGCGCGGTGCGGCTCGCGGAGCTGGTCCGGTTCGGCGCCGACCGGGCCGGCGTGGCCGGCGACTTCGAGGGGCCGGGCGGCGTGCGCCGGGTGGCGGTGCAGGTGGCCGCGGGCGGCCGCACCGCCTCGCTCGACGGCAAGGCGCTCGGCTCCGGGGCCCGCCTCGACGACTACTTCGAGGGCCTCGCCTCGGTCTGCTTCTCGCCGGACGACCTCCTGCTCGTGAAGGCCGGGCCGGACGGGCGCCGGCGGTTCCTCGACCGCGCCGCGTTCAACCGCTGGCCGGCGGTGCTGGGCGAGGCGCGCGAGTACGTACGGGCGCTCCGGGCGCGGAACGCGGCGCTCCGCGGCGGGGCGCCGGAGGTGGAGGCGAGCTTCCGCGAGCCGCTGGTGCGCGCCGGGGCGCGCCTCCTGGTGCGCCGGCGCGACCTCGTGGCGGAGCTCGCCCCGCGGCTCCGGGCCGCCTTCGCCGAGATCTCCGGGCCGTCCGCCCCCGAGGCGCACCTCGCCTACCGCGCCGCCGGCGGCGTGGAGGTGGACCACCCGGAGGCCGAGGTGGCCGCGCGCCTCGCCCGCGCGCTCGAGGCGCGGCTGGAGCGCGACCGCGAGAAGGGCTTCACCTCGGCCGGGCCGCACATGGACGACCTCGTGCTCGCGCTCGGCGGGAAGGGCGCCCGGCTCTACGGCAGCCAGGGCCAGCAGCGCGCGCTCGTGCTCGCGCTCAAGATCGCCGAGATCGAGAACCTGCGCGCGGCGCTGGGGCGGCCGCCGCTGCTGCTGCTCGACGACGTGTCCTCGGAGCTGGATCCGGCCAAGAACCGCTTCCTGCTCGGCTACCTGGCGGCGCTGCCGGCCCAGGCGTTCCTCACCACCACCGACCGCCGCCTCATCGAGCCGGCCGCCGGCCCCGACACCGCCTTCTACGAGGTGCGATCGGGGGTGGTTTCCCCGCTGGTTTCGTGAAGAAGCTCGCGGGGTTGCGGTCCGGATAAGACGTTGCCTCCGGCGGCCGCGCCTGCTATACCCCAGGGTCGCCTCAACACCTGAGAACCTTTCAGAGAAACGAGCGAGGACCCCCCTGGACACCGCCGAGCAGAGCCCCCGTCCCGCGGCTCCCGCGGATGACGACTACGGGACCGACACCATCAAGGTGCTCGAGGGCCTCGAGGCCGTGCGCAAGCGGCCGCACATGTACATCGGCGACGTGGGCGCCCGCGGCCTGCACCACCTCGTCTACGAGGTCGTCGACAACTCGGTGGACGAGGCCATGGCCGGCCGCGCCAACGAGATCAACGTCGCCATCCACGCCGACAACTCCATCACCGTGCTCGACAACGGCTCGGGCATCCCGGTCGGCCCGCACCCGACGGTGAAGGGGATGGACACGCTCGACGTGGTGCTGACGAAGCTCCACGCCGGCGGCAAGTTCGAGTCGAACGCGTACAAGGTCTCCGGCGGCCTCCACGGCGTGGGCGTGACCTGCGTGAACGCGCTCTCGGAGTGGCTGAAGGCCGAGGTCTACCGCGACGGCAAGGTGTGGGCGCAGCGCTACGACCGCGGCACGCCCGCCGGCAAGGTCTCCGCCATCGGCGAGACGCAGCGCCGCGGCACCCGCATCACGTTCAAGCCCGACCCGACCATCTTCGAGACCACCGAGTACAGCTTCGAGACGCTGTCCGGGCGCCTGCGCGAGCTCGCCTTCCTGAACGCCGGCCTCAAGATCACCATCGAGGACGAGCGGCACGGCAAGAAGCACGAGTTCCTGTTCAAGGACGGCATCCGCGAGTTCGTCGCTTTCTTGAACAAGAGCCGCAACGTGCTGTTCCAGCCGCCCATCGCGCTGCGCCAGGAGGTCGAGACCGAGCGCGGCCCGGCGCTGGTCGAGATCGCGCTGCAGTGGAACGACGGCTACGACGAGAAGGTCTTCGCGTTCGCCAACAACATCCACAACCACGAGGGCGGGACGCACCTCATCGGCTTCAAGGCGGCGCTCACCCGCACCATCAACGCCTACGGCCAGAAGAACAACCTCTTCAAGGACCTGAAGGACGAGCTGCCCAGCGGCGACGACATGCGCGAGGGGCTCGCCGCGGTGATCTCGGTCCGCCTCCCCGGCGCCAGCTTCGAGGGGCAGACCAAGACCAAGCTCTCCAACACCGAGGCGAAGAGCATGGTCGAGACCATGCTCAACGAGCGGCTCTCCGCCTACCTCGAGGAGAACCCGAACGTCGCGAAGCGCGTCTGCGGGAAGGTGGCCGAGGCGGCCCGCGCCCGCATCGCGGCGCGCAAGGCGCGCGAGACCGTGCGCCGCAAGGGCGCGCTCGACAGCGCCTCGCTGCCCGGCAAGCTCGCCGACTGCCAGTCGCGGGATCCCAAGGAGTCGGAGCTGTACCTGGTGGAGGGCGACTCCGCCGGCGGCTCGGCGAAGCAGGGGCGCGACCGGCGCACCCAGGCCATCCTCCCGCTCCGCGGCAAGATCCTGAACGTCGAGAAGGCCCGCTTCGACAAGATGCTCGGGTCGGCGGAGATCGCGACCATCATCACCGCGCTCGGGACCGGCATCGGCCCCGAGGAGTTCGACGTCGAGAAGATCCGCTACCACAAGATCGTCATCATGACGGACGCGGACGTGGACGGCTCGCACATCCGGACGCTGCTCCTCACGTTCTTCTTCCGGCAGATGCCGAGCGTGATCGAGCGCGGGCTCGTCTACATCGCGCAGCCGCCGCTGTTCCGCGTCGCGAAGGGTAAGAAGGAGAGCTACCTCAAGGACGAGGCGGCGCTCGACGAGTACCTGCTCGCGCTCGGCACCGACCGGACGAAGCTCGTGGCCGGCGAGACGGTCATCGAGGGGCGCGACCTCGCCCGCCTCGCCCGCGACGCCATCGCCTACCGGGCGCTGCTCGCGCGGGTGGACCGCCGGCGCGACAGCCGCATCGTGGACGCCGCCATCCAGCTCGGCGACCTCGACCTCGACCTGCTGAAGCACCACGACCAGGTGAAGGAGCAGGTGCAGAAGATCTTCGACAAGGCGCAGAAGCTCCACCCGGAGCTCCAGGTCCGCATCGCCAAGATCGAGCGCGACGAGGAGCACGGCTGCGACGCGCTCGTCTACCAGACCAGCATGGCCGGCGCGCCCCGCGACACCCGCCTCGACCATGACTACCTGTCGGGCGCGGAGTGGGGCGAGCTCGCGGCGCTGCACGCCGCCATCGCCGAGCTCGGGCCCGGGCCGTTCCGCCTCGAGACGCCGGAGGGCGCCGAGGAGGTGCTGGACGTGTTCGAGGCGGTCGAGGCCGTCAAGAAGGCCGCCGGGCAGGGCCAGACCATCCAGCGCTACAAGGGGCTCGGCGAGATGAACCCCGAGCAGCTCTGGGAGACCACCATGGACCCGGCCCGCCGGACCATGCTGCAGGTGCGCGTGGACGACACGGTCGAGGCCGACGAGGTGTTCTCGATCCTGATGGGCGACGCGGTGGAGCCGCGCCGGGAGTTCATCGAGAAGCACGCGCTCGACGTCCAGAACCTGGACATCTGACGGGCCGCGCCGACCGGGCACCGGGCCGCTCCGGCCCCGCGCCCCACGGCCCATATTCACCAGCAGCGAAGGAAGGAGCCGCCCATGCCCCGCGCCGCCATCGTCGCACTCGGCACGCACGTCCCCGACCGCGTGGTCACCAACGAGGAGCTCACGCGCTACATGGAGACCACCGACGCGTGGATCCAGGAGCGCACCGGGATCCAGGAGCGCCGCTGGGTCCGCGAGGGCACCGGCAACTCGGACCTCGCGCTCGAGGCGACGAAGAAGGCGCTCGACAAGGCCGGGTGGAAGCCGACCGACATCGAGGCGATCGTCTACGCCTCGCTCTCGCCCGACCACATGTTCCCGGGCGACGGCTGCTTCCTGAACGCGAAGCTGGGCATCCCCGGCGTTCCCGCCATCGACATCCGCAACCAGTGCACCGGCTTCATCTACGGCCTCTCGGTGGCGGACGCCTGGATCCGCACCGGGATGTACAGGCGCGTCCTGCTGGTCGGCTCGGAGGTCCACTCCACCGGCCTCGACGTCACCACCCGCGGCCGCGACGTGGCGGTCATCTTCGGCGACGGCGCGGGCGCCGCGCTGCTCGAGGCGACCGACGACCCGGACCGCGGCGTGCTCTCCTGCCACCTGCACGCCGACGGGCGCTTCGCCCGCGACCTGTTCACCGACGCGCCCGGCTCGATCTACCACCCGCGCGTCCAGCCGCGGATGCTCGAGGACGCCACCATCTTCCCGCACATGGAGGGGCAGAAGGTGTTCAAGCATGCGGTCGTGCGCATGCCCGAGGTGCTGAAGGAGGCGTTCGACAGGAACGGCGTGGGCCCGCAGGACCTGAAGGTCCTCGTCCCGCACCAGGCGAACCTCCGCATCGCGCAGATGGTGCAGCGCTCGCTCGGGCTGCGCGACGACCAGGTGTTCAACAACATCCAGCGCTACGGCAACACCACCGCGGCCTCGATCCCGCTCGCGCTCGCCGAGGCGGTCGAGGCGCGCGGCGTCTCCCGCGGAGACCTGGTGGGACTGTGCGCCTTCGGGGCCGGCTTTACTTGGGCCAGCGCCCTGGTACGCTGGTGACGGCTTGATCGCGGTCAGCGGGTGAGGGCCACTCAACAGCGCGTCGGGAGCGCAACGTCCGGAGCAGCGCGCGCGTGTCCGTGAAGCATCCTGAGGCGTCGTCTAATGGCAGGACCGCGGACTTTGGATCCGCTCATGAAGGTTCGAATCCTTCCGCCTCAGCCAGCTCTCCCTCCCGGGCGGCGAACGCGCACGACGAGGTGAGGCCCGTGGCGGCACCTTCGCACGTCCTGTTGATCGGCCTCGGCAACGTGGGCCCGAAGACGCTGGCCGAGGCGGCGCAGGCGCTCCGCGACGTGTACGGGCTCGCCAGCAAGGCCGGGCCGTCGCTGGACCGCCCGCAGTACGCGTTCAACAAGGACCGCGGCCAGTACCACGCGCCCGCCATCGTCCGCCGGCTGGCCGCGCTGCGCGCCGGCGCGGGCGGCGTCCCGGTGCTGGGCGTGGTGGACGTGGACCTGTTCCTCCCCGACGCGGCCTACGTGCTCGGCGACGCGGACCGCGACGCGGGCGCGGCGGTGTACTCGGTGTCGCGCCTCGGCGCGGCCGACCCGGCGCTGGCGAGGCGGCGGATCCAGGTGGAGGCGGTGCACGGGGTCGGGCACCTGCTCGGCCTCTCGCACTGCCTCGACTTCCGCTGCGCCATGTTCCTCTCGCGCGACGCCGCCGACAGCGACCGCAAGGGGCCGGGGCTCTGCGCGAGCTGCCGCACCTCGCTCGCCCGTCCGTGAAGAGCCTCTGCCAGCGCGACGGCATGAGCTGCGGCGCGTGCTGCGGCCTGTACAACGCCGAGGACCTCTCCCGCCCCGCGCTCCACGCCGAGCTCGCCCGGCGCACCCGCGCGCTGCGGGAGGTCGAGCGGACCCCGGCCGCGTTCCGCGCCGCCGCGGCCGCGCTCGCCGGCGGCGGGCCCGCCCCGCTCTTCCCGTCGGTGCGCGTGTGTCCGCTGCTCGGCTTCCTCGACGAGGCCGAGTCGCGCGTCGGGTGCCTGGCGCACCCGGCCGCGAACGGCGGCGTGGACCTGCGCGACTGCGGCGTCTACGACGTCGCCACCTGCGACGCGTTCCTCTGCCCGAGCCACGCCTGGCTCTCGGAGGAGGAGGCGGCCATCGCCGCGGCGGCCTGCGACGACTACCACCTGTACGGCCTCGTCATCACCGACGTGGAGTTCGTCCGGGCGGCGCTCGGCGGGGTGGCGGTCCGCGCCGGCGCGCGGGTCGAGCTGCGCCACCTCGAGCACCGGCCCTTCCGCGCCGCGCTCCGCGAGCTGCTCGCGCTGAAGGAGGAGCTCGCGCCCGGCTCCGACGGCCTGTTCGGCGCGTTCCGGCCGGGCGCCGACGGCGAGCCGGTGGCGCGGCGCATCGACTACGAGGCGCTCGGGCGCTCGGGCGGCTCGCCCTACGACCGGATCCTCACCTGCGTGGGGGCGGACCCGCGCTCCGGCAACGACCTCGAGGCGCTCGAGGCCGAGGTGCGGCGGCGCCTCGACGCCTGCGCCGCGGAGGTCCCGGTGGCCGGGCCCCCGCGCTAGGCCTCGCCGCGCGGCGCGGCCGGCGTGCGCTCCGGGGTGGCCGCGGGCGCCGCCTCGGCGCGCTTCGGCAGGCCGAGCGCGACGATCTCGGCGACGTCCAGCACCCGCAGCGTCTCCTCGCGGCCGGTCTCGTTCACGCCGTCCTTCATCATGGTGAGGCAGAACGGGCAGCCGGTGGCGATGACGCCGCCCGCCTTGCCGAGCGTGGCGGCGGCCTCGTCCACGCGGTTCTGGTTCACGCGGGCGCCGAGCTTCTCCTCCAGCCAGAAGCGGCCGCCGCCGGCCCCGCAGCAGAAGCCCTGCCGGCGGTTGCGCGGCATCTCCGAGACCTGCACGCCCGCCGCGGCGAGCGCCTCGCGCGGCGCCTCGGTGACGCCGTTCCAGCGCGCCAGGTAGCACGGATCGTGGAACGTGACCTGGCCGAGCCCCTCCGCCACGCCGGGCGCGAGCCGCCCGTCCTTCACCAGCCGCGCGATGAGGTCGGCGTGGTGCACCACCTCGTAGCGGCCGCCGAACTGCGGCAGCTCGTTCGCGATGGTGTTGAGGCAGTGCGGGCACTGCACCAGGATCTTCTTCACCCCGTGGCCGTTCAGCGTCTCGGTGAGCGCGGTGGCCTGCATCTGGAACAGGTACTCGTTGCCGAGCCGCCTGGCCGCGTCGCCGGTGCAGGTCTCCTCCTCGCCCAGGATCGCGAACGAGACCTTCGCCTCGCGCAGGATCCGCACGATGGCGCGCGAGACCTTCTTCTGCCGGTCGTCGAACGCGCCTGCGCAGCCCACGAAGAAGAGCCACTCGTAGTCGCCGCCGTCGGCGGCGCGCGGCACCTCCAGGTCCTCGCACCACTCCGTGCGCTTGTTCGAGCCGATGCCCCAGGGGTTGCCCTGCGTCTCGATCCCCTTGAACACGCGCTGGGCCTCGTCGGGGAAGACCGCGTCCACCTGCACCGCCTGCCGCCGCATGTCCACGAGGCGCGGCACGTTCTCGATGAGCACCGGGCAGGCGGTCTCGCACCAGCCGCAGGTGGTGCAGGCCCAGAACGTCTCCGGCGGGATCACCTCGGAGATGGGCGGCAGCGCGCCGGCCGCCGTCTCGCGGACCGCGGGGTCCTTCGCGCGCGCCAGCGCGGTGAGCGCCGGGGCCACCTCGGCGAGGTGGTGGCGGATCGAGCGGTTCACCTCCTTGTGGCTGAGGGGCTTGCCGGTGACGTAGGTGGGGCAGTGGGTCTGGCAGCGGCCGCACTCGGTGCAGCTGTAGACGTCCCAGGCCTCCTTCCACGACAGGTCCTTCACCGTGGCGGTGCCGTAGCTCGCGTCCTCCGCCTCGAGGTCGAGCTTGCGCAGCGCGCCCGCCGGCGGGAGCCGCGCGAAGAACACGTTCGGCAGGCCGGTGATGATGTGGAAGTGCTTGCCGTAGGGCAGCACGTTGCCGAACACGAGGATGA
This sequence comes from Anaeromyxobacter sp. PSR-1, assembly GCF_000964525.1. GTDB lineage: Bacteria > Myxococcota > Myxococcia > Myxococcales > Anaeromyxobacteraceae > Anaeromyxobacter. The sequence goes on from NZ_BAZG01000010.1 coordinate 59,562, forward strand.
GCGCGAGGTGGAGCCAGAACGACGCCTCGCCCACCGCGCTCACCGTCCCCGCCCCCGCGCCGAGCGCGTGGTAGAGCGCGGCGCCGAGCGAGCCGGCCGGCGCGAGCGCGTCGAAGCGCGGCGCGGGGAGCTGGAAGCCGGCGCCGGCGAGGACGTCGCCGAGGCCGAGCGGGTCCTCGCGCAGCACGTGCAGCGCGCCGTCGAAGAGGACGTCGGTCACCATCAGGCCGGCGATGAACAGCAGGATCACCACGCCCTCGGTCGAGCGCGTGACCCGGTCCGGCCGCGTCACCAGCCGCCGCCACAGGAAGCCCAGCACCGCGACGAGCGCGAGCAGCACCATCACGTCCTTCACGAGCCCGTAGGCGCGGCCGAGGCCGGAGTCCGGGGCGAGCAGCGGCAGGTGGAAGCCCGCCGAGAAGCCCATGCCGAACATCGTGACGGTGCGGAGCGCGAGGATGAGGAACGCCGCGAAGATGACGACGTGGAGCAGGCCCGGGCGGCGCTCCTCGGGATCGACGAGCCGCCGCTGGCCGAGGCCGTAGCGGACGAGGGCCCGGATGCGCTCCCCCGGCCGGTCGGTGCGCACGTCGCGCCGCAGCGCGAGGAGCGGCATGACGCGGCGGGTCATCGTGAAGGTGAAGACCGCGGCCGCGACGACGAGCATCGCGCTGGTGAGGGCTGGATTCATGACGCAGGACGCTATCCGCGTCCCGCGCGGGAGGGCAAGTTACCCGTCAGGTGCCACGAACGAAGAGGGCCGCCCGGGTGAGGGGCGGCCCTCCTGGAAGGCCCGCGAAGGCGGGAGGCTAGAGCCGCTGGAAGCGGCGGTCCTTCAGATCGTCCTGCTGGCGCGACTTCCGGTCGTCCTTCTTGCCGTTGTCGCCCTTGTCGTCCCGGCGGCCCTGGCCGTTGCCGTTGCCGCCGCCGCGGGCGTCGTCGCGGGGCGCGGGGGCCGGAGCGGGCGCGGCGTGGCCGGGCGGCGTCCCGCCGTGGCCCGGGGGCTGGGCGTTGCCGCGGTCGTTGCCGCGGCCGGGCGCCGGGTAGGCGGGTGCGGGGGGCGCGGCCTGCCCGGGCGGCGTGCCGCCGTGACCCGGGGGCAGGTTTCCGTGG
>NZ_BAZG01000009.1 GCF_000964525.1 Anaeromyxobacter sp. PSR-1
TTCGACCCGGCGGCGCTCACGCGAGCTCCTCCGCCAGCCGCTCGAGCACCGCCCGGGCGCGCTCGCGCAGCGCCTTCGGGGCGAGGAGCTCGGCGCGATCGCCGAGCGCGAGCACGTGGCGCAGGAACCCCTCGCCGTTGGTCGCGTCCACCTCCACCAGCGTGGCCCCGCCGTCCTCCCGCACGCGGGCGCGCGGGCCGAACGAGGCGAGCACCTCCGCCGAGACGGGCGGCTCGAGCCGCGCCCTGCACCGCACCGGCGCGTGCACGGCGTACTCCCAGGCCTCGCGCGTGGCGTGATCGGCGAGCGAGAAGTCCTTGCGCGGCTGGAAGTCCGGGGTGCGCGGCGCCGACGGGTTCACCGTCAGCGACTCGATCCGCGAGACGTGGAACGTGCGCAGGTCGCGGCGCAGGTGGCACCAGCCCACCAGGAACCAGGCGCCGCCGCGCTGGAACAGGCCGTACGGATCCACCTCGCGCTCGGTCCGCTCGCGGCGCTCGGCGCCCAGGTAGGCGAGGCGCACGCGCTTCTTCAGCGCGATGGCGCGGGACAGCTCCTCCACGGTGGGCGCGACGGCCGGCCCGGCGCCGTCGTCCTCGCCCAGCCGGCGCGCCGCGACCGCGGCCGCCTCCGAGGCGCCGGGCGCGCGCGCCGCGAACGAGAGCTTGTTGAGCGCGTGGGCCAGATCGCGCGCGTACGGGAACGCCCCGGTGGCGAGCGCGGCGGAGCCCGCCAGGTAGAGGAGCGCCAGGTCCTCGGGCGGGAGCTTCAGGTCCGGCAGGTAGAACTCGTCCCGGTCGATGAGGTAGCCGGCGGGGAGATCCTCGTCGCCGCTCGCGTACCGCACCGGGATCCCGAGCTCGAGCAGGTCGGCCTTGTCGCGCTCGAACTTGCGGATGGCGGCCTCGCCCTTGCCGCCGTAGTCCTCGGGGAACTGCTCCTGGATCTCGCGCCAGGAGACCGGCTCGGCGGCCTTGAGGAGGAGCGCCGCGAGATCGAGGAGCCGCTGATCCTTCTGCATCGCGCGAGAACGTCGCAGAGCCCGCCCGGCCAGTCAATGTGCTAAGCTGCCGGTTCCCCCGGGAGCGCGGGAGCGTGCTGATGGCAGGGCTGGGACTCGGTCCACCCGACTTCGCGCTGTTCGAGCTCGGCGATCCCGACGAGCGTGCCCGGGCCCTCGACGAGGAGCTCCAGCCGAAGCTCATCGCCCTCGGCGTCCAGTGCAGCTCGGGCCTCGCGCGGGTCGCAGGCAAGGAGCTGTTCGTCCACCCCGGCAAGCTGCCGCGCCGCCGCAACGCCGCGCCCGAGGAGGTGCTGGTCGCCTTCTCCGACAGCCCCAAGGGCTACCGCGGCCTCGCCTTCCTCGCGGTGGTGATGACCCGCGAGCACCTGCACGCCCGGGTGGGCGTGCGCGGCGACTCGCCCCGTCGGGCCGGCATGCAGCGCGCGCTCGAGCGCGAGGCCACCAACCTGGCGCGCAAGGGGAAGCCGTTCCGCAAGCTCCGCGAGTTCCTGGAGTGGAACCACGAGGAGCTGCCCGAGCTCGCCCCTGCCCACTCGACCGCGTTCTGGCTCGAGATGGGCGAGGCGCTCGCGCCCGGCGGCCCGGGGCTCGACCTGGGGATCGCGTGGACGCAGGAGGAGGCGCGGAGCATCGCGCTCGGCGACCTGCTGGGCGTGTTCCGCGACCTGGCGCCCCTGTACAAGGTGCTCGCGAACGCGGAGTGAGGCGCCGGATCCGCTCGAGGTGAGCGGCTCCGGGATTCCGCTCACCCCGAGCCTGTCGAGGGGCGAGCGGAGGCAGCTCGCCGCGCGCGTCAGGCCGCGGTCGATCCGCCGGCCTCGCCCTCGCCCTCGCCCTCCGGCGCGGCCGGCGGGGTCGCCGCCTCGGCGCGGGCGGCCTCCTGCTGCGTGAGGCGCCGCTCCTCGCGCGCGGCCTGGCGCACGGCCTCGACCAGCTCGTCGTGATCCTTGCGCAGCGCCTCGTGGCGCCGGCGCAGCTCGGCGTAGCGATCGCCGGCGAGCTCGAGCTCGCTCTTCTGGACGATGTAGACGCGCTTCTCGGTCTCGAGCCGGCCGCGGACGCTCTTCACGTCCTTCTCCAGGTCGGCGACCCGCTTGCGCGCCTCGGCGAGCTTCGCCTCGGCCTTGTCGGCCCGGTCCTTCTCCGCCGCGAGGCGCCCGGCATCGACGCTGGGCGCGGCCGGGGCGGCCGGCGCCGCGGGCTGCGGCGCGGGCGCGACCGGCGCGGGCGCGGGCGCGGCGGCGACCGGCCGGGCCTCGAGCCGCTTCACCGCGGCGGCGGACTTCTCGAGCTCCTTCTCCAGCGCGCGCGCGCGGGTGGCCTGGTGCTCGGCCTCGGCGCGGGCCTCGGCGAGCCGGGCGGCGAGCTTGTCGATCTCGGCGCGGAGCGCCTGGGCGCCGCCGGCCTTCTTCGCCGCCTCCTGCTGCTCGAACGCCTTCTTCTTGGTGCGCTCCAGCTCCGCCTTCACGGCGGTGGCCTCGTCGCGCCGCTCCTTCGCCTCGGCGCGGGCGGCGCGCTCCGCCTTGCGGGCCGCCTCCAGCTCCTCGCCGCGCTTCGCGTCCTCCGCGGCGCGCGCGGCCAGCGCGGCCCTGGCGGCGCTGGCGCTGCGGAAGGAGAGCACGGCGATGGCGATGCCGACGAGGGCGACGACGAGGGCGAGGCCGGTCATGGGGTGAAGGCTCCGGTGTGGGACTCTTTCACTACCCCAGGTCCTCGCGCCTGGGAAGCACCACGGCCATGCGAGCGGGCGCCCGGCACGGCGCTTCCGGCCGGCGCCGGTTAGGAACGTTCCCGCCCGCCGCCGGGCCGGGCACGGTAGGATCGCCGGCTCCCCCCCATGCGACGCGTCGCCACCAAGATCTTCCTCACCTTCGCGGTCGCCCTCGCGGCGTTCGCCGCGGTGGCGGGGTTCGGCGTGGCGCGCCTCCACGATCTGCGGCGCGACCTGCGCACGCTGTCCTCCGGCTACATCCCGCTCACCCGGATCGCGGCGCAGCTCGACGTGAAGGACTGGGTCACCGCCCGCGCGCTGGAGGCGCGGGTGCTCGACCCCGCCGCCCGCCGGGCCTACCTCCCCGTGGCGAGGGCGCACTTCCCCGCGCTGGTGCGCGAGAAGATCGAGGAGGGCAAGCGCGTGGCCGCCGGCGCGCGGATCGACGCCTCCGGCGACGACGCCCGCTTCCTCGGCGACGTGCTCGCCCGGCTGGACGGCCTCGCCGCGCGCTGGGCCGACTACGACCGCGAGGCGCGCGCGCTGCTCGACGCGCTCGAGGCCGGCGCGGGGATGGGCCCGGGCGCGGCGGCGTTCGACGCGCGGGTGGCGGCGGTGCGGCAGCTGGAGAAGGGGCTCAGCCTGGACGTGAAGCTGCTGCAGGTCGCGCTCGAGACGCAGATCGCCGACCGCGTGCACGACGCCGAGCGGACCGAGGGCAACACCGTCGCGCTGACGGTGATCTACTCCCTGCTCGCGCTGGCGGTGGGCGTGGGCGCGGCGGCCATCTCGCAGCGCCTGCTCGCGCCCATCCAGACGTTGACCGAGGGCGTGAAGGCGGTCGCGGCCGGCGACCTCACCCGCAAGGTGGAGGCGCGAGGCCGGGACGAGATCTCGGTCCTGGCGCACGAGTTCAACGCCATGGCCGCCTCGCTCGACCGGCAGCGCGCCGAGCTGCTCCGGGCCGAGCGGCTGGCCGCGGTCGGCCGCATCTCGGCGCAGATCACGCACGAGATCCGCAACCCGCTGAACGCCATCGGCCTGAACGCCGAGCTGCTCGCCGAGGAGATCGCCGCGCTGCCGGCGCCGCCGGCGGAGGCGACCGGGCTGGTGTCCGCGATCTCGCGCGAGGTGGACCGGCTGAACGCGGTGACGGAGGAGTACCTCCGCTTCGCGCGCCTCCCGCGCCCGCAGCTCGAGCGCCACGACCTCAACGAGATCCTGGGCGGCCTGCTCGACTTCCTCGGCCCCGAGCTCGCCGCGGCGCGCGTGGACGTGCACCGCGCGCTCGCGCCCGGCCTGCCCGGGGTGCGCTGCGACGAGGGGCAGCTCCGCGCGGTGTTCCTGAACCTGCTGCGGAACAGCCGGGAGGCGATGCCCGGAGGCGGGACCGTGCGCGTGGTCACCCGCCGGGCGGACTCCGGCGCGGCCGTGGAGGTCGAGCTGGGGGACACCGGCGGGGGGATCCCCCCAGGTGACCTTACGCGCATCTTCGAGCCGTTCTACTCCACGAAGGAACGCGGCACCGGCCTGGGGCTCGCGTTCACCCAGCAGGTCGTCGAGGAGCACGGCGGGACCATCCGGTGCGAGAGCACCGTGGGCCGGGGAACGGTGTTCACCCTCCGCTTCCCGGCGATCGAGGACAGGGTGGAACACGAGGTGGGTGCAGCCACATGAGGCGGTCGGGTCGGCAGGTGCGGGTGAAGCGGCGCAAGGACGCGCCCGGGAAGCGGGGCGGCGCGTTCCGCGTGGCGCTGCCGCGCGCGCGGGTGGCGGCGCGGGTCCGGCGCGCGCAGGAGGACTGGGGCGAGGTCCACCGGACCGTGCTGCCGAACGGCCTGCGCGTGCTCACCGCCCGGGCGCCCGGGCTGCACTCGGCCATGATCGCGCTGTACGTGCGCGCCGGCTCGCGCCACGAGACCGAGGCGCGCAACGGCGTCTCGCACTTCCTCGAGCACCTTTTCTTCCGCGGGTCGGTGGGCTACCCCGACACCGTGGCGATGAACGCCGAGGTGGAGGCCGCCGGCGGGAGCCTGAACGGGATCACCGCGCGCGACCACGGCTGCTACTACACGCCCATCCACCCGGAGGAGGTGGGCACCGGGCTGGCGGTGCTCGGCGACCTGATCCGGCGGCCGCTCCTCAAGGAGATGGACGTCGAGCGCGAGGTCATCCTCGAGGAGATCCTCGACGAGGTGGACGCGTCCGGCCGCGACATCGACCCGGACAACCTCTCGAAGAAGATCGTCTTCGGCCGGCACCCGCTCGGCTTCAAGATCGCCGGCACGCAGGAGATCGTGCGGCGCCTCCGGCCGCGCGACGTGCGCGCGCACCTCGAGCGCTTCTACACCGGGGCGAACCTGGTGCTGGCGGTGGCCGGGCCGGTGCGCCCGGACCAGGTGGCCGACCTGGCGGAGGAGCACCTGGGCCGGCTCCCGCGCGGGCAGCTCAGCGTGGACCTCCCGGCGCCGGCCTGGCCCGAGGGGCCGCGGCTCGAGATGGTGGAGCACGACGACGCGCAGGCGGAGTTCTCGCTCTCCTTCCCCTGCCCGCCCGAGCGCCACCCCGACTACCCGGCGCACATGTGCCTGCGCCGGATCCTGGACGACGGGCTCTCCTCGCGCCTGCCGTTCGAGATCGTGGAGCGGCGCGGCCTCGCCTACTCGCTGCACGCCGGCATCGACACCTTCGCCGACGCCGGCATGACCGTCATCGACGGCGCGTGCGCGCCCGCCAAGCTGCCGCGGGTCATCGAGGAGGTGCTGCGCGTGCTGGGCGGGCTGGCCGAGCGCCCGGTGCCGGAGGAGGAGCTGCTCCGGGTCCAGCGGCGCCACCGCATGACGCTCGCCTTCTCGCTCGACTCCGCCGCCGACCTGGCCGGCTGGTACGGCGCCGGCGAGGTCCTCTCCGCGCCGGAGGGCTTCGAGGAGCGCTGCCGGCGCGTCGAGCAGGTGACCGCGGCCGACCTGCTGCGCGTGTCCCGCGAGACCTTCCGCCGCCGCAACCTGGTGGCGGTGGTGGTCGGGCCGTCGCGGCGCCGCGAGCGTGCGGCGGTGGAGCGCGTGGTCCACGGCACCGACGCCCTGCCGCGCTAGGCAGCGCGGGTGCGGCCGATCCCGCGACCGCGGGATCTCTCACCCACGGTGTCGTCCTGCGTGGGCCGGCGCCCTCGCTCGCTTGACCTGGGTCAGCCCCGCCCTCCCCACCCGTCCCGTGCGTGGTTACCGTGGACGTGGCTCGGGGGCCGCCATGGCGTTGCAGTGGACCAGCGTGCTGTCGGTCGGCATCCCGGAGCTCGACGCCGAGCACGCCGAGATGTTCGAGCGGATGGATCGGCTGCACGACGCGATGCTCGCCGGCGATCGCGCGGAGGTCTCGCGCACGATCGCGTTCCTGCGCGAGGACGCCGTCCGTCACCTCGCCGCCGAGGACACGCTCATGCTCGCCCTCGGCTATCCCGAGCGCGAGCGGCACCTCCGAGAGCACGAGGCGTTCCTCGCCACCGTGCGCGAGCTGGCCCGCCGCCACGACGCGAACGGCCCCACCGCCGTGCTGGTGCACGACGTGGAGCAGGCGGTGGCCACGTGGGTCGAGGCGCACGTCGCGGTCCACGACGTGGCCCTCGGCGCGTTCGCCCGCGAGCACCTGCGCCGGCCGACGACCGCCGAGCGCAAGCCCGCCTAGCCGCTCGCTCGCGCGACGCGCCGGCGCGCCGTGCACCCCACGCCGACGGGTGCGACCGGCGCGCTCGGGCGGGCGGCGTTCGTGCTACGCTCGGGGGCGCAATGGCGGACTTCGTCATCCGCGCCGTCGAGCGCCTCCGCGAGGACCCCGGCTTCAGCCGGAACCGCTACTTCCTCGCGCTCTCGTCCCCGGAGGGGAAGCGCGCGCTGCGCATCCACCGGCACCTCCGCTCGCTCGAGCACGACCTCTCCGACGGCGCGACCGCCACGGTGGCGCGCGACGCCGAGCGGGTGCGGCTCACGCTGCGCGGCAAGCGCGGCGCCCGCACCGCCTGGCTGACGCGCGCCGAGTACCGGCTGCTGCTCACCAGCCCGGTGGCGAGGGCGGCGCTGGCCGCGGCCGGGGCGGACCCGGCGTAGGCGCCGCCCGTCGGCCGCGAAGGCGGTCAGACCTCGATGGACCCCGACAGGAACTCGGCCGCGCGGCCGGCGAGGCGGACCTTGTCCGCGGCCGGCTGGTCCTCGCAGCCGAGCCGCCCGCCGCGCCGCGAGACCTGCAGCGCCTCCAGCGTCCGCCGGCCGAGCCGGTCCGCCCAGTAGGGCACCAGCGTGCAGTGCGCCGAGCCGGTGACCGGGTCCTCGGGGATGCCGACCTGCGGGGCGAAGTAGCGCGACACGAAGTCCACCCCGGGCGTGCTCGCGGGCGCGGTGACGACGATGCCGTGCCCGGGCAGCTCCGCCACCGCGCCGAGGTCCGGGCGGAGCGCGCGGACCTCCTCCTCCGTCGCGAGCACCGCCAGGTAGTCGCGGCCGAGCAGCGTCGCCTCGGGCGCGCGCCCCCGCAGCGCCCGCACCAGCGCGGGCGGCGCCTCGGCCGGCGCGGGCGGCCGGCGGGGCAGCGACAGCGCGATCCGGCCGGCGGCGTCGCGGGTCACGCCGAGCGTGCCGGCCTGCGTCCGGAACGCGACGGCGTCGCGCCCGCGGGCCAGGTGCTCGAAGACCACGTGCGCCGAGGCGAGCGTGGCGTGCCCGCACAGCTCGACCTCGATCTCGGGCGTGAACCAGCGCAGGTGCCAGCCCTCGCCCTCGGCGACCAGGAACGCGGTCTCGGAGAGCGCGTTCTCGGCGGCGATGGCGAGCAGGGTCTCGTCCGGCAGCCAGGCGTCGAGCGGGCAGACCGCGGCGGGGTTGCCGGTGAAGACGCCGCCGGTGACGAAGGCGTCCACCTGCCAGATCGGGATGCGCATGCGCCCGTTCTACACGAGCGGCCCGCGCGCGCCAGCGCCCGCGAGGAGCGCGCGCAGCCCCTCGGCCGCGTCGCTGCCCTCGAACGCGAAGCCGCCCGGCGCCTCGCGCAGCACGTCCGGCACGCGCGCCTCCGACGGCCCGCACACCACCACCGGCAGCCGCTGCACCTTCACCAGCTCCTCGAGCAGCGGGTCGATCCCGTCGGCGGGCAGGAGCACCAGCGCGCCCACCGCGCCCGCCGAGAACGGCCGCCACAGCGGCATGAGCGCGCGATCGCCGGGCAGCTCGGCGAGGTCCACCCGCACCCCGTCCGCCAGCGTGACGCGCCCCACCGTCCCGAAGCCGCCGGCGGGCGGCTCCGGCTCCGGGCGGAAGCCGGGCACCGCCTGGAAGCGCGAGAGCGCGGCGCGGCGCGCGAGCGGCCCGCCGCCGGCCACGACGACCTTGCCGACGGTCTGCGGCCCGGAGGAGCGGCCGCGGGCGATGCGGGCGCGGAGCGCGTGCAGCTCGTGCGGCGCGAGGAGCTGGCCGCGCGGCTCCGGGGAGAGCGCCTCGCGCCGGCGCGCGTAGCCGTGCTCGAGCAGCGCGCCCACCGCCCGCATCGCCTCGAGATCGGTGGCGCGGCAGCGGTCGAGCAGCTCGTGGAACGGGCGCGGGGCGCCGGACTGCAAGAGGCCCAGCACCTCCTCGGTGACCGGGTGCAGGCCGGCCGGGATCTCGCTCGGGTGGACGGCCAGCTCGACGCCGTCCTCGGGCGCGGGCAGCTCCGGGAGCAGCCGCGCGACCTCGTCGGCCTGGCGGAGGCCCTCGAGCACCAGCTCCTCGACGCGCCGGTCGATCCGCTGCGCCGCGGGCGGCAGGCCGGGGAGGAACGCGAACTGGCCTTCACGGTGGGTGAGGAGCCGGAACAGCGCCTTCTCGCCGACGACCGCGCCCATGGCCGCGTCCACCACCCGCCCCTCGGCGAGCGAGATGGAGGCGCGCTCGCCCTCGCGCTCGACCGTGAGCGTGCCGGACTTCCGGTTCACCGAGAGGATCTGCAGCAGGTCCACCAGCGGGATCTGCGCCAGGTTCCCCTCGATCTCGCGACCGTCGCCGGAGACCGCCCGCGACGCCTCGGCGCGGCGGAACACCTGCTCCACCCGCGCCAGCACCTCGTCCAGGTTGAACGGCTTGCGCAGGTAGAGGCCGAGGCGCGAGCGGTCCGGGTCCGACGAGGCGCCGGTGATCACCACCGGGATGCGCTCGGTGCGCGGGTTGGTGCGCAGGATCCGGACGAAGCTGCGCGCGTCGAGCAGCGGGCAGTCCTCGTCGAGCAGGATGAGGTCCGGGAAGCGGAGGATGGCGGCCTGGAGCGCGCGCGAGCCGTCGCGGGCCGCGTGCACCTGGTAGCCGCGCTGCCGGAGCACCGGCGCCAGCGCGCGCACGGTGGCCGGGTCGGGATCGGCGACGAGGATCTTGCGGACGGTGGCCATTCGCGCGGTCGCTCAGATGGGCTGGAGGTCGTACGCGCTCTGCAGCTTCGAGACCAGCGCGTCCACCAGCGGCATGTCGGAGGTGTGGAAGGTCCGGCCGTCCGGGCCGGAGAGCAGCGCGTAGGCGGAGCGCTCGGAGAGGAACAGCAGGAACTCGTGCCCGGCGAAGCGCTGGTCGCCGTCCACGTACACCTCGGTGACGAGCGGGTGCGGCGCCGCCTCGGCGTCGGTGCCGCGCGGGCCGAGCAGGTAGACGCGGGCGGAGGGGTCGCCGGCGCGCGCGGCCGGATCGCCGGCGGGCAGGGCCGCGCGGACCGGCGACGCGGCGAGCGCGCTGCGCAGGCCCACGTAGAGCAGGCCGCGGGCGCGCGGGTCGCGCGCGATCTCGCGGGCCGCCTCGCGCTGCGCGGCCGCGAACAGCTCGGCGTCGGGCTGCAGCCGCGCGCTGGCCGAGCTGTCCGGCAGGCGCGCCGAGCCGGAGAGCAGCACGTCGGTCAGCTCCCAGAACGCGCCCGGCTCGAGGTCGCCGAGGTGCAGGCGGCGCAGGAGCGAGCCGCGCTGGTCCTGCACGCGATCGCGCGCCCAGTGCAGCAGCTCGTCGAAGTCCTCCCCGTCCTTCGGGAAGCTGGCGGCGCCGATCGAGAGGAGCACCGGCACGCGCTCCTCCATGGTCCGGACCGACGCCTCGCGCCGGACCTCCTCGGTGGCGCGGCGCACGAACATGAGCGCGCCGAAGTAGTCGGTCTCGGGGAGCAGCACGTAGTACTCGCTCTCCGACACCTTCGCGAGGATGTCGGCGTCGCGGACCGCCCGGCCCACCGCCGCCACCAGGTCGCGCATCAGGCGCCGGAACGGCTCGCGCCCCGCCTCCTTGCGGAGCTGCTCGACGTTGTCCACCGAGAGCACCACCAGCGAGAACGCCCGGCCGTAGCGGCGCGCCTTGTAGAACTCCTTGCCGGCGTAGTCCACGAAGTAGGAGAGGTTGTACGCGCCGGTCTCGCGGTCGCGCAGCCCCACCCGCTCCACCGCCTGGAAGCGGCGCGCGTTCTTCACCGCGATGGCGGTGAAGTCGGCCACCACGAGCGCGGCCGCGTGCTCGTCCCGGCCGAAGCGCCCGCGCGCGCGGTCGGAGAGCAGCGCCAGGCCGAGCGGCTCGTCGTCGGCCACGAGCGGCACCAGGAACGCCTCGCCGCCCCAGCCCTCCGGCGCCAGGAAGGGCGCGCCGCCGCGCAGCGCGTCGGCGAAGGCGGGATCGCGCGGGTCCACCCGGACCGGCAGCGCCGCCCGATCGACGAGGCCCCGGTAGCCGCGCAGCGCGAGCTGCCCCTTCTCGTCGGCCACCCACAGCGCCGCGCCCTGCGCGTCGGTGGTGCGCGCCAGCACCGAGAGCGCCAGGTCCACCAGCCGCTCGCCGTCGAGCGTGGCCAGGATCTGCAGGCCCTGCCGGTAGAGCGCCTGGGCCTTCACGAACTCGAGGTTCTCGGTGAGGAGCTGGCTGTGCTCGCGGCGGAGCCGCACCCGCGCCAGCACCCGCTCCGCCACGCGGAGCAGCTCCCCGGGCTCGAGCGGCTTCGTGAGGAAGTCGGAGCAGCCGGCCTTCATCGACTCGACCGCGAGCTTCACGTCCTCGCGGCCGGTGACCGCGACCACCTCGAGCTCCGGGTCGCGCCGCCGCGCCTCGCGGATGAGCCCCAGGCCGTCCAGGCCCGGCATCACCATGTCGGTGAGCAGCAGGTCCACCCGCTCGGCGGCGAGCACCTCCAGCGCCTCCTCCGCCGAGGAGGAGGTGCGGACCGCGTGCCCGGCGCCGGTCAGCACGTCGCGGAACAGCTCCTGGAAGAAGCGCTCGTCGTCGACGACCAGGATCCGCCCGTTCGCCATCTAGAGGTCCGTCTCGCCGGTGAAGGCGCGCTCGGCCGGGCCGCGCATGGTGACGCCGACGAGATCGGGGGCCACGGTGATGGCGAGCGCGCCGCCCGGGAGCCGGACCTCCACCGGCACGCCGGCGCGGGCGAGGCCGCGCGAGACCGAGGCCACCGCCGCGGCGCAGGCCCCGGTGCCGCAGGCGTCGGTGAGCCCGGCGCCCCGCTCCCAGACCACGAGGTCGATGCCCGAGGGGCCGGGCCGGGCGAAGCCCACGTTCACGCCGCCCGGCACGAGCCGCTCGATGGCGGGCCCGACCGCGAGCGCGCGCGCCCGCTCCGGCGCGTCGAACAGCACCGCGTGCGGGTTGCCCATCGAGACACGGAGCGCCCGGAGCGCCTCGCCGTCCACCCGGAACGGCTGCTCGCCCTCGAGCCGCGCCGGGCCCATCTCCACCGAGACCGCCTCGACCGCGCCGCCCGGGCCGCGGTGGATGGTGCAGCGCTTCGGGCCGGAGTCGGTGTCGATGACGAGGTCGCCGTCGAGGCCGCGCGTGTCGGCGAGGTGCCGGGCCACGCAGCGGATGCCGTTCCCGCACATGGCGGCCACCGAGCCGTCGGAGTTGAAGATGTGCATGGTGGCGGCGGCGCCCGCGGTGCGCGGCGGCAGCACGGTGAGCACGCCATCGGCGCCCACGCCGCGGCGGCGGTCGCAGATCCGCCGGGCGCGCTCGGCGTCCATGAGCGGCCCGTCCACCACCACGAAGTCGTTCCCGAGGCCGTGGTACTTCACGAAGGGCAGCGGCACGCGGCGCATCATATACCGGCGGCGGGCCCCGCGCTCCCGGTGCGCCGCGAGCGCTCCGGGTCCCGCCGCGGCGATACCGCCGGCGGGGCCGCCGCCGGCGAAGACGGCCGCCCGGCCGGCGCCCGCGCGCGGGCTGGCGGCGCGGCCGTCCGCGGGGTAACCCTGGGACCGTGACCACCGCGCAGGCGTTCCAGCCCGAGCTCCTCCTCGCCGGCGGCTCCCTCCACGAGGGGGCCGCGCTCTCGGTCAAGGACGGCGTCGTCGCCGCCGTCGGCCCGCCGCTGCCCGGCTTCGAGCGCGTCCCGCTCCCCGGCCGGATCCTGGTCCCCGGCTTCGTCTCCGCCCACGGCCACTCCTTCCAGCGCGCGCTGCGGGGCCGCACCGAGGCGCGCGGGGGCGCCGCCGGCCGGAGCGACTTCTGGAGCTGGCGCTCGGCCATGTACGCGGCCGCGCGCCGCCTCGACCCCGACCTGCTCGAGGCGGTGGCCCGGTTCGCGTTCTTCGAGCTGGCCCGGGCCGGCGTCACCTGCGCCGGCGAGTTCCACTACCTGCACCTCGACCCCGGCGGCCGACCCTACGCCGATCCCTCGGAGCTGGAGCTGCGCGTGGTCCGCGCCGCCCGCGCCGTCGGCCTGCGCATCGTGCTGCTCCGCGCCGCCTACGCGCGGGCCGGCGCGGGGACCGAGCCGGATCCGGCCCAGCGCCGCTTCGTGGAGCCGTCGCCGGAGGTGTTCCTGGAGCGGCTCGACCACCTCGCCCGCCAGGTCCGCAACGACGACGGCGTCCGGGTGGGCATCGCGCCGCACAGCGTCCGGGCCTGCCCGCCGGCGTGGCTCTCGGCGCTCGCCGGCGCGGCGCGCGCGCGCGGGCTGCCGCTGCACGTGCACGCCGCGGAGCAGCCGGCCGAGGTGGCGGCCTGCCGCGCCGAGCACGGCCGGAGCCCGGTGGCGCTCCTCGCCGAGGCGGGCGCGCTCGAGGCCCGAACCACGCTCGTGCACGCCATCCACCTCGACGACGCCGACGTGGCGGCGATCGGCCGCGCCGGCGCGACCGTCTGCGCCTGCCCGCTGACCGAGCGCAACCTGGGCGACGGGGTGGTCCCGGCCGACCGGCTGGTGGCGGCGGGGGCGCGGCTGGCGCTCGGGGTGGACGCGCACGCCGAGGCGGACCCGCTCGGCGAGGCCCGGGCCCTCGAGCTGCAGCTCCGGCTGGTGCGCGGCGAGCGGGCGGTGCTGGACGATCCGCCGGGCGCGCTCGCGGCGCGGCTGTTCGAGGCGGTGACCGCGGGCGGGATGGCGTCGCTCGGGCTCGAGGGCGGGCGGCTCGCGGTGGGCGAGCCCGCCGACTTCGTGCTCCTCGACGTGGACGACCCGTCGATCGCCGGCGGCGAGCGGGACGCGCTGCTCCCCTCGCTCGTGTTCGGCGCGCAGCCGGGGGCGGTGCGGAGCACGTTCGTCGCAGGGCGGCCGGTGGTCGAGGACGGGTGGGCGCCGCCAGGGCGGCCCACCGGCGCGGACCTGCTGGCGGACTTCCGGGCGGCCATGCGCGCCCTGTGGGGCGGCGCGTAGAGAGAAGCGGCGCGGCGGCCCCGGCTCGCGTAGGCTCGGGGCCGCATGGATCTCGTCCCGCTGCTCCGGTCCCTGGTCGCGCTCGACACGACCTCCGCCCGCACCAACCTGCCCGCGCTCGACCTGCTCGAGCGCGAGGCGCACGCCGCCGGCTTCGCCACCCGCCGCCAGCGCTGGACCGACGCGGCCGGGGTCGAGAAGGGCAACCTCGTCTGCCGCCGCGGGCCGGACGTGCCGGGCGGGCTCGCGCTCGTGGGGCACACCGACTGCGTGCCGTTCGACCCGGAGTGGAAGGAGGCGCTCTCCGGCGAGCTCGTGGACGGGCGGCTCGTCGGCCGCGGCTCCGCCGACACGAAGGCGTTCCTCGCCGCCGCGCTCACCGCCGCGCGCGCCGCCGCGCCGGGCCGGCTGCCGCTCACGCTCGTGTTCACCGCCGACGAGGAGATCGGCTGCCTCGGCGCGAAGCGGCTGCTCGCCGAGGGCGCGCTCCACCCGGCCCACGCCATCGTGGGCGAGCCGACGCGGCTCACCCCCATCCGCGCGCACAAGGGCTACTGCGCGGTCGAGGTGGTGGTGAGCGGGATCGAGGGGCACAGCGCCTACCCCGAGGTCGGCGCCTCCGCCATCCACCACGTCGGCCGGCTCTGGCCCGAGCTCGAGGCCATCGGCGCGGACCTGACCCGCGAGACCGACCAGGCGTTCTCGCCGCCGTACACCACCTGGAACGTGGGCGTCATCCGCGGCGGCAAGGCCCGCAACATCATCGCCGGCGAGTGCCGCTTCACGTTCGAGTGGCGGCCGCTCCCCGGGCACGACCCCAAGCGCGCGCTCCGGCTGCTCGAGGACGCCTGCGCCCGGCTGGCGGCGGCGAGCGGCGGCAAGGTGAAGGTGAACGTCGTCCCGCTCCGCACCGACGCGGCCGCGGTGACGCCGCCCGGCGCCGAGATCGTCCGCTTCCTCGAGGCGGAGAGCGGGAACGCCGCCGCGACCGTGCCGTTCGGCACCGAGCTGCCCGAGCTCATCGGCATGGGCGCCGAGGCCTGCGTGTTCGGGCCCGGCGACATCCGCGAGGCGCACCGCACCGGCGAGTCCGTGCCGCTCGACCAGGTCGAGCGCGCGGTGACCATCCTCGGGAACGCCATCGCGCGCTTCTGCGCGTGACGCCCTTCGACTCCGTCCAGTGTGAGCGGGTCAACAGAAGCCCGCTCATGGTGAGCCCCGTCGAACCATGAGCGGGGCGCAGGGCCTGCCCCAGCTCACGGGACGATCAGCGCCGCCGCGTCGAGGTCCACCTTCACCCGCTCGATGGCCTTCGCCACCACGTCGCGGTGGTGGCGCAGCACGGCCAGCGCCCCGTCGATCCGCTCGCGCGGCGCGCCGCCGGCGAACGCGGCCTCGATGAGCCGCTCCTCCTCGGCGTCGGCGTGCGCGAGCAGCAGGCCCACCGCCTCCTCGCGGCGGCGCTCCAGCACCAGCCGCGCCTCGCGCTCGGCGGCGGTGCGGGCCGCCTCCAGCGCCGCCGGCGGCGGCGCGCCCACCCGCGCGTCCTGCACGTCGTCGATCTCGTCCTCGAGCCGATGCGCGGCGCCGGGCAGGACGCGGTTGCCCGCCTCCAGGTCCACCACCACCGCGATGGGCGAGAGGTCGAGGTAGCGCGAGGCCTGCCGCGAGGCGACCCGCGCGCCCGGCGCCACGTCGGCAGCGGTGGCGAGCCGCGGCTCGAAGCGCGCGTACAGCCCGCCCCGGCGCGGCGCCCACTCGCGCTTCACCGCGGCGCTCCGTCCCGCGTCGCCGTCGCGCACCAGCCCCAGCAGCGCCTCCACCAGCTTGTGGCCGGTCGCGTACCAGTGCAGCTCGTCGCGGGCGACCGCCGTCTCGCGCCAGAAGCTGCCCACGAACGTCTCCGGCTCGTCGGGGATCTGCATCCCCGGCAGCGCCTCGATGCGCATGCCCGAGCCGAGCGTGAAGGAGACCTCGAACGGCTGGACGTTCTGGTCGGTGTCCACGTCCATGCCGACCCGGCGCCCCACGTCGGCGCAGACGTCCTCCAGCTCCTCCTCCAGCCAGCGCGAGAGCGTGATGAGCGACTGCTCCAGCGCGGCGCCCGCGCCGTCGCCGCCGTCGATGCCGTCCGGCGCCTCCTCGCCCATGCGCTCGAACGCGCCGCGCACCAGGCGCGCCAGCTCCGGCAGCGAGGCGGAGCGGATGTCGAGGAGCGGGTCGCCCTCGTGCTGCGCCTTGCGGGCGGCGGCCACGCGCCGGGAGAGGTCCTTGCGGAACGCCTCGCGGGTGCGGTCCGACCGCTTGCGCTGCAGCGCCGCCAGCTCGTCCGGCAGCGAGGCCAGCACCGCGTCCAGGCCGCCCACCGGCTCGTCGAAGATGCCGATCTCCTGCTCGTACAGGTCGGCGAGGAACGCCTCGTCGCCCGGCTCCACCGGCACGTGGATCTCGACCGGGCGCGTCTGGCCCAGGCGGTCGAGCCGACCGATGCGCTGCTCCAGCACGAGCGGCGACGCCGGCAGGTCGGCGCAAACCAGGTGGTGCGCGAACTGGAAGTTGCGCCCCTCGCCGCCCGACTCGCCGGAGAGGAGCAGCATCGGGCCCTCCGGGTCGCGGAAGCGGGCCACCAGCCGGTCGCGCGCCTCGAGCGAGGGCGCGTCGTCGTAGAGGAGCGCCTCCAGCCCGGCCTCGGCGAGCCCGCCCTGGAGCCCGCGCAGCGCCTCGAGGTCGCCGCCGAACACGAGCACCTTGTCGCCCCCGCGCGCGAGCCGCGCGCACAGGTCCACGAGCGCCTTCGGCTTCTCGCCCTCGCCCACGTCCACGCGGCGGAGCACGCGGGAGGTGAACGCGCCCACCTTCACGCGGCGGTTGCGGATGAGCCGGGAGGACAGGCCGTAGCGGTCGGCGAGGTGCGCGAGGAGCGCGGCCCGGTCGAGCGCCGGCGGGGCCTTCGAGAACACCGGGTCGTCCGGAGCGAGCGCGCGGAGCCGCTCCGCCGCCGCGCCGAGGTCGCCGCCCGCGAGGAGGTCGCGGGCCACCTGCGCGTAGGCCTCGTGCTGCTCCAGGCGGGCGAGGAAGTCGTCGAGCGAGGTGGAGGGAACCGGCTCGACCAGCGAGAGCAGGCGGAAGTACTCGCGCGGATCCAGGCGGACCGGGGTCGCGGTGAGGAGGAGCACGCCGAAGGAGGCGCGGCAGATCGGCGCGACCCGATCGTGCAGCGCGTCGTCGGCCAGGTGGTGCGCCTCGTCCACCACCACGAGGTCGAGCGGCAGGTCCGCCGCCGCCTCGGCCAGCTCCGGGTCCGCGCGGAGCGCCTCGAAGGAGACGATGGCGTGGGGCGAGCGGGCGAGCGCCGCCTCCGGGCCGCCCAGCGCCTCTATCCGGTCCGGGGTGAGGAGCGCGAACAGCGCGTTGAACTTGTGGAAGAGCTCGGCGAGCCACTGGAAGGCGAGGTGCTCCGGGACGACCACCAGGACGCGCTCGGCCAGCCCCAGCTGCCGCATGCCCGCGAACACCAGGCCCGCCTCGACCGTCTTGCCCAGGCCCACCTCGTCCGCCAGGACGAAGCGCGGCATCCGGTCGGAGAGGATGCGCCCCGCCGCGCCCACCTGGTGCGGCAGGACGTGCACGCGGGAGGAGAGGAGCGCGCCCAGGGAGTCGGCGCGGCGCAGGGCCTCCAGGCGGTTCACCCGGGTGCGGAGCGCGAACGCCGAGGCCGTGGCCGGCTGGGCGGAGGCGAGCGCCTCGATCGGCCCCGAGGCCACCTGCTCGATCGGCGTGTCGGCCGGGACCTCGACCAGGGCCTGATCGCGGCCCGAGACCACCGTGATGCCTTCGCGGCCCGCGAACCGGACCGCCAGGCGGCGGCCCTCGTCCGCGACCTGCACCACCACCCCGACGCCCCACGCCCGCTGGGCGCGGTGGACCACCTTCATCCCTGCTTTCCAGGCCATCGCGCGCCCCTTACCATCCGCACCCGGGACGGTCCAGCAAGACCATCCGCCGATCCATCCCCCCGAGCGGACGGCTGGTTCCGTCCCGGGCCCTCCCGTGAGAGAGCCCGTTGACAGCGCCAGCGGGTCAAGCTAGAAACCCCACGCTTTCGCGCCTTGGGCGGATAGCTCAGGGGTAGAGCGTCGCCCTTACAAGGCGAGGGTCACAGGTTCGAAGCCTGTTCCGCCCACCAGTTCTTGGGGTGTTAGTTAAGTCGGTTATAACGCCGGCCTGTCACGCCGGAGGCCAGGGGTTCGAGTCCCCTACACCCCGCCACTCCACGAGGCCGGGATCCTGAGCAAGGGTCCCGGCCTTCGTCTTTTTTGGCGGCGCGCGATCCGAGGTTCCGCCTTCGTGCGGGAACCTGCCTCCCAGCGCGCACCACGCAGCCTCCCACGCCCGCCCTTCCCCTGCCCGCTCACCCCGAGCGTAGGGCCGCCGCCAGGAGGGCGCGCTCCACTGACACGCCAGCTTCTTCGACGTCGACCTGGGCATGATCGAGATCCTGCCGATCGATCACGCGTACCTCGGTGGAACTGTCATGGAGACCGTCACCACCGTTCGTCCCTCGGAGCGCGCGCGAGAACGCATTCCTGTAAGCGCCTGAGGTCTCGTCGACTCACACCTGGGCTGTCACCGATGTCTTGACTGGTTCCTGTTCTCGCGGATTTACCTCATCGAACACTGGTCTCAACCCTGATCCGAATCCTGCTGCCAACCCTGGTGACTCCGGGGCACAGCCCCCGGGAACGGCCGTTTGCTCCATTTTGAACCACATGGTTCAAGGACTCCGTTCGCCGCGTTGGACCACGTGGTCCCAAATGCACATTCGGGGCGTCACGAGGCGAACGCCGCGAACGCGAGTTCGCCCTCGAGCCGCCACGTTGAACGTCGCAAGCGCGTGAGCCGTTGGCGCGCATCGTCGCGTGTACGTTCGCGTCCTCTGACCTGCTTTCGGATCAGCGGCCACGCCGAGAGCGTCTTCGGAGTGGAGGCCGCCGCCGAATCCATCGCGTCCCGCCACTCAGGTCGGGCTGGGCCATCCTGGGATCGTTGCTCACGGCAGGTTTCCGCTGGCCTACAACTCGCAACGACAGCCGGCCAAGGGTACACTTCGCGTTCGGGTCGTGGTTCGGGGGTAAGCATGGCGGCGACAACTGGATCCCCGTTCTCCGCAGCCGACGCCGCCCTCGGCTATCTCTACCAGGTCAGGGTCGGCCTTCTGTGGGCGCTGCGCCGTCTAAAGCGTGGCAGCGACTTCCTTGTATCCATCGAGGTCCTCGACGACGTTGCACTCGAGACGGTGGGCGGGGATGCGGCCGAACTACTCCAGACGAAACATCATCGAGCGCGAGAGTCCTCACTCACGAACGCCAGCGCCGACTTGTGGAAATCGCTGAGGGTCTGGTTCGAGACTCTCCCGGCCGCTGGTCTCGGGACCACGCTCTACCTGCTCACGACTGCGAAAGCGCCGCCGGGGTCGATTGCGGCGCAGCTTCGAATCGAGGAGCGGAATGTCGAAGCCGCGCTTCAAGCGCTCGAGGCAACAGCACAAACGTCTCAGTCCGCGGCGAACGCTCCGGCGTACGCGGTTTTCCTGGCGGCGCCCGCGGTGGTGCGCCGACGACTGGTCGACTCGATCGTTGTTATTGACGGCGTTCCGACGGTCCTCGAACTCGGTGAGCAGCTTCGTAGCGAAGTCTTTTGGGCTGTAGAGCGCAGCCACCAAGAAGCGTTTCTAGAGCGGCTCGAGGGTTGGTGGTTTCGCCGAGTTCTAAAACACCTATCCTCGCACGGACAGGTGGATCGGATACTGGCAACGGAGATCGAAGCGCAGATGTCGGATCTCCGAGATCAGTTCAAGCAAGACGCGTTGCCGATCGACGATGACCTGCTGGAGTTTGAGCTGGATGAGGCGACGCACGCCGCCCATTCCGAGTCGACGTTCGTCCGGCAGCTCGAGATAGCGAAGGCTGGGCGTAAGCGGATCGCTGCCGGGGTGCGCGACTATTATCGCGCGTTCGAGCAGCGATCACGCTGGATACGTGACGACCTCCTCCTTGTTGGCGACTTAGACAAGTATGAGCGGAGGCTGTGCGAGCAATGGGAGTTGATTTTCGAGGCCGTGCGTGACGAACTCGGCGACCAAGCGGCAGAGGACGCCAAGCGGAGTGCCGCGCTTCAGGTCCTGAAGTGGGCAGAGACAGTCCTGATCCCGATTCGACCCTCGGTAACTGAACCCTTCATAACGCGTGGATCGTTCCACATGCTCGCAGACGATTTGCGGGTTGGATGGCACCCCGAGTTCCAGCAGCTCCTCTCGAAGCTCCTCATCGGGGAGACGGTCGAATGACACGATGGGAAGAGCGCGCCGCTGAAGAGAGGGCGCTACTAAACCCAAGCTTCTGTGCGGTGCTTCTCTGGAGCGCGTCCGCTGGATTTCGCTCCGTTTCCAGTTCGGCGTTCCCGCTTGAACTGTCCTTCCTGGTCCTGCCTCTCGTACTTCACCGCGAGACGCGCGAATCCCTTCCAAAGGCGGTGACCACGTCGCTCCCGGTGTGGCTCGAGGAACATGCTTTGACGCGCGCCCGGTTCCCGGCACGAGCGCGAGCGCTCGTGCCGTTCACAAGGGAGGCCCTTCTGTTTGGTTGCGCGCACGGAATGCTGCTTCTCTCGCCGAGCGGTCTCTCAGATAGCGGTGACTTCAAGAAGAAGATCGCCGAGGAGCTCAAGAGGGCGAGCGACGAGGTGCGGTTGTGCGCAAACCGTGCCCACTTCATCGGAAGGTGGTTCGCGTCGGCGGGCACTCCTGCCACCGTCATGGCGCTCTTGGGGGTTCGGCCGTGAGCATGCAAATCCTGGCCATCGTCCTTTTCAGCCACGACGGCCGGCGCCGGGCCCTGACACTCAAGCCCGGTAAGGTCAACATCGTCACTGGAGCGTCCAAGACAGGGAAGTCAGCTCTGGTGGATATCGTCGACTACTGTTTCGGCAGTGGCGAGTGTCGAGTGCCCGAGGGGCCGATCCGGCGCTCGGTGTCTTGGTTTGGTCTTCACCTGAAGATCGGCGAGGGACAAGGATTCATTGCGCGGAGATGCCCGGGCCCTCGCGCGGTATCGAGCGAGGACTGCTTCGTCGCGACCGCGACCTCTGTTGCGATTCCCGAAGCGAGCGAGCTTCGGCAGACGACGAACACAAAAGGGCTGATCGCGCTCTTGGGGCGGTGGGCTGGCATCGGCGACAATATTCACGAGCCACCCCCCGGTCAGACTCGGGCGCCCCTCGCTGCGAATATTCGACACGCACTGCCGCTTTGTTTCCAGCCTCAGGACGAGATCATCCGCCGCGATGAACTCTTTCATGGCTCGGGCGACCACTTTCTTGCACAGGCGCTTCGCGACACACTCCCATATTTCCTGGGAGCGGTAGACGATGAGCACGTAAAGAAGCGAGACGAGCTTCGCCGGCTGCGCGAGCAGCTTCGTTCGCGTGAGCGCCGAATGGCGGAGATCAATGCTCTCCGTGGTGAGGGCGTCAGCAAGGCTGATGCGCTTATTGCGCAAGCACGCGAGGCGGGACTAACCGATGCCGCGCCGACATCGTGGGAGGCCACCATCTCGGCGCTCCGCAGCGTTGCCGCGACCCCGCTTGCGAGACCCGAAGTCGCAACGGCCGGTGGTGGGGAGTACGCAAGACTGTCTGACGAACGCGGGCGCCTGCTCGATAAGCAGAGACGAATCCGCTTCGAAATCGCCGCCGCTCGTGCCTATGAGGCCGACGAGAACGCGTTTTCAACCGAGGCCGCTGAGCAGAGGTCGCGACTGCAAAGCATCGGCATGTTCTCTGGAGCGGAGCCGGGCCACACCTGCCCCCTCTGCACACAGCACTTGCCGGAAGCGAACCAGCCGCCGCCGATCGCGAAACTAAGTGGCGTGTTGTCGGAGCTGGGGTCACGCTTGGAGGCAGTTACGAGAGCCGCTCCACACGTCGAGAGAGTAGTCGCTGAGCTCGAGAAGCGGCTGCTGGTTGTCCAGGAGGATCTTCTTAAGAACCGCAGTCAGCTTGAGGCCGTGAGGGCGTCGAACGAACTTGTCTCGCGTGCAGAGGACGAGGCCGCTCGACGGGCGCACGTTGTCGGACGCATCAGTTTGTACTTGGAGAGTATCCCTGAGCTTCCGGATACTAAGGCCTTATCCGCCGAGATAGGCGAGCTAAAGGCGCGATGTGCAGAGCTTGAGCTTGAGTTGAGCGACGAACGGGTGCATGAGCGCCTCGAGTCGATCACTTCGATTCTGGGACAGCGCATGACGGAGTGGGCTCGAGAGCTTCACCTTGAGCATTCTCGATTTCCGCTGCGATTCGATCTCGCGAAGCTGACGATTGTCGCGGACACGGCTGATGGGCCTGTGCCCATGAGCCGGATGGGAAGCGGCGAGAACTGGGTGGGCTACCACCTGATCGCGCACTTGGCGCTTCATCAGTGGTTCCTTCAGCGGAAGCGACCGGTTCCCGGGTTCCTCTTCCTCGACCAGCCGTCCCAAGTCTACTTCCCGCCCGAGAAGGATCTCGACGAGGGCAAGATGGGCAAGGTATCGGAAGAGGAGCGGAACTCTGTCGTCCGCATGTTCAAGCGCATCTTCCGAGCAGTGAAGGAGTCCGCCCCTGGCTTCCAAGTAGTGCTGACGGAGCACGCCGACATCGCTGAAACCTGGTACCAGGCCGCAGTCGTCGAGCGCTGGCGGGGCACTCTCCAACTGGTGCCCGACGACTGGCCGCGAGCGTCCGACCGCGCCTAGTTTCGAACGAGGCCCTGGACTCGTCGCCGGACGGCTAATTCGCCTCGGCGGGGACGCTCTCACACGACCAGGGGCGGAGGGACGCGCGACAGAACGGTGCGCCGGTCGCAGCTGCTAAGCGACAACGATGCAGCATCTATTAGGGCATTGGGCTCGCGCGTGCGGCGACGATCCTCGGTCTTCTCCTGCCAAATACGACTAGGAACGCGTGAATGTATCCCAGTTCGCTCTTGTATGTCGTGAGCTTCTCCATATCCCACTCGATCGCTTCACGACGCGCGTTGGCACGCTTAACTTCGATGGCGATCAGGTTGGGTCCGAGCTTGCCGCGGCGGTGCACGATGACGTCCGGATAAACGGTAAGCGCATCCATGTCGGCGACGGAATCGAGTCCGTCCGCTTCGGCCTTCACCCGCGCTGCTAGCTCGTGAAGCCTCTTCGGATCGTCCCCTCGCCGGTTGTATTCGCAGTCGACGCTTAGGTTTCCGCGAGTGATGCCTTCCGGTAGAAGACGCACATCCATCCTTCGCACCTCCCGTTCTAAGTGTACGGCAAAGCGGTGCGACCAGGTTCGCTCGTTAACGTCGTCTGCAAGGTCGCTCTCCTCGTGGTGCAGTCGCTCGAGGGCGCGCGCCACCAATGCACGCGCCCGTTCCTCAGTGAATGACGCCCTTTGCGTCTGGATCGGGTGCGACCGCTTGCGCCACTCCACGAGTCGCCGCGACACGACTTCATGGAGAGCCAGGGTCACGGACATCATATGACCCTGGTTGAAGTCGATGTCGCGATGCTCATGCCTGTACCGCCACTTATCAAGCGTTCCCTCGCACGACTTCAGACAACTGGTGACTGCGTTTACGGATGTCGAAGCGCCATCGAAGCGCACCTGCGACGCGACCTCTTCGCGCAACCGCCCTGAAACCTGTCTGAAGAGCCTCGCGAAGCTGTGGCTCGCTACGGGCTCCTTCTGTTCAAGCGTGATCAGGCTCTTCAAAGCGAGTTCGAGCGCCATGCTCGCGCACATGGCGCATGCGCTGATTGGGGTCTGCTCCCCACTTCCCTTCGCTGCAATGGACTGGTGAATCGCCCAGAGCACCTCCCAACCGCGGAGAAAGTCGCGGGAGCCCTCAAACATTCGCTCGGGGCGCAGAGCATCGTCGGCCGCCCTGGACAGCTCATCCCACTCGAAGAAGTCCGTCGCCATGGCCGTAGAATCTTGGCTGAAGTGGCGAGCCATGGGAACGGGTTCGCGGCATCGCGGCCGCCAAGGCGCGCACAGCGTGGAACGGGCGAGATGACCGACTGGGAGCCGCCTCCATGTGCGCCACATGTGCCCCGCCGCCGCTCCGAACGCCGGATCGGGGGCGGGACCACGTGGAACGCGAGGGAACGGGAAGGCGGACGGTTCCGCAGCGATGAAGGGCAACGGCGGGTCCTGCTTACAGTAGTTCACCGTTCGTCGACACGCGTTCACATCCGTTTCCCGCGATTCTTTCGCGAGCGAAGGCGGCTACATCGGTCGGCGCACATCTGATGGCGTTCGAGACGCGGCGGTGCCGGAGCTTCCCGGCTGCACACAGTTGGTACACCGTCGACGTCGCCACCCCGAGCACGCCCGCGACCCCCGCACCGTCAGCAGCCGCTCCAGCCCCGCCGCCGCGCCCCGCTCCCTGGATGCCAAGTGGCCGGAGAACGCCTGCGAAAGCCGGCGACCCGCTGGACTCCTCGCCGGGTCCGCTGCCAGTGTTTCCGCCACCTTGCGAATCCCGACACCTCCACCCAGCGTGGTTTCACTGGCTGTCACGCCGGAGGCCAGGGGTTCGAGTCCCCTACACCCCGCCACTCCACGAGGCCGGGATCCTGAGCAAGGGTCCCGGCCTTCGTCTTTTTCGGCGTCGCGATCCGAGGTTCCGCCTTCGTGGGGGAACCTGCCTCCGAGCGCGCACCACGCCCGCCCTCCCACGCCCGCCGCCCCCGCCCGCTCACCCCGAGCCCTTCGGCAGGCTCAGGGCAGGCGGAATCGAGGGGCCCGGCGCGAGCCGGTCCAGCCCGAACCGCAGCCGGTTCACCTCGGAGAGGCCATGAGCCCAGGGAAGGAGCCGCTCGAGCTGCCAGGGCTCATGGTTCCGATTCGTCGCCCTCGTCCGGTTCCACAAGCTGCGCGCCGACGACTCTCGTTTCTCCGTCCACCTTCTGCAGCTCGACGACCTTCGCGCCGCGAGATGCAAGCGCGTCCGCAAGCGACCTCGCGTGCGTCGTGACCCAGAGCTGCGTCGTCCGAGGCATGGCAGACATCAGGTCTGCGAGTGCGGGGAGGACGCTCTCGTGAAGGCTCGTCTCGGGCTCGTTCAGGGCGAGGAGAGGTGGTGGCCGCGGTGACAGCAGGGCAGCCGCCAGGCAGAGGTACCGGAGCGTGCCGTCCGACAGCTCGCGGGCGTCCAGCGGCCTGCGCAGGCCCGGCGTCTCGACGCGAACGATCGTGCCGTCCGCGACGTCGAGGCGGGCGCTCGGCATCAAGCGGTCCACGGCGGCCGCGAGCGCCCTTTCGTCCCCGATCTCCTGGATCGTTCGAAGCGACGCGGCGAGATCACGCCCGTCATGCGCCAGGACCGGTGTGCTCACCGCCACCTGCGACTGCCGGATGGGCGAGCCTTCGTCGGTGCGGAACTGGTGATAGAACCGCCACGCCAGAAGCGCTTCCCTGATGGCAAAGAGCGCCGGATACCGCTGCGGCTCGGACAGCCGCGCGAGCGCTGATTCCGATGCCCAGAGGTCGAAGGCACGCGTCACGGGACGACCGTCGGCGTCCCGAAGCTTTGCTGACGCCTTCGCCCGATCGAGCAGGAGCGCACCGTCGAAGCGTATCCGCTCCTCCTTCACGAAGGGATCGGTGGGAAACACCGCCTCCGATGGCGTCGGGAGGCCGAGGGCCAGCTCGTACGTGAACTCGTCGATCGTCGCGGCCACCCGCAGGCGGATGGCTCCTTTCCTCCGTGCGCCCGCCCAGAGGACGGACGGCATCCCGCCCGAGTCCGCGACCGTACGTGCGAGCGTTCCTGAAGCCGCGGCCTGGAGTAGACGGAGCGCCTGGTAGAGGTTCGTCTTGCCCGTCCCGTTCGCGCCGAGCACGACGGTGACGGGGGCGAGGCGAAGTTCCACCGCCCGCACCGACCGGAACCCTTCGATGTCGATGTCGGTCAGCATGGTCCCCGCCGGCGCGTTGCGTGGATCCTACGCGTGCGACTGGATCGGCGGCAACGCGTTCGACCCCGGCCGCGCCGACTTCGTCCCGCCCGCGCCCCAGCGGGTGAAGGACCTCGGTCCTTGCGGCTCCCGCGGCATCGAGGCTGGCCGGACGTTGAGCGCAGGTCTCGACGACGGTGTGGTCGGCTGTCCTCCTCGCGCCGACCTCATGCGCCTTCGTTCATCGTCCGTCGTCGTCACCGGTTTCGCCCTCCGTGTATCCTCCGCCGGGGAGGTGATCGCATGAGCTGGTGGAATCGGAAGCCCGCCGTCGCCCAGGCCGGTTCGGTGCTGTTCCGCGGGAAGTGGGCGGCGCGGCCCGAAGACTTCGCCTCGGTCGGCGAGCACGGCGTGCGGCTCGGAGCGGTGACGCGCGGCGCCGACGGCGGCTGGACCGCGGCGCTCGAGCACGACGGCTGGGGAGAGGCGACGCTGGTGGTGATGCCGGACCCGCCGCTCCCCCCGGGCAGCCTCGCCGACATGGACGGGCGGCTGACGGGCGCGGAGAAGGAGGCGGTGAAATCCTGCCGGTACGCCGTGGCGGTCAGCACCGGCTCGCGCTCCGGCAACGTCCTCGCCGACCGCAAGGACCTGCTGCGCTTCCTGCGCGCGGTGATGGGACGTGAGGGGGTGGCCGCGGTCGATCACCAGGCCCAGGCGTTCTGGTCTCGGGACGCCCTCGACGACGAGCTCGCGCACGACGCGGACCTCGACATCGACGCGATCCACACGCTGCACCTCCTGTACGACCCGGACGCGCCGGCCTCCGGCGACGGCGACCGGCCGGTGTTCTGGCTCCACAGCCACGGCCTGAAGGAGATCGGCTTCCGGGACTTCGACGTGCTCGCTCCGGATCCCGCGGTGCACGGCCACGCGCACGACCTGCTCCGCGCGCTCGCCTTCGGCGTCGTCGAGGGGCGGCTCGCGCCGGGCGGGGAGCCGATGCCGCTCGTGGATCGGGAGCTGGTCCTGGCGGTGCCGGCGCGCACGTTCCTCGCGGGCGCGGGCCGCGACCACGCCGACTACCGCGCCTGCGTGGACGACGAGCACCTCGACGGCCACGTGGTCGTCTGCGATGCCGCGAGCGGCGGCTGGCTCGCGCGCCTCGTCGGCCGCGGTGCGCCGCGCCCGTCGCGCTTCCTCCAGGCCCCGGTGCCGGAGGAGGTCCTCATCCACTACTCGATCTCCGCCACCGAGCTCATGGCGCGGCGCGCCCGGGAGACGCTCGACGTCCTCCGCGGCGCCGTGGAGGAGCTCGCCGAGTTCGACTTCCCGGCGCTGGTGAAGCTCGGGCTGCGCGTGGACGGCGGGGGGGAGGACGGTCGCGAGCACCTGTGGTTCCAGGTGCACGGCTTCCAGGCGGGCGCCGTGGACGCCACCCTCGTCAACGCGCCGTTCCACATCGCGGGGCTGAAGGAGGGGGACCGCGCCGTCCACCCGCTGGAGCTGCTCAGCGACTGGGTGATCTTCACGCCGGGCGGCCGCATCGACCCGCGCCAGACGCGCACGCTGCGCTTCATCCGCGCCAACCTGCCGGAGCTCCGCGAGGCGATGAGCGCGAGCGCGAGCGACTAGGACGATGGCGCGTCGAACGCCGCCGGGTCGACGCAGCACTGCCCTGCCCGATCCGCCGCGACCTCGAAGTACCTCGCCTTGCTCGTGAGCGCCTCGGCGCGCTTCGCCGGGGCCTTGGCCGCCTGCGCCCTCAGCCGCGCGGCGCCCTCGCGCCAGAGCTGGACGACCTGCGGCGGCGCGGGCGTGCGCGCGGTCGCGGCGAACGGGATGGAGCGCGGGCTGCGGACGGACCCGCCCTCGGCTGCGAGGAAGGCCTCGAGCTCCGGTCGGTGGAACGCCCCGACGAACGCGAGCACCCTGTGCGCGCCGCGCCGGCGGATGGCCTCCAGCGCCTGCTGGTGGAGCCACGCCTGGCGCCGGTTCCAGCCGGGATTGCCCGCGAGGTAGCGCGCGCGGACGTTCAGCATGGACAGGACCGCCGCATCCTGGCGAGGCGAGTGGACCTCGGCGAAGGTGAGCGGGCGGTCCATGCGCGCGTCGAGCGCGGCCGTCTCCTCCTCGTACGCGTGCCGGTCGGCAGGTTCGGGCTCGGGATCGGCGTCGACGCCGAGGTCCTCGTCCCGGAACCAGTCGATGGGGCTGACCGCGATGCCCTTGCTATGGCCGAGCCAGGTCACGTAGGTCATCTCGAACGGCCCGTCCTCGAGGTGTCCGAGCGCGAAGGGCTCGGGGCGAATCTCGACGAGGATGAGGTCGGGGCGATAGGTCTCGATGAGCCCGGCCAGCTGCGAGAGCGGATAGGCGGACTCGGTGAGGTGTGCCCGGTGGATCGTCCCCACGACCACCGCCTCGAAGCTCGCGGTCGCCGGGTCGTCGGGAGGTGACGGATGGGCGGAGCGTGAAGAGGCATTCGTCGCGCAGCCGACGAGGGCCATCGCGGCGAGGGTTGCGAGCGGGAGCTTCGGTGTGGTCATGGGGAGAACGGACGCGACGCCGACCGCGGCGGGGAGGGGGTGTCTCGCGTGAAGCGACCTCTGACGGGTCGCTGAAGTGCCCAGCGTAGCATCGCACTCCGCGCGAAGACAGCGGCGCGGTCGGTGCCGGTGGGGATCGTCAGCGCGCCGGCGGCGCCCTCGGCCCCGGCTCGACCGCCTCGACGAGCGCACGCGTCTGCCGGTCGAACGTGACGCGGAGCGGCCCGGTGGCGCCGGGGCGGCTGGCCCGGAAGTGGACGTCCCACACGGCGGCGCGGGGATGCACCTCCACGAGGACGCACGCGTAGCCGCTCCGGCCGCACCAGCCGTAGCCGCGCTCGACGGCCTCGCGCCTCGACATGGGGGGAGGCGGCGGCGGGGGCGGCGGGGGGCGCGCGGGCACCACGACCACGGCGCGCGGCGGCGGGGGTGCAGGCCTCACGACGATCGTGCGCGGGTGGGTGACCACCACGGTCGCGGCGGCGACGAGGGACGAGACGGCGGTGAGCGGGGCGATCATGGCTCCTCCTCGGGGACGC
Source organism: Anaeromyxobacter sp. PSR-1 (assembly GCF_000964525.1). Taxonomy (GTDB): domain Bacteria; phylum Myxococcota; class Myxococcia; order Myxococcales; family Anaeromyxobacteraceae; genus Anaeromyxobacter. The sequence goes on from NZ_BAZG01000009.1 coordinate 28,440, forward strand.
GGGCGGCTCAGCGCTGCGGGGCGGCGACGCGGTGGCCGTGCACCTCGACGGTCCCCGAGCCGCGGCGGCCCTGGATCTCGGCGTGCGACTCGAGCCGCGCGATCGCGCCGTCGGCGTCGAAGGTGACCCGGGCCCGGGCCTCCGACACGCGTCCGCCCTCCCCGCCACCCGGCACCACCTCGAGCGCGCGCTTCGCGCCGGTCGCCGGATCCACCTCGACCACGACGGCCGAGATGGCGCCGCCGGCGGGCGACCTCACCTCGACGAGGGCGCTGCCGCCCGGCCCCGGCGACGGGCGCACCGCGACCTGCGCGCCGGGCAAGGAGAACGGCGCGAGCGTGAGCGGCCCGAGGAGCTGGACGCCGCCGCCGCGACCGCCGCGCGCGCCGCCGCCCGAGCCGGAGAGCTGGCGAACCTGCACGGTCCCGTCGGGCGCGTAGGTGATCTCGCGGGTCCAGGCGATCTCGCGGGAGCGCCGGCCGCCCGAGGCGCGCCCCTCGGCCTGGACCTGCACCGGCGAACGCGCCAGCTCCGCGAGCTGGGCGGCCTCCCTGGCGCGGGCGCGGGCGACGAGGTCCGCGTCGGAGGCGGCGGCCGGCGCGGGGGAGGAGAGCGCGAGGACGGCGAGGGCGAGCAGGGACAGCGGTTCGGTGTGGGTCATGCCCCTTCGGACGCCGCCGCGCCGTGGCGCCCTACGCGGCGTCCCACCATGATTCGCGGCGCCGTAGGGTGCGGGCCGGCGGCGGCGTCGAAGGGAAGAGCGCGACGAGATCGGAGCGAGCGGGCGGCGTGCCGGACCATCGAGAGGCCGACATCGAGCGGATCATCCGGGAGACCGCGCCGCGGCTCTACCGGCTCGCCGCGCGCCTCACCGGCGATCCGTCCGAGGCGGAGGACGTCTTGCAGGAGAGCTACGTGCGGGCCTGCACCCAGCTCGCGGGACGCGGGTTCGAGGGACGGTCGTCCACCGAGACCTGGCTCCACCGCATCGTGGTGAACGCGGCGCTGGACGTCCTGCGGTCGCGCCGGCGGCGCAGCGCCCGGGAGTCCCGGGGCGCGCCGGTGGACGAGGTGCTGGACCCGAGCAGCTCGCTCGAGGCGCGCGCCGCGCTGCGCGAGCTGTCCGGGTGGCTGGAGGACCTCCCGCCCGAGCAGCGCGTCGCGCTCGTGCTGAAGGAGCTCGAGGGCCGCAGCGCCGCGGAGATCGCGAGCCTCCTCGGGTGCTCGGAGGGTGCGGTGGAGCAGCGGCTGGTGCGCGCGCGGGCGTTCCTGCGCGAGAGGAGGAAGCATGGCTGACCACGAGACCGACGACGCGCGCCTCGCCCGGCTGCGGGCCGCCACCGAGGCGCTCGCGCCGCCCGCGGCGCTGGTGGCGCGGCTGGAGGCCGCCGTCGCGGCCCGGCTGCGCGAGCCGCCCGCCTGGATGCTCATCGCCGGCCGGGCCCGGCCGCTCGCGCTGGGCGCGGCGGCGCTCACCGCGGCGATGCTGTTGCTGGGCTGGCGCGCCGAGCGGACCTTCGAGGACCAGGTCTCGCGCTCCGCCTACGTGCTGGAGGCGATGCCGTGACCCGCGCCCGCTGGCAGGTGGTGCTCGTGCTGGCGCTCGTGTTCGTCGCGGGCGGCGTGACCGGCGCGGTGCTCTCGCGCGCGGTGGTCCAGCGCGCCGTGGCCCGGCTGCTCGAGGGCCCGCCGGAGCAGGCCCGCACCCGCGCGATCCTGTTCCGCCTGAACCGGGAGCTGGACCTCTCCCGCGAGCAGCGCGACGCGCTCCGCACGGTGCTCGAGCGCCACCAGGGCGAGCTCGCCGCGATCCGGCGCACCGTGTACCCGCAGCTCGAGGCCGCGCGGCGGAGGCAGTGGGCCGAGATGCGGGGGGTGCTCGACGAGCGGCAGCGCCCCGCGTTCGACCGCACGGTGGAGGAGCTCGAGCGGCGGCTGGCCCGGTCGATCGCGGCGACCCCAGCCGCGCCGGCGGCGCCGGTCGAGTGATCTCGCCATACCGCCGCGTCCTCGTCGCGCAGCGCCACCGCCCGGTCACCCCAGCTGCGCCTTGATGAGCTCGGTGATCCAGCCCATCACCAGCCGCACCGGACGCGGCGCGTTGCGCCCGTGCGGGTGGACGAGCGACACCGGGAGCGGCTCGCACGTGTGCTGCGGCAGGATCTCGACGAGGTCGCCGGCGGTGACGGACGGGAGCAGGCCTGCCCGCGGCGCCTGGATGATGCCCAGGCCGGCGAGGCACGCGGCGTGGAACGAGTCGCTGCTGTTGACCGTCACGACGGCGCGCATCGGACGCTCGCGATAGGCGTCGCCGTCCCGGTACTCGAACCCCGGCGCGCCGTCCCCGAACCGCGAGGCGTAGTGCACGAGCAGGTGGCCGTCGAGGTCCTCCAGCGACCGCGGGGTGCCGTAGCGTCTCAGGTATCCGGGGCTGGCGCAGTTCATCATGGGCATCTCGCCGAGCCGGCGCGCGAGCAGCCCGGAGGCGTCGAGCTTTCCGACGCGCAGCACGCAGTCGAAGCCCTCGCGGACGACGTCCACGCGGCGGTCGGTCGTGCTGAGCTGCACCTCGAGGTTCGGGTGCGCGGCGAGCAGCTCGGGGAGCCTCGGGATGAACAGCGAGCGCGCGAGGCTCTGGGGCATGTCCACGCGCACGCGCCCCCGGAGCATGCTCGGCGCCTGGAACATCGCGGCCAGCTCGTCCGCCTCGGCGACGAGCTGCCGCGCGCGGCCGAGCAGCTCCTCGCCGCTCGGGGTGAGGCGCACGGCGCGCGTGGACCGCTGCAGGAGCCGCGTGCCGAGCAGGGCCTCCAGGTCGCGCACCCCGCCGGACACCCGCGCCTTCGAGAGGCCGAGGTGCTCGGCCGCCCGCGTGAAGCTCGCCAGCTCGGCCACCTTCACGAACATCCGCAGCGCGTCGAGGTTCATGGGCCAATGTTCGCCTTTACGAGACAGTGTGTCACGTCCCGATCTGCTTCTCGCGCTCCCATCCGGCCTTTACTGTTCCCCCGCACCGAACGACAAGCCACGGTGCAGGAGGAAGGACCATGGCAGGAACCTCGAAGACCCCGATCGCGCTCATCACCGGCGGCAGCCGCGGCCTCGGGCGGAGCATGGCGTTGCACCTCGCGGAGCGAGGGGTCGACGTCCTCTTCACCTACCGCTCCGCGGCCACCGAGGCGAGCGAGGTCCGCGAGCGCATCCGCGCCCTCGGGCGAACGGCGGTCGCCCTCCCGCTCGACGTCGCCGACAGCGGGTCGTTCGCCGCCTTCGCGGGGCGCGTGGCGGCGGAGCTGGAGCGGACCTGGGGGACCCGGCAGCTCGACTACCTCGTCAACAACGCCGGGATCGCACTCCACGCCAGCATCGCGGAGACCACCGAGGCGCAGCTCGACGAGATCTACGCCGTCCACCTCAAGGCGCCGTTCCTGCTCTCGCAGCGGCTCCTGCCGCTCATCGCGGACGGCGGGCGCATCCTCAACGTGTCGAGCGGGCTGACGCGCATGACCTTCCCCGGCTCGGCCGCGTACGGCGCGATGAAGGCCGCGGTGGAGGTGTTCACGCGCTACCTGGCGAAGGAGCTGGGCCCGCGGCGGATCACCGCCAACGTGATCGCCCCCGGCGCGATCGCGACCGACTTCAGCGGCGGAAGGGTCCGCGACGATCCCGAGGTGAACCGGATGGTCGCCTCCATGACCGCGCTGGGCCGGGTGGGCCTGCCCGACGACATCGGCGGCGCGGTCGCGCTCCTGCTCTCGCCCGAGGGCGCGTGGATCAACGGTCAGCGGATCGAGGCGTCGGGCGGCCAGGGCCTGTGACCCGCGGGCCGCTCTGCCCGCACAAGGTCCCCACGTAACGCCGCGCCGGATGGAGGCCACTGTCTCCGGAGACGAACCACACCCGGGAGACCGCCGTGGCACGAAAGCCGAACGCACCCCTCCTCGACGCAGGCGATCCTTTCCCGGCGCTCGAGCTCACGCTGACCGACGGGACATCGCTCACGCTGCCGGCCGATCTTCCGCACCCGTACGGCGTGGTGCTCGTCAACCGGGGCGCGTGGTGTCCGTTCTGCGTCGCCCAGCTCAGGGCCTTCCAGTCCGGTCTGGCGAGGCTCGCCGAGGAGGGCATCGGCGTGGTCAGCCTCTCGACCGACGCCGGTGACCAGGCCTCGGCCATGGTGAAGGAGCACCGGCTCGAGTTTCCGGTCGCCTTCGGGGCCTCCCTCGACGCGGTCGCCGGGAGGTTGGGCGTCTACTACGATCCACACCCGACCCACGCGCCGCCGCACCTGCAGTCCGCCGGGTTCGTGCTCGGCCCCGGAGGCACGGTGTTGCTGGCCGTGTACAGCTCCGGCGCCATCGGGCGGCTCGTGTGGCAGGACGTGCTCGGCCTGGTGAAGTACCTGAAGTCGCACGCCTGACGCGATGCGCGACCCGTCCGCGATGGAGGCGCCGCGGGGCGCGCGGCCCCGGGAGGCCACGGCGAGGGACCGCGCCGTCGGCGTCGCCTGCGCCGTGCTCTCGGTCCTGCTCTTCTCGAGCTTCACGCTCGCCTCGCGCCTGGGCCTCTCGTCCAGCCTGCGGCTGCCGGACCTCGCCGCCCTCCGGTTCGGCATCGGCGGCACCCTGCTCCTGCCGTTGCTCCTCCGCGGCGGCCGCCGCGCGACCTGGCGCGACGCGGGGGCGCTGGCATTCCTCGGCGGGCTGGGCTTCGCGCTCCTCGCGTACGCCGGCTTCTCCCTGGCCCCCGCCGCGCATGGCGCGGTGCTCCTGCACGGCACGCTGCCGCTGTTCACCTCCGCGCTCGTGCGCGCCACGGCGGAGCGTCGGCGGGCCGGGCCGCGCGCGGCCGGGCTCGTCCTCATCGGGCTTGGCATCGCGCTCATGGCGTACGACAGCCTGGCGGTCGCCAGCGCAGGCCAGCTCGCGGGAGACGGCCTGCTCCTGCTCGCGTCCCTCTCCTGGTCCGCCTACGGCGTGATGGCCCGTCGCGTCGACCTGCCTCCGGCGACCGCGGCCGCGACGGTCGCGGTGCTCTCGTCGGTCGCCTTCCTCCCGCCCTATGCGGCGTGGCCCGGGAAGGCGCTCCTCGTCGTGGGCCCGCGGGAGCTCCTGCTGCAGGCGGTCGTGCAGGGCGCGCTGGTCGGGGCGGCGTCCATCTTCGTCTACACGCGCGCGGTCGCGGCGCTGGGGCCCGCCACGACGGCGCTCTTCGCCGCGGCCGTCCCCTGCATCACCACGCTCGCCGCGATCCCGCTGCTCTCCGAGCACCCGAGCGGCGCCGCGCTGGCCGGCGTCGCGGTGGTCACCGTCGGCATGGTCGCGGCCGCGCGCCCGTCGAGCGGCGGCCGGGCACGCGCCGAGGCCTGACGGGCCCCGGCGCTCAGGCCCGGGGCAGGCGCGCGGACGCGAGCGCGCGCTCGAGCCAGGCGGCCTGGCGGCTCCGTTCGGCGGCGAAGCCCTCCGGGTCGCCGGCCAGCACCGCGGCCGCCCGCGCAGCAGCGAAGGCCGCCGCGGCGACGTTCCCTGCCCGCGCGAACGCCTCCGCGTCGCCGGAGTACCCGCGGAGCAACGCCGCGCGCTCCGCCGTGACCCCGCCGGCGGCGAGCGCGGCCTCGACCCGCGCGCGGACGGTCTCGGAGCAGTGCGCGGCGAACGCGCGCGCGATCTCGGGCCACGCCTCGACGCGCCTCACCAGCCGGCCCCGCGACGCCACGAGCTGGTGCGACGTCTCCCGCGCGTCGTCCGAGAGCTCCGCGTCCCAGAGCTCCTCGTCGATCCAGTAGGGCAGGTCCACGGGCCGGCAGGCGTGGATCCCGTCCTCCGGCCGCGCCTCGACCCAGGGGCCGGCCGCGCCGCCGTCGGGGGTCGGCCACCGGAACCCGCTGAACGGGCCGACGGCGCCGCGGGACAGGAACTTGTACGCGATCACGCCCCTCCCCTCCTCTCCCGGCTCCGTGACGCTCACGGCGTCTTCTTCCACTCGCGGAACGCCGCGAGCAGCGTCTCGCGCGAGCCTGCCGGCAGGTCGTCCTCGGTCAGGCGGCCGGCGGTCGCGATGGTCGCGCGGATCTGGTCCAGGTAGACCCTGCACGGCGCGCAGTAGCAGAGGTGCATCTCGAAGCGCGTGCGCTCGGCGAGCGGCAGCCGACGCTCGACGTAGTCGGAGGCCAGCTCCACGAGCTCGCGGCAGGACAGCTCGGTCGCGGACACGGGAGTCCTCACGGGCGCCCCCCCTTCTCGAGGTGCTGCTCGAGCGCGGCCCTGACCTTCGAGCGCGCGCGGTGCAGGAGCACGCGCTGGTTGCCCTCGGAGATGCCGAGGATCGCGCAGACCTCGTCGGAGTCGAGCCCCTCCACGTCGCGGAGCGTCATCACCGTCCGCTGCCGGACCGGGAGCCGCTCGATCTCCGCCCTCGCGAGCGCGGCCGTCTCGACGGCCGCGAGCCGCTCGTCCGCCCACGGCTGGGGAGGCTGGGACCAGTTGTTCGCGTAGCGCGCACCCTCCGGCTGGAAGCGCTCCGGTGCCACCGCCGGTCCGTCGTCGCCGTCCTCCTCGAGCGACGACAGCGGCACGAACCGGCCCTCGCGCACGCTCCTGCCCTTCGCGCAGTACGCGGTGATGCGGAAGATCCAGCTCTTCACCGAGGCGCGGCCCTCGAAGTCGTCGATCCCCTTCAGGACGCCGAGCCACGCCTCCTGGACCGCGTCCTCGGCGGTCGCGTCGGAGCGCAGGTACATGCGCGCGATCCGGACCATGGCGCCGTGGTAGCGCTTCACGAGGGCCAGGAAGGCAGCCTCGTCGCCGAGTCGCAGCGCGGCGACCAGCCCCCACTCGTCGTGGAGCCCCGGGGTCGGGGAGTCGATCGCCCTCGTCGCTGCGCCGTTCAACGGGACCTCCCGCGACTCGCGGCGCCACGGCCGCCCCGCGCGCGGGAGTGTCCGCGGCCGGCGGCGCCGTTACGCGCGGGCCCCATCGGGAGGCTCCCGGCCTCGAGGGTCACACGCCGCCGAACCATTCGTGCCCTTGGCGCACCTCGTCCTCCCCGGGTCACTTCGCCCCGTCGCCCATCTGACCGTCGGCGTGGCCCATGCCGGCGCCGTGCTCCATCGCGCCGTGCTTCGCGCTGTCCATGCCGTCGCGCTTCGCGTGGTCCATGCCGTCGCGCTTCGCGTGGTCCATGCCGCCGTGCTTCGCCTTCGGATCCACCGCCTGCTTCTTCGTCTCCTTCCTCCCGGCGCGGGGCGCCTGCGCCCCGCCCGGCTTCATGGCGCCCTCGGTCTTCATCGCGGCGCCGCCTTCCATCCCGCCGCTGCCCTCCGCGCGAGCGAGGGACAGGAGCGACGTGCTGCAGAGCGCGACCAGCAGGAGCTTCTTCATCGGGAATCCCTCTTCAATGGGTTAGGTCGTCACCGGCCGTTCGCCGGCCGTGGTCGAGTGCGTGGCCGGGGTGAGATCGTTACGCGCGCCATCCCATGACCCGGGGAGCACGGGCCCGGCACGCTCGACCGCGCCGGACCCGCGCCCCCGTGTGGCTAGGCCGCCTTCGCCGGGGCCGCGCGGACGACGGGGAAGTCGATCTCCGTGTCGGCGACCTGGTTCAGGTAGTTCGTGAAGACGTTCAGCACGGTGTTGGCGACGAGCTCGACGACCTGCCCGTCGTCGAACCCGGCGCGCCGGACCGCCTCGAGATCCTCGTCGTCGACGCGCCCGCGCCGCTCGACGACGCGAACGACGAAGCGCAGCGCGGCGTCGTCCTGCGGATCGGTGGCCCTCCCCTCGCGCGCCAGGGCCAGGTCGGCGTCCGACACCTGGAGGCCCTTGCCCAGCGCGGTGTGAGCGGAGAGGCAGTAGTCGCAGCCGTTCTGCTGCGCGACGGCCAGCGCGATCTGCTCGCGCAGGCGCGGGCGGAGCCGCCCCCGCGCGAGCGCGCCGGCGAGGGCGAGCGCCCCCTCGAGCGCGACGGGCGACCTCCCGATCACGCGGTAGAGGTTCGGGACGGTGCCCAGGGCCTTCTGGATCCCCGCGAACAGCTCGCGGGGCTTGCCCTCGGCGGTGGTGGGGTCGACGGGGGGAATGCGGGACATGACGGCTCCTTCCGGTGGTGCCGCCGTGAGGCGGCGGGTTGGGTGCAAAGTGTTGCGACCGGAGGCACGCGCAACAATGGAGTGCGCGACAGTTCTCCATTGCATGCGGAGGAACGACCTTGGATCGCATCGACGCGTGGACGACGTTCGCTGCCGTCGCGGAGGCCCGGAGCTTCGCCGCAGCGGCGCGGCGGCTGGGCCGCTCACCGGCCGCGGTCACGCGGGCGGTGGCTGCCCTCGAGGAGCGCCTCCGGGCGCGGCTGCTCGACCGGACCACGCGCTCGGTCGCGCTCACGGACTTCGGAGCGCAGGCGCTCGACCGGGCACGCCGCGCGCTCGTCGCGTTCGAGGAGCTCGAAGGGGCCGGCGGCGGCGCGGCCGAGCCGCACGAGCTCGGCGGGCGCCTGCGCGTGACCGCGCCGGTCGTGTTCGGCCGCCTCCACGTCCTCCCCATCGTCGAGGCGTTCCTGCGCGCCCACCCGGCGACGACGGTCCAGCTCGTCCTGCTCGATCGCGTGGTCTCGCTCGTCGACGAGGGGCTCGACGTCGCGGTCCGCCTCGGCCGGCTCCCCGACTCGTCCTTGCGGGCCACCCGCGCCGGCGAGGTGCGGCGGGGGGTCTACGTCAGCCCTGCCTACCTCCGGGCCCACGGTGCGCCGCGGACTCCTCGGGCGCTGGAGCGGCACACCTGCGTCGCCTGCCTCCCGGTGACCCCGGTGCCGGATCACTGGACGTTCTCGCGGGATGGCCGGAGCCTCGTCGCGCCGGTCTCGACGCGCCTGGTGGTGAACACGGCCGAGGCCGCCGTGGACGCCGCCCTCGCCGGCCTGGGCCCGACCTGCCTGCTCTCGTATCAGGTGGACGCGCACGTTCGCGCGGGGACGCTCGTCCGGATCCTGGCGGCGTTCGAGCCCCCGCCCATCCCGGTCCAGGTGGTCACGCCGGCCGGCCGCTTCGTGACGCCGATCGTGCGCGCCTTCGTGGACGCCAGCGTCGAGACGCTCCGCAGGGCCCTCGGGGCGCCCTCGGAGTGAGGCGCTCGGAGGGTCGGGTTCACGCCGCTCCGGTTCCCGCCGAGGTCGCGGGCACCGCCCCGGCGAGCCGGGAGGTGCCCGCGACCGGCGTGCTCGCTCACTTCGCCGCGAGGCCGACGGCCGAGGCAGGCAGGCCGCTGACGCCCGACGCGAACGGCGTCAGCGCGCCGTCGTCGCCCACGGAGAAGCCCGCGATCGAGTGGCCGCTGGCGTCGACCGCGTACAGGAAGGCGTCGCCACCGGCGAGGGCGAGGTCGAGCGGCTTTCCGCCCGGCAGCGTGGCCGCGGTCTCCGCCCCCGGCGGAAGCGTGAGCTCGCCCTGCCGATCGATCCGGTACGCGGAGATGTCGCCGCTCCCGGCGTTGGCCACGTACGCGTGCCGCCCGTTCCTCGTGATCACCAGCCAGCAGGCCGCGCGCTGGAAGTTGGGCACGGAGGAGCTCACCACCTCCGCCGAGACCCCATCCACCGCGTACGACGACACCGCGCTCGTCCCGGAGACCCCGCCGCCTGCCTCGCTCACCACCAGGACGTCGCCGAGCGTGAACGCGAACCCGAACGGCACGGCGCCGGACGACGGCGCCGGGGTCGGCGCGGAGGCGCGGCCCTGCCGGTCGACGGCATACAGCACGATCTCCTGCGCCGCCTTCTCCGTGACCGCCAGGACCTTCCCCGAGCGGTCGAAGGCGACCTGGGCGGCGCCGGCCGCCGTGCTGCCGAGGGGTCGCGTCGAGTCGGCCAGCGGGGTGAGGGCGCCGTGCTCGTCCAGCAGGAGCCCGGAGATGTCGCCGTCACCGCCGGCGTTCAGCGCGTAGACGAGCCCCCCGTGCTCGGCCACGCTCACGGGGAACGTGCCCCCCGACGGCGCCCGCCCGACGAGCGTCAGCCGGGCCCCGTCGATCCGGAACGACGAGATGTCGTCCGAGCCGGCGTTGACGACGAGGAGGAACCGGCCATCCGAGCTGAGGGTGACGGCGCCCTGCGAGCCGAGGACCGGCTCGCCGCCTCCCGAGCCGGCGCCCTCGGTGGGATACACGCCGGTGGCGGTCAGCGTGCCGTCCTGCCCGCGGGCGAACGCCAGCACCGCGTTGCCGGTGGCATCGTCGGTCATCGTGAAGACGGCGCCGCCGTCCGCGCGCGGGGCGTCCGCCCGCGCAGGCGAGGTGGCGAGGAACAGGGCCAGCGCAGCTGCATGTGTGATCTTCGAGTGCATGCGTTCTTCTCCTTTGGCGTCGAGCCGCGCTCCGGTGTGCGCCTGTCGCGAGTTCGTTACGTGCCCCGCCCCGGGCGCAGCCCCGCCGCGCGCGCCCGGCCCGCGTGAAAGGCCGCGCCGTTCGGGCAGTTCGCCCGGGCGCTCCGCCGTTCGTTGCGCGATCGGCGAGGAGGTCGTTCCGCCGCCGCCCGCCGCTCACTCGCCCGCCCCGGACCTCCGCTCGATCCGGCGGTCGGGGATGAACCAGAGCGCGGCGACGAGCGCGTAGACGGCGTCGGCGGCCCAGGTGCGGACGAACGAGAGCGCGATCGCGGTCAGGTAGAGGATCGGCGACAGCTTGCCCTTCAGGTCCGCGCCGATCATCCGCCGGAGCGAGCCGCCGGCGCGGATGATGGCGCGCTGCAGGACGAGCCACGCCAGCGCCGACGCGAGCAGGACGACGCCGTAGAGGGCCGTCGGCCAGGGCGACGCCGGGTAGTGGTCGGCCCAGGCGGTGACGGCGGGGATGAGCGACAGCCAGAACAGCAGGTGGAGGTTCGCCCACATGATGCCGCCCGTCACGCCGTGGACGGTGTGCAGCAGGTGGTGGTGGTTGTTCCAGTAGATGCCGACGTACACGAAGCTCAGCACGTAGCCGAGGAACGTCGAGCGCATCGCGGCGAGCGCCTCGAGCGTGTCGCCGGGCGGCACCTTCAGCTCGAGCACCATGATGGTGATGATGATCGCGAGGACGCCGTCGCTGAACGCCTCGAGGCGGCCCTTGTTCATGGTGCGTGCACCCGCATCGCGCCAGGATGAGTCCTGGCCGAGGGACCTCTCCAGCGCGATCGGGTGCACGCCCCGATTTTCGAGCTGCGACGCCGGCGCCGTCGCGCGACCGCGTGCCGGCGTTCAGGGAACCACGATCGCGCAGGAGACGCCGTCGCCGTACGCGGTCCGGCACAGGTTGCCCTTCCAGGTGTTCGGTCCGCTCAGGGCCCAGATGTCGTAGCCCGCGGTCGTCCCGAGCACGATGTTCGACGCGACGGTGTTCCCGAACGACCCGCCCACCTGGATGTTGAGCCCGATGCCGGAGAGCACGTTGTCGAGGACCTTGTTCCCCTCGATCCTCGAGCCCGTGACGTCGATGAAGCCGAGCCCCTGGATGCTCTCGCTCACCGCGTTGTCCACGACCGCGAGGCCGGTGCACCAGGCGGCCGTGATCCCGCCGCCGACGAACCAGTAGTCCGGGTGCCAGCGCCCGGCGCGCGTGACGTGGTTGCCGGCGACGGTGACGTTCGCGGCGTACTCGACGTTGACGCCGGCCTGGTCGTCGGTGAACACGCTGTCCCTCACGCTCCCCGAGTTCGGCACGTCGCCCGGGGCACAGCTCCCGCACGCGAAGCCCACGCCGTCCTTGAAGCCGCGGACGTACACGCCCTGCACGTCGGCGTTCGTCACGCGCTCGAGGAGGATGCCGCTCTCCGGTGCGACGCCGCCGAAGTAGTCCGGGACGGGGCCGGACGCCGCCAGCGTCCGGATCGACACGCCGGCGCTGTCCCGGGCGACGATCGCCGGGCTGCGGCTCGCGAGGGAGATCGCGGCCATCGAGATGCGGACGTCGGTGCCGTACCGGATCGCGATGGGCCCCGAGTCCGTCACCTTCACGTTGGTGATCCGCACGCCGCTGCTGTCGCGCACGAACACGCTCATGTCGATCTGGTCGGCGAAGGCGAGGTTCTGGATCACCGCTCCGGCCGTGCCGTGGCGGATCGCGACGCCGTACCGGAAGCCGACGATGGTGCCGTTCATCACGCGGACGTTCCGCAGGGTCAGCAGGTGGTCGGTCTTCACCCCCGACCACGCGGGGTCGCCGGGCGTCCCCGGGACGCCGGTGATGGTGTGGCCGGCGAGATCGATCGTCACGTCATCGGCGCCGATGACGAGGCCGCTCGTCTCGCAGGTCAGGTCCTTCTCCAGCTTCAGGCTCGAGGTGACCGTGTCGCCGCACTCGGTCGCGCGCGCGACGCCGCCTCCGCCGATTCCGAGCAGCACCGCTCCGCACGCCAGGGCCAGCCGGCCCGCGACGCTCGTGGTTTCCATGGTGTTCCCCCTGCGGCGCCATGCGCTCCTGCCAGCCCCGTCTCGAGGCGTCGCAACGAGATTCAAGGACCGTCCGTGCGAGGCGTCGAGCCGATCCCTGGGGGCCGGCGGATCGCGCTAGCGGCACCGGGTGCGTCCGGAAGTCCGTGCTGGCCGGGATCCGGCCCGTTCGCGCACCTCGCGCCGGCGAGGCGCTCAGCCGCCCCGGTCCCGCCCGCCCTGCGGGATGGTGAGGACGATGGAGACGATGGCGACGACGACCATCAGCTCGTTGAAGCCCAGCGCGACGATGGCGGCCTCGCGCACGGCCAGGTTGTCCTGCCGCCCCTGGAACGTGATCACGCCCTCGAGCCAGCTCACGCTCCGAGGCGCGGCGCGGAGCGCGGTGAAGATCGCCGCGGAGATCGCCACCCCGAAGGCGGCGCCGAGGGACGAGGCCATCTTGTAGAGGCCCGACCCGGCGCCGGCCTGCGACGCAGGCAGGTTCGAGAGCGCCGCGTCGGTCGAGGGCGTCGCGTAGAACGCCAGCCCGACGCCGAACAGGGTGTAGCCGATCACGGCCATCACCTCGTACCGCGCCAGCATCACGTTGGACGGGGCGAGCAGCAGGATGGACGCGCCGGTGATCGCGCAGCCCCAGAGCATGGGCCGGCGCGCGCCGAAGCGCCGGAGCAGCTTCTCGCCCACGCGGATGAACGCGATGATGGCGACGGCGTAGCCCAGCGTCAGGACCCCCGCGCGCTGGGCGGTCATGCCGCCGCCGACCTGCACCAGCTGCAGCGACACGATCAGCGTCCCGGCGACGCCGTTCAGCAGGAAGTTGGAGACGGTCGCGCCGGTGTAGGTAGAGCTCCGGAACAGCCCGAAGTCGATGAAGGGGCTGCGGGCCCTGCGCTCGATCCGGAGGAACAGCCCGCCGAAGAGGAGCGTCGCCGCGACGAGGCCGAGCGACGCCGGGCTGGTCCAGCCGAGCTGGTTCCCCTGCGTGACCACCACCTGCAGGGCCACCATCGCGACCATGAACGCGAGCACGCCGGCGAGGTCGAACCGGTAGTCGGTCGCGCCGCCCTCGGCGCGGCTCTCCGGCGTCCCGCGCAGCAGCAGCAGGCCGATGACGGCGACCAGCACCGAGGCGAAGAAGATGTAGCGCCAGCCCAGGTTCTGCGTCACGAGCCCGCCGAACAGGGAGCACACCCCCGAGCCGCCCCAGGAGCCGATCGACCACAGGCTGATCGCGCGCTGCCGCTCCGCGCCGTCCCAGTACGCCTTCACGAGCGCGAGGCTCGCCGGCATGATGCACGCGCCCGAGAGCCCCTGCAGCGCGCGGCCCGCCAGGAGGAACGGCACGGCCAGCGCGCCGGCCGGCGCGAGGCCAACCAGCAGCGAACCGGCGATGCTCGCCAGGAACCCCAGCCTGACCATCCTCACGCGCCCGACGCGATCGGCGAGGCCGCCCATGACCACGATGAAGATGCCGGAGAACAGCGCGGTGAGCGCCACGGCGATGTTCATGACGCTCTCGCCGGTGCCGAGGTCGCGGCGCATGTCCGGCGCGATGTTGAGCGTCGTCTGCGCGAACAGCCAGAAGGTCAGGACGCCCAGGATGATGCCGAGCAGGAGGCGATCGTCGCCGCGGAAGGACGTCTCCCCGCCTGCCGCCGTGAGGGTGCGCGCCCCGCCCATGCGATGACGGTCGTCGCCCGCCGCCGCGGCGTCCAGCGTGGACGCGCGGCTCTTTGGGGAAGCGTCCGGGGAGGGGCACGGCGAGGGTCGCGGGCGAGGCGCGTCCGGGGACGATGCCACCGATGGGGAGGCGGCCGCAAAGCGTGGCGGGCGCGGTTCGCCGTGAGTAAATGGTCCGGCCCGAAACCGGAGGAGCTCCACCATGACGAAGCCCCTGGAAGGAAAGGTCGCCCTCGTGGCCGGCGCGACGCGGGCCGCGGGACGTGGGATCGCGGTCGAGCTCGGCGCCGCAGGTGCGACGGTGTACTGCACCGGCCGCAGCACGCGCGCGCGGCGCTCGGAGATGGACCGGCCCGAGACCATCGAGGAGACGGCCGAGCTCGTGACCCGCGCCGGCGGGCGCGGCATCGCCGTCGCCGTGGATCACCTGGTGCCGGGAGAGGTCCGCGCGCTGGTCGAGCGCATCGACCGCGAGCAGGGCGCGCTCCACGTGCTCGTGAACGACATCTTCGGCGGCACGAAGATGGAGTGGAACAGGACGGTCTGGGAGTCCGACCTCGAGTACGGGCTCCACACGCTCCGGCTCGCGGTGGACACGCACGCCATCACGGCGCACCACGCGCTGCCGCTCCTCATCCGCTCGCCGGGCGGCCTCGTGGTGGAGGTGACCGACGGCACCGCCGAGTACAACGCGCGGAACTACCGGGTGTCGTTCTTCTACGACCTCGTCAAGGCCGCCAACCTGCGCATGGCCTGGGCGCTCGGGCACGAGCTCGCGCCGCACCGCGCGACGGCGGTGGCGCTCACCCCGGGCTGGCTGCGCTCGGAGCTGATGCTCGAGCTGTTCGGCGTCACCGAGGCGAACTGGCGCGACGCCCTGGCGAAGGAGCCGCACTTCGCCATCTCCGAGACGCCCGCGTTCGTGGGCCGGGCGGTGGCCGCGCTGGCGGCGGATCCCGAGGTGGCGCGCTGGAACGGCCAGTCGCTCTCGAGCGGCCAGCTCGCGAAGGTCTACGGCTTCACCGACGTGGACGGGAGCCGGCCCGACGCCTGGCGCTACATGGTCGAGGTGCAGGATCCGGGGAAGCCCGCGGACGTGACCGGCTACCGGTGACGCGCGCGGCTCAGCCGCCGCGCCCGTGCCGCTGCCGGTAGGCGGCCACGCGCGCGCGGTTGCCGCAGAGCTCGGCGCTGCAGAAGCGGCGGCGGCCGCTCCGGGTGCGGTCGACGAACCAGAGCGTGCAGCCGGCGCCGGCGCACGACCTCACGCGCTCCGGCTCCTCGTCCGCGAGCAGCGCCGCGAGCGCCTGCGCCACCGGGACGAGGAGCTGAGCCGGCGCGTCCAGGCGGGCGCGCTCCACGAGCGTCCACCGGCCACCGCGGAGCGCGAGCGCGCGGTGCGCGCTGCCGCGCTCGAGCAGCGCGTTCAGCGGCAGGAGCCGCCCGGGGCGCAGCGCCCGCCCGGCGCGCCAGTCCTCGAGCACGCGACGCGCGCGCTCGCGCAGCCGGCGCGCCTCGGCGGCGACCCGATCCAGGTCGGCAGCGGGCCAGCGCGCGCGCGCGGCGGCGGCGGCGGGCGCCTCCAGCAGGCCGACCGCCACGAGCCAGTCCAGGAGCGCCCGGCCGTCCACCAGGCGCTCCACGGGACCGTCCGCCGTCGAGACGGTCGTGTTGAGGAAGTCGGCGGCGGGGTGGCTGCCGACGAGCAGCGGGCGTGGATCCATCAGCTCCCCATCCGTAACGGGTCCAACCGCGTTTTGCACGTTACGATTCGGTAACGCGTCAAAGGCGCTGTTTCTCGTTACCGGCCCCGCCTCCCGGGCCACGCACCGGAGCCCTCATGTCCAGCCCGAAGCCCACCCTCGCCGCCGGCGCCCTGGCCATCGCCCTCGCCGCCGTCCCGGCCGTCGCCGCCGGCTCACCCCTGGCCGTCCGCTACCGCCGGGCGACCGTGGACGGCGTCGGCATCTTCTTCCGCGAGGCCGGCCCGCCCGACGCACCGGCCATCGTGCTCCTGCACGGCTTCCCCTCGTCGTCGCACATGTTCCGCGACCTCATCCCGCTGCTCGCCACGCGCTTCCACGTGGTGGCACCGGACTACCCCGGCTTCGGCCACTCCGACGCGCCGCCGCCCGGCGCGTACCGCTACACGTTCGATCGCCTGGCGGAGACGATGGAGACGCTGCTCGAGCAGCTGGGGCTCGAGCGCTACGTGCTCTACCTGCAGGACTACGGCGGCCCGATCGGCTTCCGCCTCGCCGCGCGCCACCCGGAGCGCGTGCGCGGCCTGGTGATCCAGAACGCGAACGCGTACGAGGAGGGGCTGAGCGCGCTGACGCGAGAGGCGTTCCAGGCGTACTGGAGCGACCAGGGTCCCGAGGCGACCGCCAGGGTGCGGGCCTTCCTCCGTCCCGAGGGCACGCGCTTCCAGTACACCGCGGGCGCCCGCGCCCCCGAGGCCCTGAACCCGGATGCGTGGGTCCTGGATCAGGCGCTCCTCGACCGGCCGGGCAACGAGGCGATCCAGCTCGCCCTGTTCCTCGACTATCGCGAGAACGTGGCCCGCTACGCCGCGTGGCACGCCTATCTCCGCGCGCACCGGCCCCGGACGCTGGTCGTCTGGGGGCGCGGCGATCCGATCTTCCTCGCCGCCGGCGCCGAGGCCTACCGGCGCGACCTGCCGCGCGCCGAGATCCACCTCCTCGACGGCGGGCACTTCCTGCTGGAGGAGCAGGCGCCTGCGGTCGCCAGGCTCATCCTCCGCGCGATGGCGCGGTGACCGCGCGCGGACTCCGCGGCGGGATCCGGTACACTGCTGGTCCAGGGAGGTCGCATGGACCGTTTGCCGGAGCGTCGCAACGCGGTGATGATCTGGGGCGTGCTGGCCGTGGCGCCGGTGCTGTTCCTGGTGGTGGCGTTCGCGGTGCGGCTCCGCGGCGAGCCCGCCCCCGGGATCGCGCAGCCGCTCCTGCTGGTGCTGACCGTGCTGGTGGCGGTCGAGGTGCCGGTGTCCTGGCTCTGGGCGGTCCGGATGCGCCCGGCCGCGCCGTCCGCCGGCCCCGCGCTCACCCGCGAGCGGCTGGCGCTCACCCGGCTCATCGTCGCCACCGCGATGTGCGAGGGCGCCGCGCTGTTCGCGGTGGTGGTGTTCATGGTGACACGCGACCCTCGCGCGCTTCCGCTGTGGGCGATCGCGTTCGCGGCGCTGCTCTCGCACTTCCCGGGCGACCGCCACTGGGCGCGGCTGTGTCGCGCGGGCGGCGACGCCGCGAAGGCGCCGTCGAACCCGCTCATGCGCGAGTAGCGCGCGCCGGACGCCTGGGCCCCGCGGGCCGCTCCGGGATGGGCGGCAGCGCCGCGATCGCCGCCGCGAGCCGCGGCGCGGCGAAGTCCACGAAGGCGCGCACCTTGGGCGCGACCAGCCGCGCGTGCGGGTGGACGAGCTGGACGGGCGCGGGCGCCGGGGCGAAGCGGCCCAGCACGGGGACGAGCCGGCCGGCGGCGATCCGCTCCGCCACGAGGTAGGAGAGCGCCACCGTGATGCCCTCGCCGGCCTCGGCGGCGTCGAGCGCCGCGAGCGCGTCGTTCACCACCAGGCGCGGCACGACCGCCACGCCCACCCGCCGGCCGCCCTCGGAGAAGCTCCACTCGCGGCCGGCCTGGAGGCCGGTGAAGGCGATCACGGCGTGCTCGCGGAGCCGGGCGGGCGAGGCCGGGGCGCCGCGCGTGCGCAGGTACGCCGGGCTCGCCACCAGCACCCGCCGGATCTCGCCGAGCCTGCGCGCCACCAGGTCGGAGTCCGGGAGCTGGCCGATGCGCACCGCCACGTCCACCCCCTCCTCCACCAGGTTCACGACCCGGTCCACCAGCACGAGCGAGGCGGTGACGCCCGGGTGCAGGCCCAGGAACGCGCGCACCGCCGGAGCGAGCGCCCAGCGGCCGAACGTCACCGAGGCGGTGAGCGTGAGGTGGCCGGTGGGCGCGGCCCGCTCCCCGGCCGCCTCGCGCTCGGCGGTCTCGAGGTCCGCGAGGAGCCGCCGCGCGCGCTCGAGCAGGCGCAGGCCCGCCTCGGTGGGCCGCACGGTGCGCGTGGTGCGGTTGAACAGGCGCGCGCCGAGCCGCGCCTCGAGCGCCGAGATCGCGCGCGTGACCGCCGGCGGCGAGATGCGGAGCCGCGCGCCCGCCCGGGCGAACCCGCCCGTCTCCGCCACCGCCACGAGCACCTGGAGCTGGTGGACCCGGTCCATCCTTCCTCCTCGCGAAAGAATGCGTTGCGCGCCCCACGTATTCTTTCGAGGCGCCGCCCGCGCCACCTTCTCTCGCGTCCGGGGGCACTTCCGCCCCCGCCCACCGAACGAGAGAGGTCCACGTGATCCGCATCCCCCCGAACCGCCGCCCGGCGCGGCACCTCCCCGCGGCGCTGCTCGCCGCGCTGGCGCTCACCCCGGCCGCGCTGCCGGCCCGCACCGCCGCCGCGCCCGCGGCCCAGGCGGCGCCCGCCGTCCAGGTCCGCTACCGGACCGCCACCGTGGACGGCGTGGAGGTCTTCTACCGGGAGGCCGGCCGGCCCGGCGCGCCGGCGGTGCTCCTGCTGCACGGCTTCCCGACGTCCTCGCACATGTTCCGCAACCTCATCCCGGCGCTCGCGGACCGCTACCACGTGATCGCCCCCGACTACCCCGGCTTCGGCCACTCCGGCATGCCGGCCCGCGACGCGTTCGCGTACACGTTCGACCGCTACGCGGAGGTGGTGGACGCGCTCACCCAGCAGCTCGGCCTCCGCCGCTATGCGCTCTACGTGATGGACTACGGCGCGCCGGTGGGCTTCCGGCTCGCCACCGCGCACCCGGACCGGGTGACCGCGCTCGTGGTCCAGAACGGCAACGCCTACCACGAGGGCATCCGCGAGTTCTGGGATCCCATCAAGGCGTACTGGGCCTCGGGGAGCGCCGAGGACCGCGAGGCGATTCGCTGGCTCACCTCGCTGAAGGCCACGCACTGGCAGTACACGAACGGCGTGCCCGACGCGTCGCTGGTGAGCCCGGACACCTGGACGATGGACCAGTCCCGGCTCGACCGCCCCGGCAACCAGGAGATCCAGCTCGACCTGTTCCACGACTACCGCACCAACCTCCCGCTCTACCCGGCGTGGCAGGCCTACTTCCGGGCGCACCGTCCGCCCACGCTGGTGGTCTGGGGGAAGAACGACGCCATCTTCGTGGCGGCCGGCGCGGAGCCCTACCGGCGCGACAACCCGGCCGCCGAGATCCACCTGCTCGACACCGGCCACTTCGCGCTCGAGACGCACGGCCCGCACATCGCGCGGCTCGTCCGCGACTTCCTCGGTCGCGCCGTCGGGGCGAAGGCGTCGGGGACCTGATCCGGCCGGTCCGGTCCCCGCCCGGCCGCCTCGCGGCGCCGGGCGCGGGACCGGGCGGCCCTCGCTCACGGAGCGTCACCATGGGACACCGATTCGCCGAGCTCGCCTTCACGCCCGCGGTCCGCGCGGTGCAGGAGGAGATGGGCAGCCGGGCCGCCTACGCGCGGATGGAGGGCGGCCCCGACCACCACGACGCGCTCGGCCCGGACGAGGCCGGGTTCATCGCCGCGCGCGACAGCTTCTACCTCGCGAGCGTGGGCGAGACCGGCTGGCCGTACCTGCAGCACCGCGGCGGCCCGCCGGGCTTCGTGCACGTGCTCGGACCGCGGACGATCGCGTTCGCCGACTACCGCGGCAACCGGCAGTACGTCACCGTCGGCAACGTCGGGCACGACGACCGGGTGGCGCTGTTCTTCATGGACTACCCGGCGCGCACGCGCCTGAAGCTGCTCGGCCACGCGCGGCTGGTCGGGCCGGAGGACCCGGCGCTCCTCGCGGCGCTCGCGCCCTCGCCCGCCGCGGGGCGGGTCGAGCGCGCCTTCGTGGTGGAGGTGGCGGCGTTCGACTGGAACTGCTCCCAGCACATCACGCCGCGCTTCACCGAGGCCGAGCTCGAGGCCGGCCTCGGGCCCGGTCAGCCGTGGGTGCCGGCGGCGAAGTAGCGCCCGGGCGGCTCGCCCGTCACCGCCCGGAACTCGCGGATGAAGTGCGACTGGTCGTAGTAGCCGGCCTGGTACGGCGCGCTCGACAGCGGCGCGCCGCCCAGGTGGACCTCGATCGCATGGTGCAGGCGCAGCAGCGAGGCGAGCTGCTTGGGCGAGGTGCCGACCACGGCCCGGAAGCGCTTCTCGAGCGCGTCCTGGCCCAGCCCGAGCTGCCGCGCGAGCGCGGCGATCCGCAGGCCGCCGCGCCGCGCGCGGATGGCCTCCACCGCCGCCGCGACCAGCCGGTCCGGCGCGCGCGCGGCCCTGCGGGCGAGCAGGAACGCCTCGAGGCTCGCCACGCGCTCCGCGTCGGTGGCCGCCTCCGCGATCCGGGCGGCGGTGCGAGCCACGGCGGCGCGCGGCGCGAGCGCGTCCGCGGGCAGCACGGCCCCGTACAGCTCGCGCACCGGCACGTCGAGGAGCCGGGCGGCGCCGTCCTCGCGGAGCTTCGCCACCACCAGGCCGCCGCCGGCGAGCGTCCGGATGCGCCGGATCGTCCCGCGCGGCCCGGTGACCGCGGCGTCCGGGATCCGCGTCGCCTCCGCGCCCTCGATCCGCACGGCGGCGCCCCGGTAGCGGAACGCGACGACCACGCCCGGGTCGGGGAGGAGCGTGCGCGTCGCCTCCTCCGGCGCCTCCACGATCTGGAAGCAGCGGACGACGTCCGCGAGCGCGGCGCCGGGCGGGAACGTTCGCACCTGCACGGCCGATACTTGGCGGCGCGCCGGCCCGGGCGCAACGCCATGAATTCGTACAATCGCCGGGCCGCCGCGCGCCGCAGATCCCCGGCATGACCCTGCTCACCACGCCCCTCGAGGACGATCCCGCCCTGCAGTTCCGCATCGACGCGTTCGAGGTCCCCGAGGACGCGCGCGCCGAGTTCGAGGCCGCCATGCACGGCAACCTCGAGGTCCTCGCCGGGCTCCCCGGCTTCCGCGGCCACCTCGTGTTCCGCAAGACCGGCGGACCGTCGCGCTTCGACGTCCTGACGCTCGCCGTGTGGGAGAGCCGGGCGGCGCTCGACGGCGCCGTCGCGGCGGTGCGCGCGCACTACGAGCGGATCGGCTTCGACCGGACCGCCGCCCTCGCCCGGTGGCGGGTCCGGTCCGAGCTGGGCGGGTACGAGGTGCTGCGCCCGCCGGACCCGGCGCGAGAGCCCTAGCGGTCCACCGTCCGCATCCGGTCCTCGTCGTAGCGCGGGCCGGCCACCTTGCCCGGCGAGAGCGCCGCGTCCAGCTCGGCCCGCTCCGCGGGCGAGAGCGCGATCGCCCCGGCCGCGACGTTCTCCTCGAGGTACCGCCGGCGCTTCGTCCCGGGGATGGGCACGATGTCGTCGCCCTCGTGCAGCAGCCACGCGAGCGCGAGCTGGCCGGGCGTCGCGCCCTTGCGCGCGGCGAGCGCGCGGACCGCGTCGGCGGCGCGCACGTTCGCGTCGTAGTTCGCGCCCTGGAAGCGCGGGTCGCGCCGGCGGAAGTCGGTGTCGGGGTACTCCTCGGCCCGGCGCACCGCGCCGGTGAGGAAGCCGCGCCCGAGCGGCGAGAACGCCACCAGCCCGATGCCCAGCTCGCGGAGCAGCGGGAGGATCTCCGGCTGCAGGTTCCGCTCCCACAGCGAGTACTCGCTCTGCAGGGCGGTGATCGGGTGGACGGCGTGCGCGCGGCGGAGGGTCCTCGCCCCCGCCTCGGAGAGGCCGAGGTACCGCACCTTGCCCTCGTCCACCAGGCGCGACATGGCCCCGACCACGTCCTCGATCGGCACCGCGGGATCGACCCGGTGCTGGTAGAGGAGGTCGATCCGGTCGGTGCGCAGCCGCCGGAGCGAGCCCTCCACCGCCGCTCGCACGTGCTCGGGACGGCTGTCGAGGCCGCCCCTGCGCGCGCCCCCGGCGAGGTCGAAGCCGAACTTGGTGGCGACGACCGCCCGGTCGCGCTTCCCGGCCAGCGCGCGGCCGAGCAGCTCCTCGTTGTGGAAGGGCCCGTACACCTCGGCGGTGTCGAGGAAGGTGACGCCCAGCTCGAGCGCCCGGTGCAGCGTGGCGATCGACTCGGCCTCGTCGGCCTCGCCGTACGACTGGCTCATCCCCATGCAGCCGAGGCCGAGCGCCGAGACCTCGAGCCCCTGGCTGCCCAGCCTGCGCGTCGCGAGCGCCATGGACGCCTCCTCCGTCAGAGGGTGATCACCTTCGCCGCGGCCAGCGTGCGCTGCGCGATCTCGCGCATGTTGCTGACGTGGCCGACCTCGAGCTTGCCGGTGAGCTGGAAGAACTCGAGGCAGGTGATGCACGCGAGCAGGTCCACGCCGGCGTCGTCGAGCTGGCGCAGCGCCTCCAGGTGCGCCGAGCCGGGGCCGAGCAGCCGCACGGCGCCGTTGTAGAACACGATCGCCTCGGGCTTCGGCTCGAGGGACGCGAGCGTGCGCAGGTAGTTCGCGAGCAGCTTCGCCCCGAGCCCGTCGTCCCCGCGGCCCATCTGCTCCGCGTTCACCACCACCACCGTGCCGCCCTGCCGCGCCGCCGTGTCCGCCATCGCTCCTCCGCGCGCCCGCCGCGCTCCGCGCGCGGCGCCGTTCCGGCCATCCATACACCCGGGGCGCCGCGGCGTGGGGAAGGGTCGGAGCGGCCGGCGGGCGGCTACCGCGCGAGCAGGGCCTCGCCGGCGGCCAGGGCGCGGTCCCACGCGGCCGACCGGCGGAGCGCCTCGACCGGCAGGATCGGCCCGGGCGAGCCGGTCCGCTCGCGCAGCTCGAGCTGCCAGTACCCGACGTCGTGCCAGGCGCCCATCTTCCAGCCGACGCGCGGGTACACGCCGATCGGGCGGAAGCCGAGCGCCTCGTGCAGGCCCACGCTCCCGGCGTTCGGCAGCGTGATCCCGGCGTGGGCGGCGTGGAAGCCCTGCGCGCGGAGCAGCTCGAGGAGCGCCGTGTAGAGCGCGCGCCCGATGCCGCCGCGGCGCCGGCCCTCGCGCACGTACACCGTCACGTCCACGCTCCACCGGTACGCGGCGCGCTCGTGGTGGCGCGAGGCGTAGACGTACCCGTCCACCCGCCCCCCGTCCTCGCAGACCAGCCACGGCGCGAGCGCGAGCACCGCCTCCATCCGCCGCGCCAGCTCCTCGGGGCCGGGCGGCTCCAGCTCGAACGAGATGGGCGTCCCCGTCACCACCGCGCCGTAGATCTCCGCGACGTCGCCGGCGTCGTCGGGCGTGGCCATCCGGATGGTCCTCATGGCGTCCTCCGCGGGGCGCGTCGAGGCCCCGGACGCCGCTCAACATAGCCGTGCCGCTCGATTGACACAGCCGATGAACCGTATAGTTCGCATCGACGACCTCGATGGAGGCTGCATGGACCGGGAGCAGCTCGCGGCGTTCGACCAGGTGGCGCGGGAGGGGAGCTTCACCCGCGCCGCGATCGCGCTCGGCCTCGGCCAGCCGGCGGTGAGCGCGCGCATCCGCGCGCTGGAGGAGCAGGTGGGCGGCGCGCTGTTCACGCGCGGCCGCCGGGTGGCGCTCACCGCGCTGGGCGAGAGCCTGCTGCCGTACGCGCGGCGCGCGCTGGAGGTCCTGGCCGAGGGGCTGGAGGCGTCGCGGCTCGCGCAGGTCGGCCAGCGCGGCCGCGTCCGGCTCGGCACGCTCGGCTCGGTCGCGGGCGGCCTGGTGGGCCCGGCGCTCGGCGCGTTCGTGCGCGCCCACCCCGAGGTCGACTGCCTGGTGCGGGCCGGCGACCACGAACGCATCGTGGGGCTGCTGCTCGACGGCCTCGTCGACCTCGGGATCGTGACGTGGCCCTGCACGGATCCGGTCGGCGCCGAGCTGCAGGACGTGCTGCGGTTCCACGAGCCGGTGGTGCTGGTGGCGCGCCCCGGCCACCCCATCACCACGCGCCCGGCCCTCACGGCCGGCGAGCTGGTCGAGCTGGGCCGGCCCATGTTCCGGTTGCGGTGGTGGCAGGCGCACCACCCGCTCCTGACCCGCCTCGCCGAGCAGGCCGGGACGCCGGTGGAGCTCCCCATGGAGACGGCCCGCGCGCTCGCGCTGGAGGGCGCGGGGGTCGGGTTCTTCGTGCGGACCTACGTCGCCGAGGACCTGGCGCGCGGCGCCCTGGCGGAGGTCGCGGTGCGCGAGCTCCCGCGCCTCCACCGGGACACGGCGCTGGTGCGGCGCCGGCGCGGCGGCCCGCTCTCGCCGGCCGCGGCCGCGCTGGTGGAGCTGCTGCGCCGGCAGGCGGCGGCGCTGGGGGTGCTGGAGCGGCGGAAGCGCGCCGCGCGGTAGCGGCCGCCGGCCAGCACGATGGGTGCGAAATCCGCACGGTACGTGTGTGGACCTCGCCCGCGCGCCGCGGGACTCCCTCACCCGAAGGGCGAAGTCCACGTCGGCGGCGGAGGCGAGCCCCGCGCTCCGCGGCCCTCTCAATCCCCTTGCGCCTCGCGCCCCTGGACGCGATTCACTGTCCGTATATCTACACACCGTTGACAACCCGCCGGGGGCCGTATTCGGATGAACGTCGGTTCCGGCTGCGCTGCCAATCGGTTCCGTGGGCGCGCCGGGGGGTGTCCCCAGCGATGCGTCGTCCAGCCTGCGCCTCCGGGCGGCAGGACGGGAAAGGAACGTGCCCGATGAAGACCTTGGAGTACTACCAGCTGCGCGCGGGCGGGCTCGGCATCATCGCCGGGCTCGCCGCGCTCTGGGGCGCCGTGGTGGGCGGAGCCGTCGGCCTCGCCCAGCATCAGTGGGGACCCGTGCTGCTGTTCGCAGGATGGGCAGCCGCCGTCGCGGTGGTGTACGGGACGCCGATCGGCCGGTGGGTCGCGCGCTCGGTGAACGGCTTCGTCCCCGAGATGCTGTTCCTCGTCCTGCTCGTGGCGCCGTACTTCGTGCTGGTCTGGCCGCCGCGGAAGCTCGCGGTCAGCCGCGGGTGGATCGTCGAGCTGGACGTCGAGCCCGGCGTCTAGCTCGCCACCGTCTGCCGGGGGAGACCATGGACTCGCGAAAGGCGCTGGAGGATCTCGCCGTCGGCATCGGGCGCATCGACGCTGCGATCGGCGCGCTCCACGACGAGGCCTATGCGTTCATGAAGCGGCACAGCGACGGCGCGGCCGACAGCGCGGGCGTGTACACGTTCTTCTACCGGGATGAGGGCCGCAAGCGCGTCCTGCCCGCGCTCGAGGCGTTGCTCGCGGAGCTCCAGGCGCTGGATCCGGAGCGCACGCACGCGGACGTGTGGGCGGAGGCGCTGCAATCCAAGGCCATCTACCACTACAACTTCGCCGCGCAGGTCCACGAGCTGGAGCGGTACTTCGAGGAGGCGTGCGAGCGCGTCCCATCCCCCTTCGCCTCCTCCGACACCGAGGCGGACTTCAGGGCCGCCCTCGACGCGTACGAGCAGGTCGCGCACCTCGAGGGAACATCCGGCGCCAGACACCTCGCGAGCATCGGCGAGCTGCGGTGGCGGCTCAAGAATCGGAGGGCGGCCGCGGCGGACCTGCAGGCCTTCCTGGAGCACTCCGACAACTCGACGAAGCGGCTCGCGGCGCGGCAGCTGCTCGCGCAGATCGCGGAGTACGACGACGCGCGCGTCGCGCGCATCGGGAAGCGCGAAGGGGCCGCCGGGTCGTCCGCCTGCATCATCGCGACCGCGTGCGTGGGCGCCGACGCGCCCGAGATCGCGGCGCTGCGCGGTGCACGCGATCGGTCCATCACGGCGGATCCGGTCGCGCGCGACTTCTTCCACGTCTTCTGGAGCCGCTACTACGAGTGGTCGCCCAGCGTGGCACGCCTGGCCGAGGCAGACCCGTCGCTGCGCGAGCACCTGCGCTGGGGCTTTCTCGAGCCGTGGCTCGGCTGGCTCGAGTTCGTCGCCAGGACCGGCCGGCAGCCGCTCGAGACGCTCGGCGCCGAGGAACGCGATGCGCTGCTCCGGCGGCTGGTCGAGCGACGCGACGCGTGGCTGGCCGAGCTGCCCGGCCGGCTCGAGTCGAAGCGCCCCGCCGACGCGGAGGTGTTCGCTGCCTTCGAGCGGTTCCGCGGGCTCGTCGCCGAGGCCTGGGCCGGGCTGGACGGCTCGCGAGACGACCCCCACCGCGAACGAGCCTAACGACACGGAGGCGCACATGGCGCTCGAGGAGCTCGCCAGGGCGAGGTGCCCGCGAGGCGACAGCCACCGGGTGTGGATCGACGGTCGCAAGGTCTACGTGCAGGACGCCGGGGGCAGCCGCCGCTGTGCGAATCCCTGGGGCCCGGAGGCACGCGACGCCGGGCACGCCATGGACATCGCCCAGTCGTTCCTCGCCACCCTCTGCCCGCGCCGCGGGTGATCCGGCGCCGGCCCGCTCAGCGCGTCGCGCCGGAGGCGGCGCGCGCCTCCGGCCCGCCGGCGGGGCCGAAGGTGAGCTGGTACGCGAGGTAGGCCTGCGCGGCGCGGGAGCCGAGCGCGCGGCCCGCCGAGGCGAGCACGTGGTGCAGCTCGCCAAAGTCGAGGACCGCGCCGACGTTGAAGCGCGTGTCGCCGCTCCCGCCCGGCTCGCGCGCGGTCGCGTGGAACACC
The DNA here is from genome assembly GCF_000964525.1 of Anaeromyxobacter sp. PSR-1. GTDB lineage: Bacteria > Myxococcota > Myxococcia > Myxococcales > Anaeromyxobacteraceae > Anaeromyxobacter. Next base: position 55,159 of record NZ_BAZG01000009.1, read on the forward strand.
TCGGCGCCGAGCGCGACGCCCTCCGCCACCCGGCGCTGCGCCTGCCATCCGAGGAGCCACCAGCTCCGGTTCCCCGCGCCGGGGCTCACCCAGTACCCGCCGCCGCCGTAGGTCGTCCACTCGCCCAGGCTCTTCTGCAGCCACACCGGCAGGAACACCTGCGCGTGGCCGGCGCCCAGGCCGCGGCGGTCGTCGCCGGTGGGCAGCTCCACCAGCGGGAACACGCCCACCTGCGGCCGGCGCTCGCCCTCGTGCACGACGCGCCACTTGGCGCCGAGCTCGGTGTCGCCGTAGCCGGCGCGGGCCGGGCCGCCGGGCGGGCGCACCCAGGCGAGCGGCGCGACCAGGTGGAGCTGCAGGTCGGGGAGCGCGCCGTGGTTCACCTCGACGTGCGGGGCGGTGCCGCCCCAGCCGTCCGCGTGCGACCACTGGTCGGCGGTCGCGAGGTAGACCTCCCAGTGGCGGAACGGCACCGGCTCCGGGTCGTCGGTGGTGTACGGCGGGCCGGCGAGCGCGCGCGCCGGCGCGAGCGCGGCGGCGCAGGCGACCGCGAGGGCGCGGGCGCGGGCGCGCGGATGCACGGCGCGAGCCTACCCCAGCCGCGCCGAGAGCCAGCCCGCCGCCTCGGCCAGCGTCTCGGCGGTGACCTCGTGCGCGCAGTCGAGCTCGCGGTGGACGAGGCGCGGCCCGAGCGCGGGGGCGAGCAGGTCGCGGATGGCGCGGCCTTGCTCCGGCGGGAGCACCGGATCGGCGAGGCCGTGCAGCACCAGCACCTCCAGGCCGGCGAGCTCGCCGGCCGGCCCGGGCTGGCCGGGGAGCGGGCGGCCGGAGTGGAGCACCGCGCCGCGCACCAGCTCCGGGCGCGCCAGCGCCGCCGCGAGCGACATGGCCGCGCCCTGGCTGAAGCCGAACAGGAACGTGCGCGCGGGGTCGGTGCCGAGCGCGGCGGGCGCGTCCGCCAGGAACGCCAGCAGCGCCTCGAGGCTGGCGGCCGCCTGCGCCACGTCGTGGCGAGGCGGCGCGGTGCGCCAGTCGATGGCGTACCAGGCGAAGCCCATGGGCTCCGCCTCGTTCGGCGCGCGCAGCGAGACCGTGAGGAACCGCGGGTCGAGGTGGGCGGCGAGCGGCAGGAGATCGCGCTCGTCCGCGCCGATGCCGTGCAGCAGCACGAGCAGCGGAGGCTTCGCGGAGGGCACGCGCGGCGGGCGCACCACGTGGACCATCGGCAGCGCGGGGCGGGAGGTCATGGCCGGGGGCACATCTAACCTGCCGCGAGGCGGCGCGCCTCGCCCGTGCGCGCCCTTGCGCCCACGCGCCGGAGGTGGTTCCTTGGCGCGCCGCACCCGCGGCCACGCAGCCCAGCCATGCCCGCCCCGAACGCCGACCCCGCCCCGCCCCGCCCCGCGCCGGCTCCCCCGCTCGCCCGCGTGCACCGGCTGGTCTGGACGGCGCTGCTCGCCGCGTGCATCGCGGTGGGCGCGTGGATCCAGGTGCCGGTCGGCGCCGTGCCCATCACGCTCCAGCCGCTGTTCGCGTTCCTGGCCGGCTACCTCCTCGGCCCCGCGCGCGGCGCCGCGGCGGTGGCGCTCTACGTGGCGGCGGGCGTGCTCGGCCTCCCGGTGTTCGCGGGCGGCGCCGCCGGGCTGGGCGTGGTGCTCGGTCCGACCGGCGGCTACCTGTTCGGCTTCGTGGTCGCGGCGGCGCTCACCGGCCTCGTCCCGCGGCGCGGCCCCATCGGCTGGGGCGCCGGCCTCGTCGCCGGCGCGGCGGCGCTCGCGGCCGCCTACGTCATCGGCGCGGCCTGGCTCGCCGCGGTGCTCCACCTCGGCGCGCGCCAGGCGATCGTGGCCGGCGTGGTCCCGTTCCTGCCGTTCGACGTGGTGAAGGTGGTGGTCGCGCTGTGGGTGGCGCGCCGCCTCCGGGCGCAGGGGCTCGCGCCGGCATGATCCGCGCGGACGGGCTCGGCTACGCGTTCGGCGCGGGCGGACCGGCGCTCGAGGCGATCGACTTCGCGCTGCCGCGCGGCGCGCTCTGCGCGGTGGTGGGCGCGAACGGCTCCGGCAAGTCCACGCTGCTCGCGCTCCTCGCCGGGCTGTTCACCCCGAGCGCCGGGACGCTCGCGGTGGGCGGCGACGCCTCGCCCGGCGCCGAGGAGGCCCTCCGCCGCCGCGCGGCGCTGGTGCTCCAGGACCCGGATCAGCAGATCATCGGCGCGACGGTGGAGGAGGACCTGCTGCTCGGCCTGCGGCCCGGAGACGCCGCGGCGCGCGACGCGGCCCGGGCGCTCGCGGCGCGGCTCGGCCTCGCCGACCTCGCGGCGCCGGTCCACGCGCTCTCGCTCGGGACGCGCCGGAAGCTCTGCATCGCCACCGCGCTCCGCGACGCGCCCGAGGTGCTGCTGCTCGACGAGCCGTTCGCCGGGCTCGACTACCCGGCCATCCGCGAGGTGCGCGCGGTGCTCGCCGCGAACCGGGCGGCGGGCGTCACCCAGGTCGTGGCCGCGCACGACCTCGAGGCGCTCGCGGACCTCGCCGATCGCTGGCTGGTGCTGGAGCGCGGGCGGCTGGTGGCGGACGGCGCGGCCGAGGCCGTGTTCCCGCTGCTGCGCCGGCACGGGGTCCGGCCGCCGGGCGCGTGGCTCTCCGCGCACGGGCTCGACCCATGGGCGTGACCGGGGCGCCGTCCTGGCCCGCCGCGCGGCGGGCGCGCGGTCCGCTCGGCGAGGTGGACGGGCGGGTGGTGCTGCTGCTCGCGCTCCTGTTCGGCGTGCTGGTGTGGCGTGCCGGCCCCGCGGCCAACGCCGTCTACGCGGCCGGCTTCGCGGCGGCGCTGGCGGCGTCCGGGGCGACCGCGCGCGAGGCGCGCCGGCTGGCGCGCTGGGCGGGCGGGTTCGCGCTCCTGTGGGGCGGCGTGAAGCTCGCGCTCGACCTCGCCGGCGGCACCCCGCCCCCGGCCGCGCTCGCCACCGCCGGGCTCCTGTGCCTTCGGCTCGCGGCGCTGCTCCTGCTCGGCGCCGCGGTGAGCGCCCTCGTCAGCCCGCGCGCGCTGGGGCTCGCGCTCGCCACGCTGACGCGGCCGGTGCTGCGCGATCGCGCGTGGAGCGCCTCGCTCGCGCTCCTGCTCATGGTGCACTTCGTCCCGCGCGCGCTCGCCGCGTTCGAGGCGGCGCGCGCCGCGCTGCGGGCGCGGCGGCTGCGCCTGTCGAGGACCCGGGCGCTGGCGCTGGTGGTGGAGGCCGGGACGCGCAACCTCGCGCGCATGACCTGGGACCAGACGCTGGCGGTGGCCGCGCGCCGGCTGGACCGGCCCGAGGCGTGGACCGGCGTGCCCCCGCCCCGCGCCCGCGACTGGTGCGCCGGCGCCGCGGTGGCGGCGCTCGCGCTCGCGGCGGCCGCGCTCCTCTAGCTCGCCCTTCGACGGGCTCGGGGCGAGCGGCTCCGGGGCGCGTCTCGCTCGACGGCGTCCTAGGCCGCCCGGGCGCGGCGGGGCAGCGTGGCCCGGACCACGGTGCCCTTGCCCGGCTCGCTCTCGTACTGGAGCGAGCCGCCGTGCATCGCGATCACCGAGCGCACGTGCGCGACGCCCAGGCCGTTCCCGCCGGAGCGGGTGCTGAAGAACGGCGTGCCGAGCCGCTGCAGCGCGTCCGGCGCGATGCCGGTGCCGGTGTCGCGCACCACCAGCTCGGCGCCCTCCGCCGACGACAGCACCTCCACCTCGACCTCCCCGCCCGGCGGGGTGGCCTCGATCCCGTTCGCGACCAGGTTGACGAGCGCCTCCTCGAGGCGCCGGGGATCGGCCTCGACGGTCGCGTCCCCGTGCGTCACGAGCCGCACCCGCGCCTCGCTCGCGCGCGCCGAGAGCCCCTGGAGCACGCCCGAGACGAGCGGGCCGACCTCGACCCGCGCCGGGGCGAGCTCGGACATCCCCCGCGCCGACGCGAGGTAGTCGCGCAGGATCCGCTCCATCCGCTCCACCGCGCGCGCCACCTGCTCGAGCCGCTCGTGCGACGCGGCCTCCCGCGGGTTGCCCAGCCCGAGCTGGACGAGCGCCTTCACCGCGGTGAGCGGGTTCTTCAGCTCGTGCGCCAGCGTCGCGCCGTCGAGGCCGGCGTCGCGGGACGCCGCGCCGTCCGCCGCGGCATGCTCCCGGACGCCGCCGCCCACGGCCGGCGCCGCTTGCCCACCCGGGTCCCTCGCGTCCCTCATGGCTGCGACCTCCTCCCCGTCGCCCGCGTGCGCGTCGTCCGCGCGCGGGCGACGGGGAGATAGCAGGGCGCCGGCTGCCGTTGAACGCGCACGGAGGCGCAGGGCCCGCGCAAGAACGCGCGCGTCACGCCCGCGCCCGGCGCGCCTCCGAGGCTAGAACCGGTACCCGATGCCCCCGCCGATCAGCCACGGATCGACGCGGACCTCGCTCACCTTGGCACCGCCGGCCTTCACGTCGGACCGGATCGTGACGTACTTCACGTCCGCGTTGGCGTACCAGCGCCCGGTCACCTGCACGTCCACTCCCGCCTGGGCCGCGAGCCCGAGGCTGTAGTCCTCCAGCTCGAGCTTGCCGACGCCGGGCACCGCGAGGTCGGTGGCGGTGATGAGCGTGAAGTTCACGCCGGCGCCGAGGTACGGCTTCACGCGACCGAGGGGCAGGTGGCCCTGCACCGTGAGCGTCGGGGGCAGGTGGCTGAACGTCCCGATCTTCGCGCCCGACAGCTTCACGTCGTGCTCCTGCGGGTAGGTCAGGACGAGCTCGGCCGCGAGGAACCGGTTGAAGAACCAGGAGACGTCCACCTCGGGGATGACCTTGTCGCTCACGGTGATCGCGTCCTTCGGGACGCCGAGCGCGGGGATGGCGTCGGACCGGTCGGCGGGGACCAGGTACAGCGCGCGCAGCCGGACCATGAGGCCGGACTCCGGGGTGGGCTCCTGCGCCTTCGCCACCGGCGGCATCGCGAGCGCGAGCGCCATCACGAGCAGCATTCGCTTCATCGGGTCTCCTCCGACGCCGGCGGGCCGGCCGTCGCACGTTGTGTGCGCGGCCGCACTGCAACCGCGGCGCCGGGCCGGAGGGGCGCGGAACGACGGCGTTCCGCGCGGCGGCGCGGGCGCCGGTGGGGCGGGGTTGTCGTCGGCGGAGTGGGATCGTCTTGCGCGTTGGCGGCGCGCGTGCGACCGCGCGCCGCAGGCCGCGAGCGCCGGCCGCTAGGCCCCGCGCGCCTTCCGCGCGGCGCGGGCGAAGCCCGGGGCGGCGCGCCGGATCACCTGCTCGTCCACGCAGAACGTGAGCCGGACGTAGCCCGGCATGCCGAAGCCGCGACCCGGCACGGCCAGGATGTTCTCCTCCAGCAGGAGCCGCACGAAGGCCTGATCGTCGCCGCCCGGCGCCTCCGGGAAGAAGTAGAACGCGCCCTCGGGCAGGTGGAACGCGATGCCGGCGCCGGTGAGCGCCTCGGCCATGGCGCGGCGGCGGCGATCGTAGACGGCGACGTCCACGCTCTCGTCCACCAGCGCCTCGACGAGCCGCTGCCCCACCACCGGCGCGTTCACGAAGCCGAGCGTGCGGTTGGTGAGGGTGAGCGCGTCCACCAGCACCTGCGAGTCGGGCATGGCGGGGTTCACCAGCAGATAACCCACCCGCTCGCCGGCGAGCGACAGGCTCTTCGAGAACGAGCCCACCACCAGCGAGAACGGGGTGAGCGGCAGGATCGGCGCCACCTCCGCGCCGCCGTAGGCGAGCCGGCGGTAGGGCTCGTCGGAGACGAGGAACACCGGGCGCTCGCGGCCCTGGTTGACGCGCGAGAGCAGCGCGCCGAGCGCCCGCATCGTGGCGGCGTCGTAGATGCGGCCGGTGGGGTTGTTGGGCGAGTTGACGAGCACCACCCGCGCGCGCGGGCCGATGGCGGCCTCCAGCGCGGCGAGGTCGGGGGTGAAGTCCGGCACCTTCGACGGCACCGCCCGGAGCACGCCGCCGAAGTGGCCGGCGTACGCGCCGTACTCCACGAAGTACGGCGCGAAGCACAGCACCTCGTCGCCCGGCTCCAGCACCGCGCGGAAGAACGTGACCAGCCCGCCGGCGGCGCCGCAGGTGAGCACGAGGTGCCGCGCCTCGACCGGCGCCTGCTGCTCGGCGGCGAGGCGGCGCGCCAGCGCCACGCGGACCGAGGGCAGCCCGGCGTTCGGGCAGTAGCCGAGCCCCATGGGCGCGGTGATCTGCTCGGCGAGGCCGCGCAGCGCGGCGGCGGCGGCGGGGGGCGGCGGGACGTCCGGGTTCCCCAGGCTGAAGTCGAACACGTTGTCGGCGCCGATGCGCTGCTTCAGCTCGAGGCCGGCGTCGAACATGCGCCGGATCCAGGAGGCGCCCTCCATCTCGCTGCGGATCTGCCGGGTGACCACGTCCATGTGCCGCCTCCTTGCCGGGCCGTCCGTTCTACACCATCTGGTCCGGGCCCGCCGAGCCGGCGGGCGGGCTCACGGACCGGGCGCCGGGGCGCCGGCGGCCCGCTCCAGCGCGGCGCGATCCCAGCCGCCCAGGCTCGCGCCGGCGCGGTAGGCCGCCTCGCAGAACGCGCGGATCTCCGCGGCCGGATCCGGCGCGGCGCGGGCCGCCGCGTACGGGAGCAGGAACTCGCCCAGCCGCGCGTCGTAGCGCGCGCCCGCGACGCCCAGGTCCGCGTCGCGGAAGCCCGGCGGCTCCGGCGCCGCGTAGGCGTAGAGCACCGGCTCCTCCACGCGGGCCCCGGAGGCGGCCGCGCCGCCCGGCCAGAAGCCGAACGAGATCACCTCGTGCGAGTACGCCTCGCGCGTCACGGCGTCGGCGCCCGGCCGCTCCGGCGCGCGCCGCCCGGAGAAGCGCGTCGCCGCGAGGTCGAAGCTTCCCCAGAAGAAGTGCACCGGGCTCTGCTTGCCGAGGAACCCGTCGCAGAGCGACTCCAGCGCGGCCGCGCAGCGCCGGAGCACCTGCCAGAAGCGGTTCGCGGCCTCGGCGTCGTACGGCCGCGGCGCGTCGTCCCGGTCGAACGGGACCGGATCCGGCACCTCGCAGGGCACCGGCGAGAGGCGGGCCCTCACGCCCAGCGCGCCGAGCAGCGCCCGGTACTCGTCGTAGAACGCGTGCACCGAGCGCGGCGCGAGCGGGACGGAGGCGGTGCGCCGATCGGTCCGCACCGCCAGCACGTGATCGACGAGATCGAGCTCGAGGTCGAGCCAGCCGTCGGGCGTGGCGATCGGGACCGGGCTGGCCAGGCCGCGGGCGGAGACGCGCAGCGCGGTGTGCCACCAGTGGTTCTGCGCGGGGGCGAGCGCCAGCAGCGTCTTGCCCATGATCTGGGTCCACATGTGCAGCGCGTGGCGGGTGCCGTCCCACGGGGCGAGCGGCAGGTCGGGCCAGGCGGCCGCGGCGGGAACTCGGGTCATCGGAGCGCCTCCGGCACGGACATGTGCGCCGGCGCGGCGGCGCGCCGGGCTCGCACGGGGGCGGCATCGCGGACGGGTGGACCCGCGCGGCAGGCGCCCCCACGGCGCGCGGCCGCCGGCTCGACAAGCCCCTCACCGATGGCAAAGTGGCCTGCGATCGTGACAGCCGCGAGGGACTCCGCATGCAGGACGGGACGGGCGAGGCCGAAGGGCTCCTGGAGTGCGACCTGGTGATGAAGGGCGGCATCACGAGCGGCGTGGTGTACCCGCTCGCGCTGGTGGAGCTGGCGCGCCGGTACCGCTTCCGCTCGGTGGGCGGCTCGTCCGCGGGCGCCATCGCGGCCGCGGCGGCGGTGGCGGCCGAGTACGGGCGGCAGACCGGCGCGACGGCGCCGGGGTCCGGCTTCGCCGGCCTGGCGGCGCTCCCCGCCAGCCTGGGCGAGCGGCTCCCCGGCGGCGGCTCGCGGCTGTCGTCGCTGTTCCAGCCGA